>DVLB01000101.1 GCA_018715695.1 Candidatus Galloscillospira stercoripullorum
CAGCCTGTCGAAAAAGTCTTTTCGACAGGCTGTTGCACTTTTTGAAACTTCAAAAAAGTTTCAAAAAGTGGTTTGATCAGACGCGAAAGACAACCCTGACGGTTTTCTTTCACACTATCTTTCCCTCCGAAGCCTTTGGCCAGAAGGGGTTATCGACAACCTCGAACGGGCCGCCCGAATGGGCGGCCCGTTCTTCTTTGTGTTGGAATGTGTGGAAAGGGAATGCGCCTTACAGGAGAAGGGCCTTGATCTCGTCCACGAACAGGTCCTCCTGCTCCAGGACGGCGGCGTGGGCGGCATTGGGGACGGAGACGAACTTGTAGGAGCCGCCGTTTTCCCTGTACTTGTCCAGGACGTAGCGGGTCTGGCTGACCATGGGCTGGGGCGGGGCGATCTCCTCGCCGGGCCAGCCGGGGATGACGCCCCGCTTGCCCAGGGCGTTGATGTCGTTTTCATCCCCCACCACCAGGTCGCTGTCCCCCATGAACCAGAGGATGGGGAACTTGTTGGGCACCTCGGCCAGGGCGGAGGTGTCGCAGTACTCGGGGGCCATGGTGTTGCAGATGCCCTTGCTGCCCGCCCGGACGAAGGGCCACTGGGCGCAGGGGATCACGTCGCCGGGGTAGAAGCCGTCCCCCAGCCGGGTGGAGAGGATGCCGTCGATCATCAGCTCCTCCCACTCGCTGGCCATGAGGAAGCCGGGCTTGCAGTAGACGTTGCGCAGCATGGTGCGCATGAACTCCCGGTCCTTCTGGGCCATGGCCGCGATGAGCTGCTGGTTGGCCACGCCGGCGCCCGAGGCGATGTTCAGCGGCTCCAGCTTCCGGCCCTCGGGCCCGGCGGTGCCGCCGAAGCCGAAGGGGGAGCAGGGGGCCAGCAGGATCATGCCGGTGATGCACTCGCTGTGGTCGATGGCGTACTGCTCGGCCACCGCGCCGCCCATGGACCAGCCCATGATGCCAAAGCGGTCCCAGCCCAGGGCGGTGATGAGGGCGTGGAGGTCGTCGGACCACTGCTTCATGCCCTGGGTGGCGTCGATGGGCAGGGCCTCCGTGTCGCCAAAGCCCCGGAGGTCGGGGGCGATGATCTCGAAGTCGTCCTTGAGCCGCTCCATCAGGGGCAGGTAGAACACCGCGGAGGAGGCGTTGCCGTGGATGAGCATGAGCTTGGGCTTGCCCGCCTGACCCATATGGTAGTAGGCGATCTTGAGCCGCTCGGTCTGGGCGAACTGGGGCGCGTAGTGCATAGTTGACCCGCCTTTCTGTTATGAAGATGAATAGTGCTTCAGGTTTTGTGTAAATTATATAAGAGCAGGGAGAAAAAGTCAAGAAAAATTGGAAATAAGAGGGGACCGGTGAAAGACCGGGAAGCCTTGCAAATACAGTGTTTTTTTGCTTGACTTCACTTTCCCCCTATGGTATAATCCCAAATTGTGCAAGTATCATTGCGCCCAAACGCGCCAGGCGAGAAAACGCCGCTTTCCTTTGGCGCACTAGGATGGAGGGGCCGCCATGCTGGATCAACTGAAGAGCGGCTGCAAAGTCGCGGGCGCCAAGCAGACCAAGCGGGCGGTGAACGACGGACGGGCCAAGGTGGTTTTCCTGGCTGACGACGCCGACCCCCGCATCACCGAGGCCATGGAGACGCTCTGCGCCCAGAAGGGCGTGCCGGTGGAGCGCGGCTGCACCATGAAGCAGCTGGGCGACCTGTGCGGCATCGCCGTGGGGAGCGCGGTGGCCGCGCTATTGGTGTGATTTTAACGGAATAGCCTCCGGGTTATTTTGTTAAAATATAAAATGTTACCATCAGCGGACAAGAGTCAATACGGTTTTTCGGGGCGGAAAAGACGTCCGGCGTTACCTCTTTGCCGGGCCGCCCTTTCCGCTCCCGAAAAACTCCGCAGGACCTGTCGGCGAGGATGGATGGGGGCTGGCAAGGCCGCAGGGAGAAGGCGGGCTGGCGCCCGCCGAGCCCGAGAACGCAGCCGGCGCCCGTTGAGACCGCCGACAGGCGTGTTGCCCCTTGTCCGCTGATGGTATCCTTTGAGAAAGGATGAAAACCATGCCTACGTTTAACCAGCTCGTCCGGAAGGGACGCGAGAAGGTGACCTACAAGTCCACTTCTCCCGCTATGCAGCACGGCCTGAACACCCTCACCAACCGCCAGACCGACCTGCCTTCTCCTCAGAAGAGAGGTGTTTGCACCGCGGTGCGTACCTCCACCCCGAAGAAGCCTAACTCCGCCCTGCGTAAGATCGCCCGTGTGCGTCTGACCAACGGCTATGAGGTCACGGCTTACATTCCCGGTGTGGGTCACAACCTGCAGGAGCACTCTGTGGTCATGATCCGTGGCGGCCGTGTCAAGGACCTGCCCGGCGTGCGCTACCACATCATCCGTGGTACTCTGGATGCCCAGGGCGTCAACGGCCGTATGCAGGCTCGTTCCAAGTACGGCGCCAAGCGTCCCAAGGCCGGCAAGGGCGGCGCGAAGAAGTAATTTCTTCCCGGCCTGACCGTCCCGGCGCCGTCAGACCTGCGTGTCTGACCCCAAACATGCATTGTGCGTTTGCGCAAGGCACCCAAAGCCTTGCCGAGCGTTTATTCCATATAATATGGGTAGACCTCGGACAGGCATTACACATCATGCTTGATGCATGGTGAGTACCTATGATTTCTGTATTTTTATAAGAAGGAGGGAAGCAAAGTGCCCAGAAGAGGAAATGTACCCAAGCGGGAGGTTCTGCCCGATCCGCTTTACAACTCCGTCCTGGTTACCAAGCTTGTCAACAGCATCATGCTCGACGGCAAAAAGGGCGTGGCACAGAAGGTTGTCTACGGCGCCTTTGACATCATCAAGGCCAAGACCGAGAAGGACCCCCTGGACGTGTTCACTGCCGCCATCGAGAACGTCATGCCGTCTCTGGAGGTCAAGGCCCGTCGTGTGGGCGGCGCCACCTACCAGGTGCCCATCGAGGTGCGTCCCGAGCGCCGTCAGACCCTGGGTCTGCGGTGGCTGACCACCTATTCCCGCGCCCGCAGCGAGAAGACCATGAAGGAGCGTCTGGCCGGCGAGATCATGGACGCCGCCAACAACCTCGGTTCCGCTGTGAAGCGCCGCGAGGATATGCACAAGATGGCCGAGTCCAACAAGGCCTTCGCTCACTATCGCTGGTAAGGAGTAACGTATGCCTAGGAAAGTTAGCTTAGAGAACACCCGCAACATCGGCATCATGGCTCACATCGACGCGGGCAAGACCACTACCACCGAGCGTATTCTCTACTACACCGGCGTCAACTACAAGATCGGCGAGACCCACGACGGTACCGCCACCATGGACTGGATGGCTCAGGAGCAGGAGCGCGGCATCACCATCACCTCCGCCGCCACCACCTGCTACTGGCAGGGCACCAAGAACCAGTTCCCCCAGACCCGCATCAACATCATCGA
>DVLB01000102.1 GCA_018715695.1 Candidatus Galloscillospira stercoripullorum
GTTATACTCTTGCTCATGAAGGATATGGCCCCCTCTCGTACAGTTGGTGTGTGGTAACTCAACTATAACCGATGAGGCCTTATCCTTCATCCTTTTTTATTCAACTGTCCAACATGTATTGTACTCCTACAAACATAAAAAAGCTGACTCTCGTCCTCTTTCCCGCCGCCGCGCCGCCTTGCCGCCGGGATGGAAATGTGGTAAACTGATGCATAATGCCGGAAGGAGGGAGAGACATGGCCTTGACGCTGGACACCGACGTGAGGGAGCTGCCCGGCGTGGGCCCAACCCGTGCCAAGGCCCTGGGCAGACTGGGCATTGTGTCGGTGGGGGATCTGCTCTCCTACTTCCCCCGCAGCTATGAGGACCGCACCAAGATATGCACCATCGCCGACGCCCCGGAGGGGGAGAGCGTGTGCATCGCGGCCATGGTGGCCCAGCCGCCCCGGATCTCCCGCATCCGCCGGGGCCTGGAGCTGGTGCGGGTAAAGGCGGTGGACGACACCGCCGCCATGACGGTCACTTTCTTCAACCAGACCTATATGAAGGACGCCCTGCGCCAGGGGGAGCGCTACCTCTTCTTCGGCCGGGCGGAGGGTCCGCCCCGGGCCAGGCAGATGACAAATCCCGTCTGCGAGCGGGAGGGGCAGGGGCGGTTCCTGGGGCGGATCATGCCCATTTACCGCCTGACGGCAGGGGTGTCCAACAACCTGATCTCCGCTCTTGTGGAGCGGTGTGCCCCGGCGTGCGCGGAGCAGGTGGACGAGGTGCTCCCGACCCAGGTGCGCCTTGCCCACCATCTGGCCCAGAGCGAGTTCTGCTACCGCAACATCCACTTTCCCGAGAGCTGGGAAGCCCTGGAGATGGCCCGGCGGCGGTTTGTGTTCGAGGAGCTTTTTCAGCTCACCTGCGGCATGGCCCTGCTGCGCGCCCGCCGGGAGGAGAAGGCGGGGACGGTTTTCTCCGCGCAGGATCTGGATAAGTTCTGGGCCCTACTGCCCTTTGCCCCCACCCGCGCCCAGCGCCGGGCGGCGGAGGAGGCGGCGGCGGATATGGCCTCGGGCAGGCCCATGAACCGCCTTGTCCAGGGAGACGTGGGTTCGGGCAAGACGGTGGTGGCGGCCCTTTGCGCTTGGCTGGCCTTCCAAAACGGCGCCCAGAGCGCCATCATGGCCCCCACCGAGATCCTGGCCCGGCAGCATTTTCTCTCCCTCTCCGAGCTGCTTGCCCCGGCGGGGATGCGCCTGGGGCTCGTCACCGGCAGCCAGGGCGCTGCGGAGAGACGGCGGGTGCGAGAGGCCCTGGTCCGGGGAGAGATCGACCTGGCGGTGGGCACCCACGCGCTGCTCAGCGAAGGGGTGGAGTTCCGCCGCCTCTCGCTGGTCATCGCCGATGAGCAGCACCGCTTCGGGGTGGAACAGCGCGCCGCCCTGTCGGCCAAGGCGGGGGAGAGAAGCCCCCATGTGCTGGTCATGTCGGCCACGCCCATCCCCCGGACCCTGGCCCTCATCGTCTACGGGGATCTGGACGTGTCGGTGATGGACGAGCTGCCTCCCGGCCGCACCCCCGTGGAGACCTATGTGGTGGGGGAGAACAAGCGGCAGCGGATGTACGGCTTTGTGCGTCGGCTGGTCTCGGAGGGCCGCCAGGTCTATGTGGTCTGCCCCGCCGTAGAGGAGGGGGAGGAGGGGCCGGAGGGCCTTTCCGACCTGAAGGCGGTCACCGCCTACGCCGCCAAGCTCAAGGAGGAGGTATTCCCCGAGCTGCGGGTGGCCTTCGTCCACGGAAAGATGAAGGCCAAGGACAAGGAGGCGGTGATGGCCGCCTTCGCCGCCGGAGAGACCGACGTGCTGGTGTCCACCACCGTCATCGAGGTGGGGGTGGACGTGCCCAACGCCGCGCTGATGATCGTGGAGAACGCGGAGCGGTTCGGCCTCTCCCAGCTCCACCAGCTCCGGGGCCGTGTGGGCCGGGGAAAGCACCGGGGCTACTGCGTGCTCATGAGCGCCGAGCGGGGGGAGGAGAGCCGGAAGCGGCTGCGGGTACTCTCCGAGACCTCCGACGGTTTTCGCATCGCCGAGGAGGACCTGCGCCTGCGGGGCCCAGGCGATTTCTTCGGAGAGCGGCAGCACGGGCTGCCCCAGCTCCACCTGGCCGACCTGGCGGGGGACATGCAGGTGCTCAAGGAGGCCCAGAAAGCGGCGGAGGAGCTGCTCGCGTCCGACCCCGGCCTGAGAAGGCCGGAGCACGCGGCGCTGCTCTCCCGGGTGAAGAGCCTTTTCTCCAGCAGAGGCGACAGCTTTAATTGAAAGGAGAAAGAGTATGTATCAGTATCGCTATGTAAGCGTGACAGGGGAGGGCATCTCGGCCACCAAATTCCGGGAGCACCAGGAGATCATCGACCGCTGCGCCCAGGAGGGCTGGCGGTATGCCGGGTGGGTCCCCACCCATATCAGCGGCGGGGAGATCGTGAAGATCGACCTGATCTTTGAAAAGGAAGTGTGTGAACATGAATAAGAGAGTGTGTGTCCTGGCCCTGCGCACCGATCCGCAGGCCCACTGCAACTGCTGTCAGGCGGTGCTGATGGCTTTCCGGGACGAGTGCGGCCTGACCGAGGAGGAGGCCATGCGCCTGGGTGCGCACTTTGGCAGCGGCATGCGCCACGGCTCCACCTGCGGCGCGGTGACCGGGGCGCTGATGGTGCTGGGTATGGCAGGCCACGGCAGTGCCGCCGCCACCGAGCTCACCCGCCGCTTCCGGGAGAAGAACCAGGCGCTGGACTGCGCCTCTCTGCTGGGCATGGCCAAGGAGAAGGGGGAGGAGCGCAAGAGCCACTGCGACCGGATGATCTGCGACGCGGCGGAGCTTTTGGAGGAGCTGCTGGCGCAATGAGCTCATCCCCTCTGGAACAGCTGCCCATCCCCCTGCTCTCCTGGTACCAGGAGAACGCCCGGGTGCTGCCCTGGCGCAGCGACCCCACCCCCTACCACGTCTGGGTCAGCGAGATCATGCTCCAGCAGACCCGGGTGGCCGCGGTGCTGGACTACTACGCGCGCTTCATGGCCGCCCTGCCCGATGTGGCCGCCCTGGCGGCGGTGGAGGACGACGTGCTCATGAAGCTCTGGCAGGGCCTGGGGTATTACAGCCGGGCCCGAAACCTGAAAAAGGCCGCCGTGCTGGTGATGGAGCGCCACGGCGGGGCCCTTCCCGCCGACTATGAGGCCCTGCGCGCCCTCCCCGGTATCGGGGAGTACACCGCGGGGGCCATCGCCTCCATCGCCTTCGGCCTCCCCGTTCCGGCGGTGGATGGCAACGTGCTCCGGGTGGTCTCCCGCATCGCCGCCGACCAGGGGGACATCACTCTCCCCGCCACGAAGAAGCGGATGGCGGCGGCCCTCCGGGAGATCATCCCCACCGCCGCGCCCGGAGCCTTCAACCAGGCTATGATGGAGCTGGGGGCCATGGTGTGCCTGCCCAACGGCGCGCCGCTGTGCGGGAAATGCCCGGCGGCCCCTTTCTGCGCTGCCCTGGCCCAGGGGCGCATCGACACCCTCCCCGTCAAGCCCCCCAAGACGGCGCGGCGGGTGGAGGAACGGACGGTGTACCTCATCTTCCGCGCTGGCCGCGTGGCCCTGCGGCGCAGGCCGGACAAGGGCCTTCTCTCCGGACTGTGGGAGTATCCCAATGCCCTCGCCGGTGAGAGCGGCGCCCTGGAGGCGTGGGGCATTGCGCCGGCGTCTCTGGAGTGGGGCGGGGAGGGAAAGCATATCTTCACCCATATCGAGTGGCGCATGACCGGCCGGGTGGTGCGCGCCGCCTCATCCGCCCTGCCCCAGGGCTGGGTGTGGGCCGACCGGGAGGAGCTGGGGAGAGCGTACGCCGTGCCCAGCGCCTTCCGGCCCTTTGAGGCCCTGGTGGAAGAGAGACTGGCCGCTTCCCAAAGAGAGGAGGAAGCAGATGATCTGTGAGCTGTGCCCCCGCCGGTGCCGGGCAGAGCGCACCGATGAGAAGGGGGGCGGCGTGTGCGCCATGCCCGCCCTTCCCGTGGTGGCTCGGGCCGCCCTCCACTTCTGGGAGGAGCCGCCCATCTCGGGGACAAGGGGCTCGGGCACCGTGTTCTTCTCGGGCTGCGCCCTGGGGTGCGTCTTCTGCCAGAACGAGGCCATCAGCCATAAGAAATTTGGCAAGACGGTCACCGTGGCGCGGCTGCGGGAGATCTTTGAGGAACTGGTGGAGCAGGGGGCCCACAACATCAATCTTGTGAACCCCACCCACTTCTCCCACGCCGCTGCGGAGGCACTGAAGGAGCCCCTGGCTGTGCCGGTGGTGTGGAACAGCGGGGGCTACGACCGGGTGGAGACCCTGCGGGCGCTGGAGGGGAAGGTGCAGGTCTACCTGCCCGACCTCAAATACCTCCGCAGCGAGACCGCCGAGCGGTGCTCCCTGGCCCCCGACTACCCCCGCTTCGCCACCGCCGCCATCCAGGAGATGGTGCGCCAGACGGGCCCCTACCGCCTGGACGGGGAGGGGCTATTGGAGCGTGGGGTGATGATCCGCCACCTGATCCTGCCCGGACATCTGGACGAGGCCAAGGCGGTGATGGACTGGGTGGCCGACACCTTCCCGCCCCATACGGTGCTTTTCTCCCTGATGAGCCAGTATGTGCCCTGGGGGCGGGCCAGGGAGCTGCCCGGCCTGGACCGGCCCCTGCGCCCCTCAGAGAAGCGCGCGGCGGAGGAGTACCTGGCCGCCCTGGAACTGGACGGCTATACCCAGGAGCTGCTCTCGGCCACCGAGGGATTCATCCCCCCCTTCGACCTGACCGGGGTGTAAAATACCGTTGACACAGGGAAAAACTGTGCTAAAATATCGGAAAAGCAAAAAGGAGCGAAAGAAATTGAGAAAGACCCTTGCCATCCTGCTCGCCGGCGTGCTGGCCCTGTCTCTGGCGGCCTGCGCCCCCGCCGCCGCCGACCCCACCCCCACGCCCACCGTCCAGGTCACTGAGACCCCGGAGCCCACGGCTACCCCCACTGAGCCGGCGTCGTCGGAGACCGTCTATCCCGTGACCGTCACCGACATGGCCGGCCAGGAGGTCACCATCGCCGCCGAGCCTGAGCGCATCGTCAGCGGCTACTACATCTCCTCCTCGGCCTGCATCGCCCTGGGGCTCACCGAGCGCTTTGTGGGCATTGAGGCCAAGGCCGCGGAGCGGCCCATCTACTCCCTGGCCGCCCCCCAGCTCATTGAGCTGCCCAACGTGGGCACCGCCAAGGCCTTCGACCTGGAGACCTGCCTGGCCACCGAGCCCGACCTGGTCATCCTGCCCATGAGCCAGCAGGAGACCGCCCAGGCTCTGGAGGAGCTGGACATTCCCGCCCTGCTGGTGATGCCCGAGAGCCATGAGCAGATCCTGGAGATGTTCGCCCTCATCGGCGAGGCCACCAACACCGTTTCGCAGGCCCAGGCCCTCTCCACCTACTATACCGACCTTCTGGACAAGGTGGCCGAGCGCACCGCCGGCCTGTCCGAAGAGGATAAGCCCGTGGTCTACATGGGCGGCACCAGCAGCTACCTCACCACCGCTCCCGCCGTGATGTACCAGGCCTCCCTCATCACCGCCGCCGGCGGCGTCAACGCCGCTGACAGCATCGAGGGCAG
>DVLB01000103.1 GCA_018715695.1 Candidatus Galloscillospira stercoripullorum
AGAAGAACACCGAGCCGGTACAGAAGATCACCATTGTCCCCCATACCCAGGGTTCTCTGGGCTATACCCTGCTGATGCCCGAGGAGGACAAGACCGACCTGCGCACCAAGGACGAGCTGCTGGCCAAGATCATGGTGTCCATGGGCGGCCGGGCCGCCGAGGAAGTGGTGCTCAACACCATGACCAACGGCGCGGCTCAGGACATCCAGGACGCCACCAGCGTGGCCCGGAGCATGGTGGTGCTCTACGGCATGAGCGACCAGTTCGGCATGATGGCCCTGGCCTCCCGCCGCAACCAGTACCTGGACGGCGGCTACGGCATGGACTGCGCCCAGGACACCGCCGCCCGGATGGACCAGGCCGTCAAGGAGATCCTGGACCAGTGCTACAAGGCCGCCGTGGCGGTCATCCGGGAGAACCGGGAGGACATGGACAAGGTAGTGGCATACCTGCTGGAGAAGGAGACCATCACCGGCGCGGAGATGGTGGCCATTCTGGAGGGCCGGGACCCCGCCACCGCGGAGGACTATCTGAGCACCCCGGAGGAAAAGCCCGCTCCCGCCGCCGGGGAAACGTCCGGCACCGGCGAGAGTGTCATCCCGCTGCCCGAGACCCTGTGCACTCCTCCTGCCGATCCCCCCTCAGCTGGGGATCAGCCGCCCCAGGACGGCGGCAGCACCCAGTGATCTGATCCCATGACCGTTTATCCCCGGCGCCGGCCCTGTGGGGCCGGCGCCGGTGTTCTTTTTCCCCCCTTGGGGGTCAAAATCCCATCTTGTAAGCCATTTGGGGATTTGATATAATAAAGAGTAATTTTATGTCTAACTGGGGGTGGGAGGTTGAAAGAGCAAAACTGGACCTGCCGTCCCTGTATGCCCGGGGCCCCAGCCGCTCTGGAGGCCGCAGGCATCCCTCCCCTTCCCGCCCTGGTGCTCTCCGCCCGGGGACTGGATACCCCCGAGAAAGCCCGTGCCTTTCTCTCCTGCGGCCCCTCCTCCCTCTCTGACCCCTTCCTGCTCAAGGACATGGATGCCGCCGCCGCACGCATCCGCGCCGCCCTGGACCGGGGCGAGACCATTGCCGTCTACGGCGATTACGACGTGGACGGCATCACCGCCACGGCCCTGCTCACCGACTACCTGCGCTCCCAGGGCGCCAGCGTCATCCCCTATATCCCCGACCGGCTGGAGGAGGGCTACGGCCTCAACACCGAAGCGGTGAGCGCCCTGCGAGGCCAGGGGGTCACCCTCATCATCACCGTGGACTGCGGCATTACTGCCGTGGAGGAAACGGCCTGGGCCCGCTCCCTGGGGGTGGACGTGGTCATCACCGACCACCACGAGTGCAAGGATATTCTCCCCGCCGCCGCGGCAGTGGTAGACCCCCACCGGAGCGACTGTCCCTATCCCTTCAAGCACCTGGCGGGAGTGGGCGTTGCCCTCAAACTGGTGCTGGCCCTGGGCGCTCCAGAGGAGCGGGAGACCCTGCTCTCTCGCTACTGCGACCTGGCCGCCGTGGGCACCGTGGCCGACGTGATGCGCATGTCCGGGGAAAACCGCGCCATCGTGTCCCTGGGCCTTCGCGCCCTGCGCACCGATCCCCGGCCCGGTTTCCGGGCCCTGCTGCGGGAGGCGGGCCTCACCGGCCGCCCCCTCACGTCGGTCTCCCTGGGCTACACCCTGGCCCCCCGCATCAACGCCTCGGGCCGCATGGGCCGGGCCAGCCTGGCCGGAGAGCTGCTGCTTACAGAGAACGGCGAGCGGGCCGAAACCCTCTCCCGGGAGCTGTGCGAGCTCAACCGGGAGCGGCAGGCCATTGAGGGGGAGATCTTTGCCGAGTGTATCTCCCTGGCCGAGACCATCCCCCCTGAAAAACGCACCGTACTGGTCCTCTCCGGGGAGCACTGGCACCAGGGGGTGGTGGGCATCGTGGCCTCCCGTCTCTCTGAGAAGTACTCCTGCCCCACTTTCATGATCTGCCTTCAGGACGGCAAGGGCAAGGGCTCGTGCCGGTCCTTCGCCGGCTTCAACCTCTTCGCCGCCCTGGAGAGCTGCCAGGACCTGCTGGAGGGCTTCGGCGGCCACGCTCTGGCCGCCGGGTTCACCATCCGGGAGGAGAATGTGGCCCCCTTCCGGGCACGGATGGAGGAGCTGGTGGCCCTGGCCACCGGCGGCTCGCCCATGACTGCCTGCCTGGACATCGATGCCCAGGTGGACGACCCCGCTCTGCTCTCCCTGGAGAACGTGGAGTCCCTGTCCATTCTGGAGCCCTGCGGCGCGGGCAATCCCCGGCCGGTGCTCTCCCTGTGCGGGTGTACCATCCTGTCCATGAGCGAGGTGGGAGGCGGAAAGCACCTGAAGCTGAAGGTCTCCTTCCGGGGCGAGAGCTTCGATGCCATCTTCTTCTCCACCACCGCCGCCGACACCGGCCTCTCTCCCGGGGACCGGGCCGACCTGGCCTTCTATCCCCAGATCAACGAATACCGGGGCTGGCGCAGCGTGCAGCTGCAGCTCATCGCCCTGCGCCCCGCCCTGACCCGGGCCCAGAGCGAGCGGGCCCTCTATGAAAAATTCCGCTCCGGCGACGTTCTCACCCCCCAGGAGGCCGCCGCCCTCATCCCCAGCCGGGACGAGTTCGCCGCCCTGTGGCGCTATCTCCGAGACCGGGGTGAGGAGCAGCGTCTGGAGGAGACCGTCCGGCATCTGAGCCGGAACGTGGCCCGCGCCGGTGGAGTGCGGGAGTCCTTCATGCGCACCATGGTGTGCCTGGAGGTCTTTGACGAGCGAGGCCTCATCCAGGTGGAGCGGAGCTGCGACCACCTGCGCATCTCCCTGCTGCCCCGGCAGGACAAGGTCAAGTTGGAGGAGTCATACATCCTCCAGCGGCTGCACAAACTACTGGGGCCGTGAAAACGGCCCCCACTTTTCGGAGGTGAGGACATGGACCCCATTCTGGAACGCTATCAGGCCCTGGAGCAGAAGATCGCCGCGTATAATCCCGCCCTGGACCGGGAGCGGCTCTTCGCCGCCTTCACCTACGCCGATAAGGCCCACGGCGGCCAGCTGCGCAAGGACGGCTCGGCCTATATCACCCATCCCCTGGCGGTGGCGGAGATCGTGGCCGACCTGGGGCTGGACACCGACTCCATCATCGCCGCTCTGCTTCACGACTGCATCGAGGACACCGGCGCCACCCACGAGGAGATCGCCAAGCTCTTCGGCAGCGCGGTGGCCGACCTGGTGGAGGGTGTCACTAAGCTGACCCGGGTGCAGTACACCACCAAGGAAGAGGAGCAGATGGAGAACCTGCGCAAGATGCTCATGGCCATGGCCAAGGACATCCGGGTGATCCTCATCAAGATCTGCGACCGGCTGCACAACATGCGCACCATGGAGTACCAGTCTCCCCGCAAGCAGCGGGAGAAGGCCCTGGAGACCATGGAGATCTACGCCCCCATCGCCCATCGGCTGGGCATGCAGCGCATTAAGTGGGAATTGGAGGACACCTCCCTCAAATACCTGGACCCGGTGGGCTACCGAGAGATCGCCGAAGAGCTCTCTGAGCGCAGCAGCACCCACGAGGAGTTCATGGCCTCCATCCAAAAGCGCATCACCGACCGCCTGGCCGAGGAGCATATCCCCTGCACCGTCTACGGCCGGGTCAAGCATATCTACTCCATCTACCGCAAGATGTACACCCAGAACAAGACCCTGGACGAGATCTTCGACCTGTACGCCTTCCGTGTCATCGTGGGTGACATCTCCGAGTGCTACAACGTCCTGGGCTGTATCCACGACCTGTTCAAGCCCATCCTGGGCCGGTTCAAGGACTACATCGGCACGCCCAAGCCCAACGGCTACCAGTCCCTGCACACCACGGTCATTGGCCGGGAGGGCATCCCCTTCGAGGTGCAGATCCGCACCCAGGAGATGCACAACACCGCCGAGTACGGCATCGCCGCCCACTGGAAGTACAAGCAGGGCCTCGGGAACACCAAGCTGGGCACCGAGGAGGCCTTCGAGTGGGTCCGCCGGCTGCTGGAAAACCAGCAGGACTCCGACGCCGAGGAGTTCGTCCACACTCTGAAAGTGGATATGTTCGCCGACGAGGTCTTCGTCTTCACCCCCCGGGGGGACGTGATCAACCTGCCCGCCGGGGCCACCCCCATCGACTTCGCCTACAACATCCACTCCGCCGTGGGCAACCACATGACGGGGGCCAAGGTCAACGGCCGCATGGTGCCCTTTGACACGCCTCTAAAAAACGGCGACATCGTGGAGGTCATCACCTCCAAGTCGGCCCACGGTCCCAGCCGCGACTGGATGAAGCTGTGCAAGTCCAACGAGGCCCGCAACAAGATCCGCCAGTGGTTCAAGAAGGAGCGCCGGGAGGAGAACATCGCCACCGGTCGCGCCTCCTTTGAATCTGAGCTCAAGCGCGCAGGTCTTACCCTCGCCCAGATCACCGATGAGGACGTGCTCCCCTTCCTGCTGCGCAAGATCCACTTCGGCACCCTGGACGAGCTGTACGCCGCCATCGGCTACGGCGGCATGACCGCCCAGAAGTCGGTCAACCGTATCAAGGAGGAGATGACCCGGCTGGGACGGCTCCAGGCCGAGCGGGAGGCCGCCGAGGCCATCCGGGACAGCTTTGCCACTCCCAGCCAGCTGGCCGAGAAAGAACCTCCCCGTCACTCCGAGTCGGGCATCATCGTAGAGGGACTGGACAACTGCCTGGTGAAGTTCGCCCGGTGCTGCACTCCCGTGCCCGGAGATCCGGTGATCGGGTTCATCACCCGGGGCTTCGGCGTGTCGGTCCACCGCTCCGACTGCCCCAACGCCACGCCCGCCAAGCGCAAGGAGGAGCCGGGCCGCTGGGTGTCGGTGAGCTGGGTGGCCGGGGAGCAGGCGGCCTACAAGACCTCCCTGGAGCTCTCCGCCAAAGACCGGGACGGCCTGGCCATGGACGTGACCATGGCGCTGTCGGCGGCCAAGGTGAAGGTGGACTCCTTCTCCGCCAAGAGCATGCCCGACAGCTACGCCGTGGTCTCGGTGGGCCTCCAGGTCAAGGACCGGGAGGAGCTCACCTCCGTCATCAACCGCCTGAGCCAGATCTCGGGTGTCTACCAGGTCAAGCGGGCCAACGGCTGAGCCGGGCAAATCCCGTGTCTAAGGAGTGTGGAGCATGACTACAATAGAGAGAGATCCGGCCCTGGAAGCCCTCTTCTCCCAGGTCTTTGCCGGCGGAGAGATCCTCCGCCGGGAGCTGCGGCTGAGCGAGGAGGAGCGGGAGTACCTGCGCGTGCGCTATCCCCACGCCCGTGTGACCCCCCTGCCCTCACCCGGCGCGGCCAAGCGCTGGTACACCGTGTCCCTGGAGAACGCCGCCCTGTAAGGGCCTGCCCCATTTTACCGCCGAAAGGAAGCCTTATCTATGTCCGATATGCCCTTCGTCCCCGTGCTGCTGGGGGCCGACATCAACGTTTACAGCATGGCCCGGGCCTTCCATGAGGCCTACGGCATCAAGACCATCGCCTTTGGCCGCTACCCCTCGGGCCCCTGCTACGGCAGCGACATCATCGACTACCGTATCAGCGAGAACAACTCCCAGGCCGAGATGGTACTCAAAAACGTCTCCGCCGTGGCCTCCGAGTTCCCCCACAAGCGGGTCATCGTCCTGGGCTGCGGGGACGACTATCTCACCGCCATTGCTGCCAACATCGGCCGCTATCCGGAAAACGTCATCGCCCCCTACATCTCCCTGGAGCTGATGACCACTCTCATCCACAAGGCCCGGTTCTACGAGCTGTGCGACAAGTACGGGATCGACCACCCGGCCACCTTCGTCCACCGCCGGGAGTTGGGGCACGACTTCACCCTTCCCTTTGCCGGGCCCTTCGCCCTCAAGCCCGCCGAGAGCTACACTTACTGGGACCATCCCTTTCCCGGGCAGAAGAAGGCCTACATTCTCCATACCCGCGAGGAGGTAGACAAGGCCCTGGATGAGATCTACGCAAGCGGCTACGCCGATGAGATCATCATCCAGGACTACATCCCCGGGGACGACTCCTTCATGCGGGTGGTGACCAACTACTCGGACCAAGATGGCAAGGTGCGCCTCATGTGCCTGGGCCATGTGCTGCTGGAGGAGCACTCCCGGCTGGGCATCGGCAACCACTCGGTCATCATCACCGAGCACGAGCCTGAACTGTGCGAGAAGCTGCGCCTTTTCCTGGAGGACATAGGCTACACCGGCTTTTCCAACTTCGACGTGAAATTCGACCAGCGGGACGGCAAGTTCAAGGTCTTTGAGATCAACTGCCGCCAGGGCCGCAGCAACTACTACGTCACCGGCGCGGGCTATAACCTGGCCAAATTCCTGGTGGAGGACCTGATCTACCACAAGCCCCAGGAGCTCATCGTGACCAAGAACCAGCACCTGTGGCAGGTGGTGCCCATGAAGGTCATCACCGAGCACGTCAACCCCCGCTATCTCCCCCAGGTCAAGGCGCTGCGCAAGGCCGGGGCCTGGGTCAATCCCCTGCTTTACAAGGAAGATAAAAACCTGATGCACCGCCTGCACATCCTCTGGGGCCAGCTGCGGTTCATCAAGGGCTTCCGCCTGACCATGCCGAAAAACCAATGACCACGCTGCGGCGAGGGGCCGGGGGGACCCCCGGGCCCTCGCCGCAGAGCATCTGGAGGAAACGATATGAAGGAATCCCGGCTGGGCATCCTGGGCGGCATGGGCCCCCAGGCCACCCAGGTCTTTTACCAGCGCATTCTGGACATGACGGACGCGTCCTGTGACCAGGAGCATATCCCCACCCTCATCTGGAGCGACACCGCCATCCCCGACCGCACCGCCGCCATCCTGGGGGGCGACGAGGAGGGCTGCTACCAGCGGCTGCTCTCCGGGGCCAAACTCCTGGAGAGCTGCGGCTGTACCGCCCTGGCCATTCCCTGCAACACCTCCCACTACTTCGCCGACCGCCTTCAGAGCGAGCTCGCTGTCCCCATCGTGCACATGGTGCGCCGAACGGTGGCCATGCTCTCCTCCCGGCCCGATCAGCCCCGGCGGGTGGGCATTCTGGCCACCGACGGCACCATCCGCACCGGCGTCTACCAGCGCGAATGCGAAAAGCAGGGTCTCCAGGCCGTCTCCCCCGACGAGAAGACCCAGAAGCTGGTCATGAGCATCATCTACGACGAGATCAAAAAGGGAGAGACCGGCTCCAGGGAAAAGTTCGCCCTCATTGACCGCGCCCTGCGGGAAAAGGGATGTGACGGAGCGGTGCTGGCCTGCACGGAGCTGTCCGTCTACCGCAGCTACCACGGTCTGCCGGCGTTCTATGTGGACGCCATGGACGTGCTGGCCCGGGAGTCCATCCTCTCCTGCGGCCGCGCCCTACGCACCGTGTAAGCACCCCACCACAAAACCCTCTCTGGAGGTGAACGATCCATGTCCCTTTCCCGCAACTCCGTCCACACCCTGGGCGAGTATTACCAGCTGCTGCTCAAAAACGGCCTGCTGGCCGATACGCAGCCCCTGAAGGCCGACTTTGCCCGCACCGTTCCCCTGGTCTCCTGCGACTCCCGGGTGGTGGTACCCGGCGCCCTCTTTATCTGCAAGGGGGCGGCCTTCCGGGAGGAGTACCTCCTCGCGGCGGTGAAGCTGGGGGCGGCTGCCTATGTAAGCGAGCGGCCCTACCCCGGTGTCAGCGCCCCTTGCATCGCCGTTACCGACATTCGCGCCGCCATGGCCCTGCTCGCCGACCTTTTCTGGAACCACCCCTCGGGGAAGGTGGACGTCATCGGTATCACGGGCACCAAGGGCAAGACCACCACCGCCTTCTTCCTCAAGGCCATCCTGGACCGCTGGCAGGAGAGCCGGGGGCTGGGCCCCACCGCTCTGCTCTCCTCCCTCATGGTGGACGACGGCGTGGAGCGGCGGGAGGCCACCCTCACCACCCCTGAGCCCCTGGACCTGCAGCGCCATCTCGCCCACGCCGCTCAGTCCGGCTTCGTGACCATGGAGGTATCCAGCCAGGCCCTCAAATACCACCGCACCCTGGGGGTGGAGTTTGCTGTGGGGGTCTTCCTCAACATCGGAGAGGACCACATCAGCCCCGTGGAGCACCCGGATTTCGAGGACTACTTCTCCTCCAAGCTGCGTCTTTTCTCCCAGTGCGCCGCCGCCGTGGTCAACCTGGACTGCGACCACGCCCACCGGGTGCTTTCCGCCGCCCGGGCCGCCGGAAATCGGGTGGTCACCTTCTCCCTCCGGGACCCTTCCGCCCAGGTCTATGCCGACGGCCTCACCCTAGAGGAGGACGAGGCCCGCTTCACCCTCCACACCCCTCGCTTCACCACAGAGGTATCCCTGCCCATGTCCGGGTGGTTCAACGTGGAAAACGCCCTGGCCGCCGCCGCCGCGGCGGAGATCCTGGGGGTGGACGGCGACGCCGTGACCCAGGGCCTGGCCCAGGTGCGGGTGCCCGGGCGGATGGAAACCTACCACAGCGCCCGTCTCCCCCTCACCGTGGTGGTGGACTACGCTCACAACGGTATGAGCTTGGAGGCCCTGCTCTCCTCCCTGCGGCAGGATTACCCTGACCGGGAGCTGACGGTGGTCTTCGGCTGCCCCGGCGGCAAGGCTCTGGACCGCCGGGAGAGCATGGCCGCCGCCGCCGCCCGCTGGGCCCACCGCATCCTCCTCACCGAGGACGACCCCGCCGGGGAGGAAGTGGCCGATATTTGCGCCCAAATCGGCGGCTACATCGCCACCCTGGGCGGGACGTACACCGTCATTCCCGACCGGGAGGAGGCAGTGCGCACTGCCGTGCTGGAGGCCCATGTCCCCGCCGTGGTGGTACTGGCAGGCAAGGGGGCCGAGCACTTCCAGAAGCGGAAAGGGGGCAGCGAGCCCTGCGTACCCGACGCGCTGCTCTCTCAGCGCGCCCTGGCCGAGATAGACGGTCGGGAGGAAGCATGAAGCCCCTGCCGCAGGCCCTGGATGGTCTTTTCGCCGCCGCCGGAGCCGCCGCCTGGGGGGCCGTGGACTACACCGCCCTGGCGCCGGTCATGTCCCCCATTGCCCGGGAAAAGGCGGCGGTCCTGTGCCCTCACCCTCGGACTGTCCTCATCGCCGCCTTCCCCTACTTCGCCGCCGACGCCCCGGGCAACCTCTCCCTCTACGCCCGGGGAGAGGACTACCACCTGGTTTTGCGGCGAAAACTGACTCCTATCTGCGATTTTTTATCAGAAGAATACCCGGAGTATTTGTTTCTTCCCGGTGCGGACAGCTCCCCCCTGCCGGAGCGGGAGGCGGCCTGGCGTGCGGGAATGGGCCTGCGGGGAAAAAATGGTCTGCTCATCCTGCCCCCGTATGGCAGCTACGTCTTCCTGGGCACCGTTCTCACCGACTGCCCCTTTGACGTGCCGGAGACGGAGGAGGCCCCCGGCTGCTGCGGCTGCGGCAGGTGTCTTGCCGTCTGTCCCACCGCCGCCCTGGGGGAAGGGGGCGTGGAGGAGAGGCGCTGTCTCTCTGACCTCACCCAGCGCAAGGGGGAGGTAACCGCGGAGGAGGCAAGTGCCCTCCGGGCCCATTCCCTGATCTGGGGCTGTGACCTGTGCCAGCGCTGCTGCCCCTACAACGCCCACCCCGCCCTCACGCCCCTTACCGAGTTCCGGGAGGACCTGGTGACCTCCCTGAAGTGGGAGGACCTGGAGGGCCTCACCAACCGCACCTTCCAGGAACGGTACGCCGGAAGGGCCTTCACCTGGCGGGGTCCTGGGCCCCTGCGGCGCAATCTGGAGCTCAAAGAGGAATAAAGACCGTCTTTTCCGGGCAGAATGGAGAAAACCATCCGGAAAGGCGGTCTTTTCATGCAAGTACGCGATCTTATGAGCCCCAACATCATCTCGGTGGCCCCCGACGAGTCGGCCGCCCTGGCCGCCCGTCTCCTGAAGCGGTACAACGTGGGCTCCCTGCCGGTGTGCGGAGAGGGGGGCGACCTCAGGGGCATCCTCACCGACCGGGACATCGTTACCCGCTGTGTGGCGGCGGAGGAAGACCCGGGGAAGGTAAAGGTCCGGGACATTATGAGCAGGGGCTGCGCCTGTGTCTACCCGGAGGACGACGTGCGGGAGGCGAGCCGCATGATGGCCTCAGCCCAGGTGCGCCGCCTGCCGGTGACCGAGGAGGGCAAGGTGGTGGGCATCATCACCCTGGGGGACATCGCCCTGAGCCAGGCCTATGACATGGAGGCCAGCAAGACCCTGGCCGATATCTCGGACAACATAAAGCGCCGCTGACCTCCTTACAAGGTACAGCAAGGCCCCCCGCCGACAAAATACCGGCGGGGGGCCTGTCCGTTTTGGGGAAGTGAAAGGGCTTACTTGCGGGCGATGGCGCGCTTGGCGGCAGCGGCGATGTCGCCGGCCTTGAGGCCGAACTCACCGAGCAGCTCAGCGCCCTTGCCGGAGTGGCCAAAGGTGTCGTGGACCGCCACCTTCTCCAGCACGGCCCGGCAGCCGCTGCGGAGCAGAGCGGCGCCCACCGCGTCTCCCAGGCCGCCGATGCAGCTGTGTTCCTCGGCGGTGACCACCGCGCCGGTCTTAGAGGCGGCGGAGATCACCAGCTCCTCATCCAGAGGCTTGATGGTGTGCATATCAATGACGGTGGCCTGGATACCCTCCTGCTCCAGCAGCTGGGCGGCCTGAAGGGCCTCTCCCACCTCCATACCGGTGGCAATGAGGGTCACATCGCCGCCCTGGCGGAGGGTGATGCCCTTGCCGATCTCGAACTTCACGTCAGGCCGGTCATGGTAGACGCTGTCGGTGGCCAGACGGGCCAGGCGGATGTAGACGGGGCCCTGGTAGTCCAGCACAGCCGCGGCGGCCAGCTGAGCGGTGAAGTGGTCGGCGGGGCAGATCACCGTCATACCGGGGATGGCCCGCATGAGAGCCAGGTCCTCCAGGCACTGGTGGGTAGCTCCGTCCTCGCCCACGCTCACCCCGGCGTGGGTACCCACGATCTTCACGTTCAGGTGGGGATAGCCCACGCTGTTGCGGATCTGCTCATAGGCCCGGCCGGCGCAGAACATGGCAAAGGTGGCCGCCACCGGGGTCTTGCCCACCGCGGCCAGGCCCGCCGCCACGCCGATCATATTGCTCTCGGCGATGCCGCAGTCGAAAAACCGCTCGGGGCAGGCGGCCTTGAACAGGTCGGTACGGGTGGCCTTTGCCAGATCGGCATCCAGCACCACCAGCTCGGGATGGGTGGCGCTGAGTTCCTTCAGGGCTAGGCCAAAGCTCTCCCGGGTCGCTTTCTTGATCGCTTCCATGCTCACTCCACCTCCAGACGGGCCATCTCGGCCTCCAGCTCCTGCTTTGCCTGCGCGTACTGCTCGGCATTGGGGGCACTGCCGTGCCAGCCCACCTGATTCTCCATAAAGCTCACGCCCTTGCCCTTGATCGTCTTGGCCAGGATGACGGTGGGACGGCCCTTCTCCTGCTCCGCAGCGGCGAAGGCCTTTTCCAGAGCCTCGAAGTCATGGCCGTCCACGGTGTAGACGGCGAAGCCGAAGGCGGCGAACTTCTGGTCCAGAGGGCCGGGGCCGGCCACGTCCTCCACGGTGCCGTCGATCTGAAGGCCGTTGCAATCCACGATCCAGCACAGGTTATCCAGCTTGTTGTGGGCGGCGAACATGGCGGCCTCCCAGACCTGGCCCTCCTCGATCTCGCCGTCGCCCAGCAGGGTGTAGACCCGCCAGGAAGCCCCGTCCAGCTTGGAGGCCAGGGCCATACCGCAGGCGGCGCTCACCCCCTGGCCCAGGCTACCGGTGGTCATGTCCACCCCGGGGCACTTCTTCATATCAGGGTGACCCTGGAGGATGGAGCCGCTGGCACGGAAGGTGGGCAGCAGGTCGGGGGAGAAATACCCCCGGCGGGCCAGAGCGGCGTAGAGGCCGGGGCTGCTGTGACCCTTACTGAGGACAAAGCGGTCCCGATCCGCCTTCCTCGGCTGCGCGGGGTCGATGCGCAGCTGCTTCCAGTAGAGCCAGGTCAGGATCTCGGCGCTGCTCAGCGCGCCGCCGGGATGTCCCGACTGGGCGGAGAATACCTCCTCCAGCGCGTCCATCCGCAGCTGGCAGGCATGCTGACGCAGCTGTTTGAGTTCTTTTGCGTCCATTTTCTTCACTCCTCTTCTGTTTTACCGCTCCAGGGCGTGGATCTTTTCCACGCGCACCGCGTGGGTGCCGCCCAGGTGCTCGGCGGCCATGTAGGCCTTCACCATCTCCCAGACGTGCTCCACCCCGGCGGTGCGGCCGCCGAAGGTGATGACGTTGGCGTTGTTGTGCTCCTTGGCCATGCGGGCGCTGTAGCAGTCGGTGCACAGGGCCGCCCGGATACCGTGGATCTTGTTGGCGGCGATGCCGATGCCGATGCCGGTGCCGCAGCAGAGTATTCCGAAGTCCACCCCGCCGCCGTTGACCACGGCGCAGAGGTCCCGGGCGATATCAGGGTAGTCCACCCGCTCGCCGTGGCAACCCACGTCAGTGACCTCATGGCCCTCCTCGGTGAGGCGGCGGCGCAGCTCCTCCTTCAGGTCAAACCCGCCGTGGTCGCTGCCCACTACGATTTTCATCTTTCATCCTCCTTTTTATATTCAAACCTTGGTTTTCTCTCATTCCGGCCCAGCCGTTACCAGGGCGCAGTCCATGGGCCCCAGCTCCAGCTTCAGCTCCCCTTCCCACACGGGAAAGCTCTGGCCTGTCAGGAAGTCCCGGGCGCTCCCCCGCCAGGGCAGGGTGAGAACGGCCCTCTCCTGCCCGGCGTTGACGGCGCACAGCACCCGCTCGCCGTCCAGCGTGCGGTTGAAGGCCAGCACGCTCCCCCGGGCCACCTCGTATACGATGTCCCCCCGGCGCAGGGGGGTAAGCTCATGCCGGGCGCGGCCCAGCAGGGAAAACCATCCGGCAAGATCCCGGTCCTCCCGTCCCCAGGGGAAGGGACGGCGGTTGAAGGGGTCCTCAAAGCCCTCAGCGCCCGCTTCATCCCCATAGTAGACCGTGGGGGAGCCGGGAAAGGCATAGAGCATCAGAGCGCCCAGCCGCAGCCGTGCAAGGCCCCGCTGCCGCTCTTCCTCCGTCATGCGGTAGTCCGCGCGCCACTGCTTGGACTGCTCCCGCTTCTCACTGCCTACCCCCAGAAGGGTGAGGATACGGGGGGTATCGTGGGTGCCCAGGGAGTTCATGGCCGAGTAAAAGGCGAAGGGCGGGTAGTTCTCTCGGATTGTCTCCATGGCCTCCCGGAAATCCTCTGCCCTTCCCCCCAGCAGATAGGCGAGAATCGCATTGCGAAAGGGGTAGTTCATCAGGCCGTCCAGGTGGCGGCCCCAGATATGGGCGCGGCGGGCATCGTAGGCGATCTTGTTGGAGCCGTCCTCCCACACCTCGCCGATGACCACCGCCGAGGGCTTCTCCCGCCGCACAGCGGCGTGGAGCCGCGCGATGAAGGAGTCGGGCAGCTCATCGGCCACGTCCAGCCGCCAGCCGTCCGCCCCGGCGCGCAGCCAGGAGCGCACCACGCTCTCCTGGTCCTCGATGATGAATTTGATGTAGCTCTCCTCGCTCTCCCGCACGGCGGGCAGAGAGTAGATGCCCCACCAGCTCTCGTATTTGTCAGGCCAGTGGGAGAAGGAGAACCAGGGGTAGTAGGGGCTCTCCCTGCTCCGGGCGGCGCCGCCGTCGCCGTAGGAGCCGTCGCCGTTGAAGTATCGGCTCACGAAGCCGGTATGGTTGAACACCCCGTCCAGCAAAATACGCATGCCCATCTCATGGGCCTTGCGGCACAGGGCGGAAAAGTCCTTGTTGGTACCCAGCATGGGGTCGATGCGGCTATAATCCCCGGTGCCGTAGCGGTGGTTCTCGGCGGCCTCAAAGATGGGGCAGAAGTAGAGGGTGTCCACCCCCAGCTCCCGGAGGTAGGGCAGTTTCTCCATTACCCCCGAGAGGCTTCCGCCGAAGAAGTCCCGGTTTCGCACCTCCCCGTTGTGGTCGGGGCGCCACTCGGGCTCCTCCTCCCAGCTCTGGTGGACCCAGCGCCCCCCCACCATACCGGTGGGGTCGGGCACCGAGAGGCGGCAGAAGCGATCGGGGAAGATCTGGTAGGTCACCCCCTGGCCGAACCAGTCGGGCACTTCTTCGCTGCCGTCGTAAACGGTGAGCTGGCGCTCGGGGAGCTCCTCCCGCCTGCCGTCCAGACCCTCCAGCACAAAGGAGTACCACACAAGGCCCACATAGCCCGCGGTCTCCAGGGCGCAGCGAAACAGGTCCCGGTCGGCTTCAAAGTCCACCCAGGGCATGGCAAGGCGCACTATCTCGTCGCCGCGCTGCTCAAACCGGGCCACCAGCCAGGCCGCCGAGTAGCCCGCCCCCCGGCGGGGCCGGAGGGTAAATTCCACCCGCTCCCCCGAGCTCGCCGCCCCGTAGGGCCGCTTATAGAGGGGGGAACGGGGGTCAAATATCTGGGGATCGGTCAATCCAATCATTCCTTCCATGGGGCTTCAGTATCCGTGCCGCCACTCAGCGCAGCAGTTCGTTCTCGCCGTCCACCGCCTCCAGGGTGCTCTCGGCGTGGAAGTAGTACTCCATCACGTCGCCGGCGATGGGGGCAAGGCCCGAGCCGCTGCCTCCCCGCTCCACCACCAGGGCGATGGCGATCTGAGGATCGTCGTAGGGGGCAAAGCACACGAAGATGGCGTGGGTCTGCAGGTCAGCGGCCACCTGGGCGCTGCCCGTCTTGGCGCCCACCTCCACCCCCAGGTTGGAGAAGTATTTCTCGCCCACCTGGCGCATGCCCTCCTTCACCGCCTCCAGGTTCTCCTCGCCCAGGTCCAGGCTGCCCCGCAGCTGAGGCTCATACTCATAGACCACCTGGCTGTAATCGCTGGACTTGACAGTCTTGAGCAGGTGGGTGGAGTAGAGGTCGCCGCCGTTGACCATGGTGGCGATGTAGTTGGCCAGCTGGATGGGGGTGAACTGGCTGTTGCCCTGGCCGATGGCCACGGACAGCGTGAGTCCCCCGTACCAGGTCTGGCCCAGGGAGGCGGTATACTCGGGGCTGTCCATGGCCCCCGCCTCCTCATAGATCTCCAGCCCGGTCTTCTCTCCCAGGCCGAAGGCGGCGGCGTACTCCCCCAGGCCTTCAATGCCCAGCTGCCTGCCCACGTCGTAGAAAAAGACGTTGCAGGAGTTGAGGATGGCCTGGGTCACGTTCTGGTTGCCATGGGTGCGGCCGTACTGCCGGTAATCCCAGCAGGCGGGCTGGTAGTCGTCGTAGTAGCGGTAGACGCCGGTATCCAGGATGAGGGTATCGGGGGTAATGATCCCCTCCTCCAGCCCCCCGATAGCGGTGACCATCTTGAAGGTGGAGCCGGGGGAGTAAAGCCCCTGGGTGGCCCGGTTGAGCAGGGGGCTCAGGGGGTCGGTAGACACCTGCTGGTAGAGTGTGCTGTCGGTGTAGAGATTGGCCAGGTCGAAGGTAGGGTAGGATGCCATGGCCAGGACGCTGCCGTCCCGCACGTCGATGACCACCCCGGAAGCGCCCAGGGTGTCCTCCGAGTCAAGCTCGGGAACGCGCTCGGCCAGGGAGCGCTCCAGCACCTCCTGAAGGCGGATGTCCAGGGTGAGCATCACGTTCTCCCCCGGTTCGGGGACCAGCTCCTCCCCGGTCTCCTCGTCCACCCGCCAGTACTCCGAGACCACCTTGCCCGCCTCATTGGTCTCATAGTAGCGCACGGCGGCCTCGCCCCGGAGGGAGCTCTCAAAGGCCTTCTCCACACCGTCCTTGCCCACGGTGTCGTCCATGGCATAGCCCTGGCTCTGGTAGATCTCCCACTCGGCGCCGCTCATGGCCCCCACCCGGCCCAAGAGATGGGCGGCGTAGGTAGTATTGTATTCCCGGACGGTGGTGGCCTTGATGTCCACCCCCGTGAGGCTGCGCTCCTTGACCTTGGAGATAAAGCCGATCTCCACATCCTGGGCAAAGACGTAGGAGGTGCGCACGATGTCCGATGAGCGCAGGCGCAGCTCGTAGAGAAGGCCCACCAGGGCCCGGGCGTCCTCGTCGGAGACTGAGGGGTCCACCTCGAAAAACTCCCGCATCTTCTCAATGAGGGCGTCCGCGCCCTCATCCCGGGCCGCCTGCCAGCCGCTCATGCGGCTCACCAGAGTGTCAAAATTGGTCTTGGCGGCGGTGGTGGCCTCGTCCAGGGTGAAGGTAAAGGGGGCAGTCTTGGAGATGGGCAGGGTGTCCGGCCAGGACACCCCCTCCTCCTGCGCAATGGCCAAAAGCTCCAACAAGATGCCGTTGCGCTGCTCCTCCTCCCCCATAAGGGAGGTGTTCAGGGTGACCTGGTAGCTGGTGCGGTTGGTCACCAGCACCCGGCCGTAACGGTCCAGGATCTCGCCCCGGGCGGCCTCCACCGTCTCGGTGTAGACGATCTTGCGGATGGACTGGCTGCGATAATAGGCCCCGTTGACCACCTGCAGGTCCCACAATATCCACAAAAAGCCCAGCACCAGGGCGGCCAGGATGACCTGGACGCCGCTGAGGCGGCGGTGAAACTGCTTGCTGTCCATGGGGCGCTCCTTTCCATCTTGGATGACGGGCACGGGGGATCAGAAGAGGGTGCTGACCTCAGTCCGGCTATGAATCCACCGGTAGAGCAGGAAGATGGGAAAAACAAAGACCAGGGACCACACGATCTCTACTCCGGCCATGCGCAGCAGGGCCAGGGCCTCCTCTCCCCGCGCCAGGCCCACCAGGACCCGGGCGGCGTCGATGATGGCCAGGGTGACCGCCGAGCAGATCAGGCATCCGGCGAAGCCCTGGCTGAGGACGTACTGGGCGGCGATGCCCGCGGCCATGGAGAGCACCGTCAGCCCCAGGATGATCACGCCCCCGGAGTGGAGGGCGCAGGCGTCCCAGAGCACGCCCACGGCAAGGCCGTAGCCCGCACCGGCGGCGGAGCCCTCCAGCACCGCCGTGGCGATGGCCGCCAGAGGCAGCAGCATGGGCACCGCCCCCAGGATGGGGAAGCGATTGAGCACGAACTGCTCCAGAAACCACACGGGCAGCAGAGCCACACCGTAGACGGCCCATTTGATGAGAAAGTCCCTGCGGGTCATGCTCCGTCCCCTCTTCTCTTACTCCACGATGTCAAAGTCCTTGATGACGAATACCTGCTTGAGCCCCGCCAGATCTGCCTCGGGCACGATGACGGCGTAGCGGCTCATGCCGGAGACATCGGTATGGATCTGCTCGATGCGCCCCACCACGATGCCAGAGGGGTACACACCCCCCATGCCCGAGGTGAGCACCGTATCCCCCGCCATCAGCTCGGTGTTCTCCGGCAGGTAGGTGAGCTTGAGCTTGCCCTCGGTCATGAGGGCGAAGTCCCCCTCCAGGATGGCGGCGTCGTCGGTGCGCTCCAGCAGGGCGCCCATATTGATGGAGCTGTCGATGACGGTGGTGACGGTGGCGTAGTTGAGCCCCACCTCCCGGACGACACCCACCAGGTTGCCGTAGTCGTCCACCACGCAGTCCCCGGCGGCGATGTCAGCGTCGGAGCCCTTGCTGATGGTGAAGGTGGACTCCCAGCTGAACGCCGCCCGGGCGGTGACGGTGGCCGACTCAAACACCAGGTCCCGCCGCTTTTCCCGCAGGCCCAGCAGATTGCGCAGCCGCTCATTCTCCCGCAGGGCGGCCTGGGCCTCCCGGGCCTCTTCCTGGAGGCGGGCGTTTTCCTGCTTGAGCCGCTCGTTCTCCTCCCGGATCATGTCGCTCTCAAAGGCGTTGGTGTACTGCTCCTCCACCCAGGAGGCCAGAGCATTGACGCCGTTTCGCACTGGGGTGGTGATGACCCCCAGGACATTGGAGAGGGGATTTGCCGTCCCACCCAAAAGAAAAGAGGCCAGAAAGGCGATGAGGGCCAGCAGGGCGGCGATGACCAGGATCAGTATTCCGTTGTGTTTGAAAAAGTCCTTCACGGCACTCTCTCCTCCGGCGGCTTCGCCGGTCCGATCTTATTCCCGCTCCCGTCCGGCAGCCAGAGCCAGGCAGTCCACGCCCAGCTCCAGCAGTACGGTGCCCAGCCGGCACACCGGCAGGCCCATTACATTATAGTAGTCGCCCTCGATGCGCTCCACCAGCAGGGCCCCGTAGCCCTGGATGCCGTAGGCGCCGGCCTTGTCCATGGGCTCGCCGGTGGCGATATAGTCCTCGATCTCCTTCTCGCCCAGCTCCCGGAAGGTCACATCGGTCACCTCATATTCCGTGCGCTTGTCCCCGTCCCAGATCACGCACAGCCCCGTGTAGACCTGATGCCGGTTCCCCGAGAGGGTGGAGAGCATCTTGAAGGCCTCCAGCTTGTCCCCGGGTTTACCCAGCACCGTGCCGTCCAAAGACACCACCGTGTCCGCGGCGATGATGACCGCCCCCTTGGGGGCCTTCTCCGCCACCGCCTCCGCCTTGCGTAATGCCAGGCGGCATACCAGCTGCTCAGGTGGCAGCTGCTCCTCTTCCCGCTCGTCGATGTCGGCGCTCACCACCCGGAAATTGCGGATGCCCATACGCTCGAGCAGTTCCCGCCGCCGGGGCGACTGGGAGGCCAGAATGATTTCCATCCTCTTCACACTCCTGATCTTTTCCGCGTCGTTACCGGCCGGTGGAGCCAAAGCCCCCCTGGCCCCGCTGGGTCTGGGGCAGCTCAGCGCACACCGTGAGCTCCGGCCGGACCACCGGCATCACGGCCAGCTGGGCGATGCGGTCCCCGGGGGAAATGGTGTAGGGGGTGTCGGACAGGTTGGTGAGTCCCACCCGGATCTCCCCCCGGTAGTCGCTGTCGATGACCCCCACGCCGTTGGAGAGGGCCACCCCGTGCTTGATGCCAAGGCCGCTGCGGGCAAACACCAGGGCCACATACTCCGCCGAGGGCAGGGCGATGGCGATGCCCGTGGGGATGGACACCAGGGAGCGGGGGGCCACGGTGACGCTCTCCTCCACGCAGGCGCACAGGTCCATGGCCGCTGCCCCCTCAGTGGCGTAGAAGGGAGCGGGGATGTCGTCGCCGATGCGGGGCGAGAGGTACTGTATCTTCAGCTTCACGGTCTTTTCCGTCCTTTCCGCGCCCTCACTCCACGTCCCGGTAGTAAAGGCCTCTGGTATACTCGTTCGGCTCCCAGCGCGCCAGGCCCAAGTAGCGCTGGGCCACGGTAACGCACTCCCGGGGGTTCTCGGTGGTGAACATGAGCCGCTGGGCCCACGCTCCGATGGAGCGGTAGTCCCCCTGCTTGTCCGCCAGGAAGAGCTTCTTGGAATTGAATATCTCATTGCGGCAGCCGGGCGCGCTCAGGACCGGGAAGCGCTCGCCCTTGCGGTCGGTGAGCTCGTTGACATTGCCGCAGCCGCAGCGGCCGCTGCGGTTTTTGATGAGGCAGCTTTCGGTGATCATCAGCGGCAGGCGGCCGTATGTGATCATCTCTATGTCCACCGCCTTGGAAATATCCCGTATCTGGGGGAGCTTGAGCTCAAAGGAGACGGTGGCCGAGACAAAGCCCAGGTGCCGCAGTTCCTTAAGGGCCTGGGTGTTGTAGATCTCCAGGCCGAAGTCCCCCCGCATCCTGAAGCCCCCCTCCCGGGCGGCGGCGATGAGCCCCAGGTTGCCCACGAGGGCGTCCTCCACCCCCCACGAACGCACCTTCTGAAGGTCGGCGCGCACCTTGTCCATCTCCCGGTCCCAGGCGATCCGGGGCAGGGCGGCGGCCAGGGGCACCCCACCGGCAAGGTCCATGAGCTCGGGGTGCTCGGCCAGTTCGGAAAGGGGCACATAGACCAGCTTGGGCGCCAGCTCCAGCAGCTCCGCCGTGACCTGCTCGGCCCGGCGGACCGATATGGTTAGTATAGGCGGCTTCTTGGGATTTTCATACCGGAAACCGGGGTGATACGCCCCGGTTCTGCGTACCGGCGGAGTGGTGCGCTGCTGGCTCAGGTCTTGGAGCACCTCCCGCCGCAGGGCGTTGAGGGCGGACACAGGTACGCTCAGCCCCGGCTCTACCAGGGCCCGTACCCCCTCGCAGCGGTAGGGTGTCCCCCCGGTCTTGGAAAGCTGCTCGGACACCTGCTCCACGGTGGTCTCCCGGGTCCGGGCCGCCTCCGGCTCGCTCCCACGGGCGGTGGCCAAGCGGCCCTCGGCGTCCTCCACCCCTACCTGCACCGGCTCGCCGGGGCGGATGAGGGCGTAAAACTTCACCCCTACCAGGCCGTGCTCTTTCTGGTACTCCGCCCGGGAGCGCTGAAAAAGCTCCCGGGGCTCGGCGGTGTCCTCCCGGACACCGAACATCTCGGAGCCCTTCTTCCCGGTGTAGAACCCGTCGGTAAAGCCCTGGCGAGAGAAGGCTGCGGCAAGCTCCTTCATCTCCTCCGCCGTGGGCTCCCGTCCCTCCCGGATTGCCCGGGAAAAGACGCCGGTCACCACGGCCACATACTCCGGCCGCTTCATGCGCCCCTCCAGCTTCAGGCAGGAGACCCCCATCCGTTTGAGCTCCCGCAGGTGCCCCGCCAGGGACATGTCCTTGAGAGAGAGGGGGTGGCCGTCGGCCTTGCCTTGCCAGCCGTACTGGAGGCGGCAGGGCTGGGCGCACAGGCCCCGGTTGCCGCTGCGCCCCCCGATGACCGAGGAGAAAAAGCACTGCCCCGAGTAGCACATGCACAGCGCCCCGTGGGCAAAGACCTCGATCTCGATAGGAGAGTGGGCGCAGATATGGGCGATCTGATCGGCGCTGAGCTCCCGGGAGAGGACCACCCGCTCCATGCCTGCGTCGGCGCAGAAGCGTACTCCGTCCAGGTTGTGGACGGTGAGCTGGGTGGAGCCGTGGACGCTCAGGTCGGGAGCCACCCGGCGCAAAATGCGCACAAGGCCCAGATCCTGCACCAGCACCGCGTCCACCCCCAGGGAGCTTGCCTGGGCGGCCAGCTCGGCGGCCTGGGGCAGCTCCCGGTCGGTGAGGAGGGTGTTGAGGGTCAGGTAGACCTTCACGCCCCTGAGATGGCAGTAAGAAACCGCCGAGGCAAACTCCTCAGCGGAGAAGTTTTTCGCGTTGCGCCGGGCATTGAAGTCCCCATATCCGAGATAGACGGCGTCCGCCCCGTTCTGGACGGCGGCGGTGAGGGCCTCCGGCGAACCGGCGGGTGCTAGCAGTTCCAACATACGTTCCTCCAGGCATCTTCCGTCAAAAACAGGGGGGCGTCGGTACGCTCGCCCCCCTGCCGGTCAGTTCTTCCTGTTCTGGAGCTGGGTCTGGAGCTTGAAGTTCTCCCGCTTGGCCTCCGAGAGCTCCATTTTCAGCTTGGCGCTCTCCTCCAGGCTCTCCTTAAGCTGCCGGCGCAGGTTCTCCTCCGCCTCCAGCTCCTTGAAGTGCCGGTCGGCAATGTTCAGCCCCGCCAGCACGGCGGCGTCGGTACGGGAGACCCGGGCCTCCTCCAAAACCTTGCGGACCTGCTCATCCACGAAGTCAGCCACCTTCCGGGTGTACTCCGGCGACTCCTCGGCGATGAGGGCGTACTCCTGGCCCGCGATGGTGACGGTAACGCGGTTTTTCATGCACTTCTCTCCCCTTTCTTGCTCTTGCTTTCGATTATAGCACACCCGGCCCAAAGAAGAAACAAATTCTTCGTGAATTTTCCCCCTCTTTCCCCCATTTTTTCACCCCTGGGCGGGGGGAGATTTTTTCTGTTTACGCGGTGTCGAAATTCATGTAAAATAGGGGGGATGAATTTGGGGAAAGGAGGGGGCTTTATGTCCGGAGAACTTTTGCTGCCCGGCGGGGTGCTCTGCCTCTCCGCCCAGGCCGCCCGCCGGCTTGTGGCCGAGGGCAACGGGGACGCAGCCCTGCTCTACCTCCAGGTGCTCTCCCGGGGCGGGCGCTATGAGCCCACCGCCGCCGCCAAGGCTCTGAACTGGGGCAGCGAGCGCTCCGCTGCCGCCTTTGAGAAGCTGCTGCAGCTGGGCCTCATCACCGCCGACGCCCAGGACTCCCCTCCCGCCCGGCCCGAGCCCACGGAGCCGCCGGAATACTCCAGCGGCGACATTGCCGCCGAGCTGGAGAGCTCGGCCTCCTTCCGGGGCCTTACGGAGGCGGTGCAGCAGCGGCTGGGCAAGGTCCTCTCCACCGCCGATTTGAAGGTGCTCTACACCCTCTACGACTACCTGGCCCTCCCCGCCGAGGTCATCTTGCTCCTGGTCAACTGGTGCGCTGAGGACATGGTGCGCAAGTACGGCCCCGGGCGCTCACCCCGCATGAGCCAGATCCGCAAGGAGGCCTTCGTCTGGCACCGGCTGGGGATCGACACGGTCCAGGCCGCCGAGGAGCACCTCAAGAAGCAGGCCGCCTTCCGGGACCGGGAGAGCTCCCTGCTGGGCCTGGTGGGCATCACCGGCCGCACTGCCGTGGAAGGAGAGCGCAAGTACCTCTCCGCCTGGCTGGACATGGGCTTTGACGAGGAGGCTATCCGGGAGGCCTACGAGCGCACGGTGCTCAAAAAGCAGGCCATGAACTGGCCGTACATGAATTCCATCCTCCGCTCTTGGCACCAGAAGGGACTGCACACCGTGGAGGCCATCCGCGCCGGGGACAGTGCCCTGGGCCGGACCCGGCAGCTCCAGAGCGCCGCCGGAGCGGCGGCGCCGGCGCCCTCCCGGCGGGAGCAGGAGGACATCGCGTGGATGAAGCGCTTTCTGGAGCAGGAGCGCAAACAGGAGGAGGGGGGATAACCCATGGCATATGAAGCGGCGGTGCTCCGCCGGGCCACGGAGCGGCTGGAGCAGCAGCGCAAGGAGCGGGAGGAAGCGCAGGACCGGCGGCGGCGGGCGATCTACAAGGAGCTGCCCCGGGTGGCTGAGATTGACCGGGAGCTGCGGCGAACCATTGTGGACATCATCCGCGCCTCCCTGAAAAACGGCACCGACCCCGCGCCTCCCATCGGGGTGATCCGGGACAAGAACCTCTCCCTCCAGGCCGAGCGCGCAGAGCTGCTGCTCTCCCACGGCTACGGTGAGGACGCCCTGGACGAGAAACCGGCGTGTCCCAAGTGCGGCGACACGGGCTGGCGGGGAGCGGTGATGTGCGACTGTCTCAAGGTCCTGTGCGCCCAGGAGCAGATCCGGGAGCTTTCCCACCTGCTGCCCTTGGGGGAGCAGTCCTTCGACACCTTCCAGATGGATTACTATTCCCCCCTGCCCTGGCAGGGCCGGGACATCTCTCCCCGGGAGAACATGGAGATGGTCTACGAGATCTGTCTCAACTATGCCCAGAAATTCGGAAAATTTTACTTCAACAATCTCTTTCTCTCCGGCCCGCCCGGCCTGGGCAAGACCTTCTTGTCCTCTTGCATCGCCCGGGCGGTGTCGGAAAACGGCTTCTCGGTGGTGTATGACACGGCGGTGCAGGTCTTTTCCCGGTTTGAGGACCGCAAGTTCTCCCGGGACGCCGACGATACCCGCCAGGCCCGGGACGAGACCCGGCGCTATCTCTCCTGTGACCTGCTGATCCTGGACGACCTGGGCAGTGAGATGTCCACTCCCTTCGTCCAGTCCGCCCTCTACACCCTGCTCAACGCCCGGCTCACCGCCGGGAAGCGGACGGTGATCTCCTCCAACCTCACCATGGACGACGTCCACCGCCGCTACTCCCCCCAGATCGCCTCCCGGCTGGAGGGAGAGTTCCGGGTGCTCCCCTTTTTCGGGGAGGACATCCGTCTACTGAAAAAGAACCGGATCTAAGCAAAGGTCGCCCACCGGATCTTTCCGGCGGGCGACCTTTTATTATGCTTGCCGCGCTGTCAGCGGTTGCCCGGCAGAGCGGCCTCCCCCTGCTGGGCTACCGCTTGCTCCAGCTCACTCAGCTCCACAGCGGTGAGAAGCGGATGGGCCTCGTCGATAAGCCCCAGCTCCTCCAGGGCGGCGATGGTGGAGGTAGCGGTGGTCTGGAGGGTGAAGTAGACGTCGTAAACGGCGGCGGCGTTCTGGCCCGAGCCGTCTGCGGACACAGTCTGGAAGTAGAAATTCAGGTTATTGACGTAGCAATTTTCCAGCTTCTCCCGGCTGTCCAGCAGATACCGGCGGCCCAGCCGCCCGGCGGCGATGTCCTCCTCCACGGCGGAAAGAAGCATCTCGGCGTCGGCCTGGGAGAAATGGCCCAGGTCAGCAAGGCTCCACCAGCCCTGGTACAGCCAGCCGCCGGAGACCGAGTACTGGTTGGAGATGGTCACCTCGGTGATCCTGGCCCCCTCGGGCAGGTTGCCGAAGTAGAGCCGCTCCACCACCGCCGGGTCATTCATCATCTCTGAGTAGTGGGAGGCGGGAGAATCGGGGTCGGCGAAATAGTCGTCTCCCACGGGGATACGGTAGTTGCGCAGGACCATCTCCCCCGACTTGAGGTGGTACTCCAACTCCACCCAGGTGCTGGATTCCGTCTCGTAGTAAATCTCCTCCGGCCAGGGTTCCCCGGAGTCTACGGAGATGTAGGCACCGGTATCGCCCTCCAGCTGGTCTATGCGCTCCACGATGGAGGTATGCAGGCCGGTGACCCAGGCGATCTCCTCCGCTTCGGTGAAGGTGATGTTGGAACCGCTGGCGCCGTCGTAGGGCGCGGTGGCGCCACCTGAGAAGGTAACAGACTTGATCTCACTCAGCTCCGGCACCCGCGTCTCATAGCCGGTGGGGTCCAGGTCCAGGAAGGCACACACCGCCACCAGGATTGCGGTGAGCACGCAGGCCCCCTTCCACCCCCGGCGGAAGACCCGGAAGGACTTGCGCAGGATCATCTCGGCGGCGAAGTAGCCGATGAGGCCGCTGGGCACCAGGAAGAGGAGCAGAGACCAGATGCTGCTGGGCAGGGCGCCCAGGAAGAAGGCGTAGAGCAGCGTGCCCAGGGCCAGGGCGACGCAGACTGCCACACCGTATTTGAACACCGGTCTCGCCCAGGAGACCGCCACGATGTCCCCCGAGCGCTCCAGCTGCCTGCGGCGGTAGAGCACCAGGGCCAGGATGGTGAAGGCCATCCCCACCAGAGCGTAAACCAGGATATAGAAGAAGCCCTGGAGGGGCCCCGCCCCTTGGGCGATGGCGCCGGAGGGGGTGGGATAGACCTGGCGGCTGAGCTGGAGCACGGGGGTGAGCCAGCTGGCCAGGTCGCTGACGAAAGCGGGGGGCGTGACAAAGCCGAACACCATCTGCCGGGCCAGCTCTACCACCAGGAAAGTGACCCCCGCCACCAGGCAGTTGAAGATGCCGTAGAACACGGGCAGGGCGGCCAGATGGCCGGTAAACATGGCACACAGCGCAGCGAAGGAGTAGAAGAAGAGCTCCATGAGGCTGAGGCTCAAAAGCCACAGCACCGTGGCCCAGAGGGCCACCGTCCCGGCGGCGGCTTCCACCGCCAGGGTGAGCAGAAAGACCAGGACATTGGGCACCAGCAGAAAGGCGAGGCCGGAGAGCCAACTGGTCCAAAAAAGGCCGCACCGGGTCACAGGCAGGGAGTGGAACAGACTCACCGCCCGGGCATTATAGAGATAGGAGAACACCGCCATGGCGCACACCAGACCGCCCACCAGCGCGGCCACTACCCCCGGGCCGCTCAGCGTGGTGAGTACATACCGTCCCATGCCCTCTACGGTATGAATGGAGGAGGCAAAGCGGCCGTAGAGCAGCAGGCTCAGCGGTAGGGCGAAGAGCCAGAAAACCAGGTAGATGGTCCACAGGGGCCAGAAGCGCTTGACGTTCTTAAAAAAGAGCGTGGGATAAAACCGGCACCGCCGCACCGCGGCGGCGGGCTCAGAGGGCGATTTCCCGGACGGCATAGTCCTCACCTCCCAGTTCATAGATAAAGATCTCCTCCAGCGTCAGGGGCAGAGCGTCCATGAGGATGGGGGCATAGACCGCCAGGCGGTTGGTCACGTCCTGGGACCGGCCCCGGATGATGAGGGTGTGGATGCGCCCCACCTGGGAGACATGGAGGACCTCCATGTCCTCGGGCAGCCTGGGCATCTCTTTCTCCTGGAAAACCACCTGCATCTTCACCAGATTGTCTTGGAGGTCGCTCAAAGACCGCTCGATGAGCACCCTGCCCTTGGAGAGAATACCCACATGGTCGCACACGTCCTCCAGCTCCCGCAGATTGTGGGAGGAGACCAACACCGTGGTGCCGTACTCGGCCACGTCCCCCATGAGCAGGGACCACACCTGCCGGCGCATCACCGGGTCCAGGCCGTCCACCGGCTCATCCAGCACCAATATCTCTGGCCGGCAGGACAGGGCCAGCCAGAAAGCGGACTGTTTCTGCATGCCCTTGGACAGCCGCCGGATGGGGTGGCGCTCGTCCACACCGGAGAAGACCTCCCGCAGGGCCTTATACCGCTGCATATCAAAGCGGGGGTAAAAGCCCTTGTAAAAGGCCATCATGTCCCGGGTGGAGGCGGAGAGAAAATAATAGAGGTCGTCGGGAATGGAGCAGATGCGCTCCTTGACGGCGGGGTTTTCGTAGACCTCCTGCCCGTCCACCTTGATGGTACCCTCGTCCTGCCGCCACACGCCGGTGATATGCCGCAGCAGAGTGGACTTGCCTGCCCCGTTGGGCCCCACCAGGCCGTAGATGGCCCCCTTGGGCACATGCATGGTCAGGCCGTCCAGGGCGGCAAAGCCGTCAAACCGCTTGACCAGGTCGGTCACTTGGATCATGTGGTCTTCCTCCTCTCCTCCAGGGCGGTAAGCCGCCTGCTCAGCTCGGCGGCCGTGGCTCCCAGCCAGATGAGCTCGGCGGCCGCCTGCTCGAACACTCCCTGCAGCTCTGAGCGCCGCCGCTCGTTCACGTCAGACCGGGGCGCGGCGAAGGACCCCTTGCCCGCCACGGTGTAGAGATAGCCCTCGGCCTCCAGCGAGTCGTAGGCCCGCTGGATGGTGTTGGGGTTGATAGCCAGTGTGGAGGCCATGGAGCGCACCGAGGGCAGCTTGTCGCCCGGGCTGAGCGCCCCAGTGATCACCAGACGGCGCAGGCCGTCGCGCACCTGCTCGTAGATGGGCCGGGCATCCCGATAATTAAGGCTGATCATAGCCGTCTCCTTTCCGCAAAAACTGTATGAAGCGGATTAGTACAGTCAGGATAGCAGACCTTTTCTGTCCCGTCAATGGGAGAAACCTTACGTTTTTCTGACATCTTTTCCATACGGAATAGGGCAGGACTACATGGGGGCGGCGTCGAAAATTGTGCAAAGCGCACAGAGCGAGAAAAAAATAGTGAAAATGTAAAAATAGCAATGCAATTTTATCAGGCATTTGCTATAATGTCCTGTGGAGAAACGCAAGGAAGGGGAGGCGTCTTTTTTTGAACGAGGAATTGGTGCGCCAGATCCGGGATGCGGCGCAAGCGCGCCTGGAACAGGTGGCCCGGCTGATGGAGGCCGGCGTGCGGGTCATCGACCCCACCACGGTCTATATCGACGGCGAGGTGGAGGTGGGCGAGGGCACCGTGCTGCTGCCCTGCACCGTGCTGGAGGGAAAGACCGTCATCGGTCGGGACTGTGTCATCGGCCCCAACGCGGTGATCCGGGATTGCACCGTGGCGGATGGCGTGACAGTCAACGCCTCTCAGCTCAATGAGAGCACCGTGGACAGCGGGGCCAAGATTGGTCCCTTCGCCTATATCCGCCCGGGCTGTCATGTGGGCCGGGACGTGAAGGTGGGCGACTTTGTGGAGCTGAAAAACTCCACTGTGGGAGAGGGCACCAAGATCTCCCACCTGACCTATGTGGGCGACTCCGACGTGGGCGCGGGGGTCAACTTCGGCTGCGGCACCGTCACGGTGAACTATGACGGGGTAACCAAGTACCGCACCACCGTGGGGGACCACGCCTTCATCGGCTGCAACACCAACCTGGTGGCCCCCGTGAAGGTGGGCGAGGGGGCCTATACCGCCGCCGGCTCCACCATCACCGACGACGTGCCCGCCGACTCCCTGGCCATCGCCCGCAGCGCCCAGGTGGTCAAGAAACAGTGGGTGGCCAGACGCCGCCGCCGAAGAGAGGGCTGAGCCCCCTCCGGTCTGAGACAGAGCCCCTCGCGCCGCGGCGCGGGAAAATAAAAATGCAAAAAGAGAAACAAGAGAGGAATGTGGAACATGATCTCACACGGGAAGGACATCAAGATCTTTGCAGGCCGCTCCAACCGGCCTCTGGCCGAGGCTATTTGCCGGGAGATGGGCCAGCAGCTGGGCAACGCCGAGGTGGGCGCGTTCTCCGACGGGGAGAACTTCGTCTCCATCTATGAAACTGTCCGCGGCAGCGACGTGTTCGTGGTGCAGTCCACCTGCGCGCCGGTCAACGACAACCTGATGGAAATGCTCATCATGATCGACGCCTTCAAGCGGGCCAGCGCCGGGCGCATCACCGCCGTCATCCCCTACTTTGGCTACGCCCGCCAGGACCGCAAGACCAAGCCCCGCGATCCCATCTCCGCCAAGCTGGTGGCCAATATGATCGCCACCGCCGGCGCCGACCGGGTGCTGACCATGGACCTGCACGCCTCCCAGATCCAGGGCTTTTTCGACATTCCCGTGGACAATCTGCTGGGCAACCCCATCTTCACCGAG
>DVLB01000104.1 GCA_018715695.1 Candidatus Galloscillospira stercoripullorum
CGTCTTTCTGGTGGGCCCTTCCGGCTCGGGAAAGTCCACCATCCTCAAGCTCATTACCGCCGAGGTGGCCCCCAGCGAGGGGCGCATCATGGTAAACGGCTATAACCTCAACAATATCCGCCCCAGTCAGGTGCCCTATATGCGCCGCACCCTGGGGGTCATCTTCCAGGACTTCCGCCTCATCGAGAAAAAGACGGTCCATGAGAATCTGGTCTTCGCCATGCGGGCGGTGGGGGCCAGCCAGCGGGACATCCGCAAGCGCATCCCCTATGTGCTGGAGCTGGTGGGCCTCACCCGCAAGCGGGACGCGCGGCCCGACCAGCTCTCCGGCGGTGAGCAGCAGCGGGTGGCCATCGCCCGGGCGCTGGTCAATAATCCCCAGATGATCATTGCCGACGAGCCCACGGGCAACTTAGACCCCCAGCGCTCCCTGGAGATCATGATGCTGCTGGAGCGCATCAATGAGCTGGGCACCACCGTGCTGGTGGTCACCCACGAAAAGGAGCTGGTCAACCGCTTTGCCAAGCGGGTGGTGGCCATCGAAAACGGCAGGATCATCAGCGACGGAATGGGCGGGTATTATAACAATGAAACATTTTAACTTCAGATATTTTCTTTCCGAGGGCTTTCACAGTATTTTCACCCACGGACTGATGTCCTTCGCCGCGGTGTGCATGATCGTGGCCTGTCTGCTCATCATGGGCTCCTTCTCCCTGGTGGCGGTGAACGCGGGGGAGATGCTGGGCGACCTGGAGCGGGACAACGAGTTTCTCGCCTATGTGGACGAGAACCTGAGCGACGCGGAGGTGGAGGCCCTGGGAAAACGGCTCTCCGCCCTGCCCAACGTGGCCTCTGTGACCTTCGGCACCAAGGAGGAGGCCAAGGAGGACTACATCAGCCGCTATGAGGATACCGAGAACTACTACATTTTCGAGGAGCTGCCCACCGAGGTCTTCCGGGACCGGTACAGCATCCATGTGGTGGACATTGAGCAGTTTGCCGAGACAGTGGCCGCGGTAGAGGCCACCGAAGGGGTGGGCGGCATCCTGGCGGCGTCCGAGGTGGCGGAGGGCTTTGTGGTGGTGCGCAACGTGGCCACCGGCATCGCCCTGATCCTGGTGCTCATGCTGCTCATCATGTCCCTGTTCATCATCGCAAACACCATCAAGCTGGCCACCTTCACCCGCCGGGACGAGATCGCCATCATGAAGATGTGCGGCGCCACCAACAGCTTCGTGCGCTGGCCCTTCGTCTTTGAGGGCATGATCCTGGGCTTTGTAGGGGCGGTGGTGGCCTTCTTCCTGGAGTGGGGCGTCTATGCGCTGATCAGCCAGGCCATCGAGACCTCGGACACCATCAGTCTCATCCAGGTGATCCCCTTTACCGATCTGGCGCTGATGGTCTTCGGCGTGTTCATCGGCACCGGCATCGTGGTGGGCGTGGGCGGCAGCGCCCTGACCATCCGCAAGTTCCTGCAGGTCTAACGGGTTAGGAGAGAAACATGGCAAAGCAAGTGAAAAGCGAGAGCAGGAGACAGAGCCGGCGCCGCATCCTGGCGGCGGTCACCGCCTGCATCCTGGCGGCGATGATGCTGCTGCCCATGCTCATCACGGCCCTGACGCCCGCCCGGGCGGCCACGGAGAGCGAGCTGCGGGACCTGATCGCCTCCCTGGAAAACGAGGTCAAGCAGGCCCAGCAGAGCCAGCAGCAGCTCCAGTCCCAGCTCAACGCGGTCAAGGGCCAGACCCAGCAGGCCCTCCAGGAGAAGGCTCTGCGGGACCAGGAGCTGGCCTACATCGACCAGCAGATCTCCGCCACTGAGGCCCAGATCGCCTACTATGACGAGCTCATCGCCCAGGAGGAGATCGACCTGGAGGCGGCTATCCTCAAGGAGGAGGAGCAGTACGAGCTCTTCTGCCGCCGGGTCCGGGCCATGGAGGAGCAGGGGACCATCTCCTATTGGTCCATCCTCTTCTCCGCCGAGAGCTTCTCCGACATGCTGGACCTGTTCACCATCGTCAACGACACCATCGCCTATGATAACGCCGTCATTGAGCAGCTCAAGGAGGACCGGCAGGCGGTGGAGGACACCCTGGAGAGCCTCAACGCCGCCCAGGACGAGCAGGACGCCAAGAAGGCGGAGCTGGATGAGCAGTACGCCGCCCAGGAGGTGAAGGTGGCCGAGGCCATGGCCCTGGTCACCAAGTACCAGACTGACATGGCCACCTATCAGCAGGCCATCGACGATGAGGAGGCCGCTGCCGCCGCCATCGAAAAGCAGATCCAGGCGGTGCAGGACGAGCTGGACGAGCTCATCCGCCAGCAGCAGATCGCCACCGGCGACGGCTATGTCTGGCCTGTGCGGGGCTGGTATACCCTCACCTCGGCCTACGGCTACCGGACCCACCCCATCACCGGCCAGCTCAACAAGCTCCATAACGGCCTGGACATCGCCGCGGCCAAAAATACCGAGATCCACGCCGTCCGGGGCGGCATCGTCTCCATCTCCGGCTGGGACAACTCCTACGGCAACTATATCGTCATCCAGCACGGCAACGGCGACTCCAGCCTCTACGCCCACCTCAATTCCCGGGCGGTCAAGGCCGGCGAGACCGTGACCCAGGACCAGGTCATCGGCTATGTGGGCACCACCGGCAGCTCCAACGGCTACCACCTCCACCTGGAGATCCGGGTGAACAGCTCCCGGGTGGACCCCCACGACATCTATGTGGGCAGCGTGCCCTTCGTGTACGCATCCAGCTACAACAAAAACGCCGTCAAGCCCTGAGGGGCGGGCGAAGCGGGCGGGCGGGGGAGGACCCCGCCCGCTTTTCCGTAGAAAGGAGATTGGCACATGAGAAAAAAACGCTTTGGCATTCCGGGGCTGCTGGTGGCCATTCTGGCCACCTTTCTCCTCACCCTGGGGGCGGTGGCCCTGAGTGCCTGGCTCATCATCGGGCCCCAGGGCCTCACTCTGCTGGAGGGCCTGGGCGTGGTAAACCTCTGGTTCGTGGGGGACTACGATGAGGAGGAAGCGGTGGACGGGGCCATGAGCGGCATGGTGTCGGCCCTGGGGGATCGCTGGTCCCACTACCTGGACCCGGAGGGGTACGAGGCCCAGAACCTCCGCCGCTCCAACGCCTATGTGGGCATCGCGGTCACCGTGTCCTACGCCGATGAGCGGGGACTGCGCATCGAGGCGGTGGAGAGCGGCGGAGCGGCGGCGGAGGCCGGCCTGGCGGCGGGGGAGATCATCACCGCTGTGGACGGTGTGAGCCTGGCCGGTGAGGGGCGCTATGAGGGCGCGGACCTGATCCAGGGCCAGGAGGGCACCACCCTCACCCTGGAGATCCTGGGCACCGACGGCCAGAGCAGAACGGTCACCCTGGAGCGCCGCAAGATCGAGACGCAGCCGGTCAGCTATGAGATGCTGGAGGGGAACGTGGGCTACATACGGCTCTCGAACTTCTACGACCGCAGCGCCCAGCAGCTGTGCGCGGCGGTGGACGACCTGGTGGCGCAGGGGGCGGAGGGCCTGGTTTTTGATCTGCGCAGCAACGGCGGCGGGTACCTCAGCGAGCTGACCGAAATGCTGGACCACCTGCTGCCCGAAGGGCCCATCTTCCGCAGCCAGGACCGCTCGGGCAAGGAGACGGTGACCTACTCTGATGAGAGCTGTGTGGAGCTTCCCATGGCGGTGCTGGTCAACGCTGACACCTACTCCGCGGCGGAGTTTTTCGCAGCAGAGCTCCAGGAGCAGGGGGTGGGGGTCATCGTGGGGGAGCCCACCAGCGGAAAGGGCTATTCCCAGCAGACCTTCCTCCTCCCCAACGGGGGAGCCCTGAGCATTTCCACCGCCAAGTATTTTACAGGAAACGGCGTGAGCCTCATCGGCACGGGGCTCACCCTGGACCGGGAGATCTCCCTCTCGGAGGAGGATGCGGCCCTGCTGGCGGCCGATGCCCTGGAGCATAACGAGGATGAGCAGCTCCTCGCTGCCCTGGAGCTCCTTTCCCAGGCGGCGGAAGGGCAGTGAATAGTGAAGAGTGAAGAGTGAAGAGTGAAG
>DVLB01000105.1 GCA_018715695.1 Candidatus Galloscillospira stercoripullorum
GGGAAGCGCTGAGCGCCCGGGAGCAGGTACACAGCGAGCCCCACAGACCGAAAAACAGGCCGGCAAAGCCGGCGGCATTTTCGGCGGAGGGGCGAGCAGTGTGCCGTCGCGAAGGGTGCGAAGCGTGACAACGGGAAGCGCTGAGCCGCCGAGCAGGGGAGCCTGGACCAAAGCGAGGGTGCGAAACCGAAGGGCCGCGCAGCAGACCTGTTTCGAGCCCGAGTCGGAGGGAAGGCGACCCGGCCGCGAGGCGAGCGAAGCGTGACAAGGAAGCGCTGAGCGCCCGGGAGCAGGCGCACAGCGCAGCGAAACAAGAGGTAGTCCTTTCCCTGGTATTGATCCCACGGCCAAGTGGTTTCAATAAAATAAATGCGAGAGCGAAAGGAGTCTGTCAAAATGAGAAAGTTCCGTCCCTCCCTTCTGTCCGGCCTTCTGGTGGCCGCACTGGTAGTGGCGCTGGCCATCCCCGCTGCCGCCGACCTGGTCCCCCGCCAGCTGCAAGTGGACGCCGGTGTGGAAGTCTACATCGACGGTAATCAGCTTGATCCCCGTGATGTCAACGGCAACCGGGTGGATGCCCTTCTCTACAACGGCACTACCTATGTTCCCGTCCGTGCCGTGACCGAGTCTCTGGGCTACGACGTGGCTTGGAACGGTGCCGACGACTACGCCTACATCAGCTCCGTGGCAAACGATCCTCTTGCCGCTGAATATCTGGAGGAGTACTTTGCCATCGCTCCCTTTACCGGCACCGTGTCCCGGGCCGACTTTGACGCCGCCCTGGTCAAGGTGGGCGGCACCGCCGCCGAGGGTACCGGTGAGCTGACCGTGGCCGACGCCGTGGTTGCCGCCGTGAAGGCCGCCGGCATGGACGCCCTGGCCGTGGTTTACACCGACGCCGACAGCGCCAAGGCCAACGCTCGCATCGCCGCCTACGGCCTGGCCCCCATGGCCGCTCCCACCGCTGCCTATGTGGCCGCCGCTCTGGATGCCGGTCTGGCCTCCGCCACCTGGGACTTTGACGGCGCGCTGGATGCCGTTACCGCCTCCAACCTGCTGATGAACGTGGTCAACGTTACCGGCCAGGGCCGCAACTACCTGGGTCTGACCACCGACAAGGACATCGCCGCCAAGCTGCGCGCCGCCTTTGCCGCCATCTATGATTTCTCCACCCTGGACAACGAGGCCGTGCAGCAGCTGTGGGCCATCGGCGAGACCATCGTGGCCGAGCGCGCCACCACCGGCTTCGGCCTGAAGTCCGACGACTATGACGCCCGCTTCCTGGACGAGTACACCATTCAGTACGGCCACAGCAACATCAACCACGCTGTGCAGCTGGTAGCCCTGCTGGCCAGCGAGGGCATCGAGGCCAAGGTGGCCCTGGAGCCCAAGATCTCCATTTTCGAATACCCCGCTTACAGCGGCGACCTGGGCACCTCCATTGAGTACGACATGAACCTGGAGTTCAGCTCCCTGGAGGACCGTGAGGCCTTCCACGACCTGGTCAACCCCTACGTCACCCGCAACATGGAGGGCAACACCAGCAGCCAGATCACCGGCGCCTGGCTCACCCCCTGCTTCAACTCCTATGCCGCCATCGAGGGCTACAACGAGGTCTGTGACAACGTGATCTCCTGCGGCAAGTACTCCCTGCATCCCTTCAGCCTGCCCGACCAGGTGGAGACCGTCAGCGCCACCATCGACGAGGCCGTGGACGCCTTCAACGCCTCCCTGGCCGAGGGCGGCACCCCCATCGAGACCGAAGTGGTGCCCATCTGGTGCAACCCCGCGTTCTATGTCTATCTCCAGGACATGGCCGCTTCCGCGTAATCTCAGACCGCAAGTACAGAAAGGCCCCGGTTCCTTCAGGGAACCGGGGCCTTTTTATCTTCAATCATTATTTGACCGTAGCGGGATGCTTGGAAGCGGGGGAGGGCCGGGTCTCGCGGTGCGCGCCGTGCCTGCTCTGGGTGCGGCTCACAGCCTTGACCGTCTCGCACACGATGACCGGCGTCACCGCCAAGGCCAGCACCGTGCCCCACTGGACGGCGTCCATGGTCACCGTGCGGAACACGGCCTGGAGAGGGGGGAGGCAGAGCACCGAAAGCTGCATGACCACTCCAGCCAGGAATGCCCGGTTCATGGCCTTATTGGAAAACACGCCGATGTGGAGCAGGGAGGCGCTCTCGCTGCGCACGTCGAAGGCGTGAAAGAGCTGACAGAGGGTGAGGGTGGCAAAGGCCATGGTGTTGGCCACCGCGCCGGAGCTGCCGGGCTTGGAGAGGACATACTCCCCCAAAAAGTAGGCCAGCAGGGTGAGCGCGCCCACCATAACGCCTTGCCAGATAAGCCGGAAGGCGAAGCCGTGGGCAAAGAGGCTCTCCCGTGCGGGGCGGGGCTGCCGCTCCATGACCCCTTCCTCCACCCGCTCCACCCCCAAAGCCAGGGCGGGGAGGGAGTCCGTGACCAGGTTGAGCCACAGCAGCTGCACCGGCAGCAGCGGCATCTGATGGAAGCGGAAGACGGTGGCCAGGAAGATGGTGAGGATCTCCCCGATGTTACAGGAGAGCAGGTAGTGGATGGCCTTTTTGATATTGGCGTAGATGCCCCGGCCCTGCTCCACCGCCGAAACAATGGTGGCGAAGTTGTCGTCAGTGAGGATCATGTGGCTGGCACCCTTGGCCACATCGGTGCCCGAGCGGCCCATGGCGCAGCCGATGTCGGCAACCTTGAGGGCAGGAGCGTCGTTGACGCCGTCTCCGGTCATGGCCACCACTTTGCCTCTTGACTGCCAGGCTTTGACAATGCGCATTTTGTGCTCCGGGGACACCCGGGCATACACCGAAAAGCGCTCCACCTCCTGCTCCAGCATCTCCTGGGGCATGAAGTCCAGGTCGGCTCCGGTGATGGCCCCGTCTCCCTCCCGGTAGATGTCCAGCTCCCGGGCGATGGCCACGGCGGTAAGCTTGTGGTCCCCGGTGATCATCACCGGCCGGATACCGGCGGCGTAGCACCGCGCCACCGCCTCTTTGGCCTCAGCGCGGGGCGGGTCGATCATACCCACCAGCCCCACAAAGGTGAGCTCGCCCTCCAGCACCTGGCTGGTGAGCTCCCGGGGCAGAAAGGCCACATCCCGGTAGGCCACCCCCAGTACCCGCAGGGCCCGCCCGGCCATGGCCGCATTGGCCCGGCGGATCTCCTGGCGGTGGGCCTGGGTCATGGATTCAGTACGGCCCGATGACAGAGCCACACTCCTGCAGCGGCTCATCAGTACGTCGGGGGCTCCCTTAACGCACACCCGCCAGCCTCCCTCTTCCCGGGGGTGGACAGTGCTCATAAGCTTGCGCTCAGAGTCAAAAGGCACCTCGCCCCGGCGCGGAAAGGCTCGCTCCAGTTCCTCCTTGTCCAGGCCCTCGGCCGAGGCAAGCTCGGCGATGGCGGTCTCGGTGGGGTCGCCCACCCAGCGGTCGGAGCGGCGCTTCACGTCGCTGCACAGCGTGCCGATGGTGAGGGCCAGAGCGCGGTTGCCCGTCCCCGCCGTCCACACATCCACCACCGTCATCTTATTTTGGGTGAGGGTACCCGTCTTGTCCGAGCAGATCACCCCGGCGCAGCCCAGGGTCTCCACCGCGGGCAACTTCTTCACGATGGCCCCCTCCTTGGCCAGGCGCTGCACCCCCAGGGAGAGCACAATGGTAACGATGGCGGCCAGGCCCTCAGGGATGGCGGCCACTGCCAGGGAGACCGCCGTCAGGAACATGTCCAGCATGGGGGCCCCCTGGATGAGGCCGATGCCAAACATCACCGCGCACACGCACAGGCACACAAAGGAGAGACTGCGGGAGATCTCGGCCATCTTCCGCTGGAGCGGGGTCTCGCTCTCCTCCTGGCGGAGCAGCAGAGAGGCGATGCGTCCCATCTCGGTGTCCATGCCGGTACCGGTGACGGCGCACACTCCCCGCCCGGCGGTGATGACGGTTCCGGCGAGGACCATGTTTTTCCGGTCTCCCAGAGGGGTGTCCGCCGGCAGGGTCTCCGCCGCAGTCTTGGCCACGGGAAGGGATTCCCCGGTCATGGCACTCTCATCAGCCTGGAGGGCGGCGCACTCCAGGATGCGTGCGTCTGCGGGCACCAGGTCCCCCGCCTCCAGCTCGATGATGTCGCCGGGGACCAGGTTCTCCGCCTCAAGCCGCTGTCCCCGGCCGCCCCGGATCACCCGCGCCTGAGGAGCCGACATCTTCCGCAGGGCCTCGAGGGCGCGCTGAGCGCTGTCCTCCTGGGAGATGGAGATGAGAGCGTTGAGCAGCACGATGAGCAATATAATGGCCGCGTCCAACCAGTCCCTCCCACCGCTGGAGGCGATGGAAAGGGCCGCCGCCGTCAGCAGGACCAGGATCATGGGGTCCTTCATCTGTCCCAAAAAGCGCAGCACCAGACTGCGCCGCTTGCCTTCCCGCAGCCGGTTCGGCCCGTACTCCCGGAGCCGGCGCTCCGCCTCCTCCGCGCTCAGACCCCCGCGGCGGTCGGTGCCCAGCTCATGGAGCACCGCGCCCGGTCTCTTCTCATGCCATGCGCCCATTCCGCTTTACCCCTTTTCCATTTCTTGGATTTGAGTAAAGTGTAGCCGGGTGGCCTGTCCGCATTCAAGGGAATCCTGGCGAGCGCGCCCCGTTACCGTTCGCAGTTTCCCCGCTCATTTCTCCCCTTTCTCAGCTTTTGTGCCAGCAGGGACAGGAAAAGGCCGTTACTTGGCGGTTTTTCGGTCCATTTCTCGCCCAGCAGACGACGGTACTCCGACGTGTCGGCCCGATGGAGCCGGGCGATGAAGTCCCGGATACGCTTCTCCACTCCGGTGTACCCCAAGCGCTGGACCCGGCATGCCTCGGCATAGCCCTCCTTGAGCAGGGCGTCCGGGCCCAGGGCCGCCAGAGCCGCGGCGGCCAGGGCGGTGCAGGTCAGTCCGGCGCCGCCCGTCCCGCCCATCCGACGCAGCTGCCACCGGGCGGCAGAGACCAGGCCCGACTCCTCCTGAGGTCCCGGCCGGAAGGCCATCTGAATCCAGTCCAGCAGCGCACTGTGCCGGGCGGGCTTCATAATGTAGTGGCAGGCCCCCAGGGAGAGGGCGTACTGCACGGTGGCGTCGTCGGTGACCCCGGAGAGCACCAGGATCTTCATTTCCCCGCCGGCGGGCTTCTCCCGCAGAGCTCTGAGCACCTCCAGTCCGCTCATTTTGGGCATCACCAGGTCCAGAAGCAGCAGGTCGGGCGTCTCGGCGTAGATCCGCGCCAAACCACTCATGCCGTCCCGGGCCACCCCCAGCACCTCCAGTCCGTCGATCCCCCGCAAAAAGTCCGACAGCAATACCCCCGTGCTCTCATCGTCTTCCAGGATCAGGATGCGAATGGACTCCATGGACTTCCTCCTCCCCGGATTCTTTTGGACCCGCCCTCCGACGGTCCGGTCCCGCTTCTCTTTTGGTATAGTGTACCATATCTCTGCCCCCGGGGCCAGTATCCACCCACTGACTTTTACGCCATTTCCCTCCAAATAGGCAAAAAACACGGCCCGGCATAGTGCCGGGCCGTGTCCGCAGGGCAGGATTTATTCCTCCCCGGTCTGGGTCTCACCGGAGGTCTCCTCCTCGGGGAAGAGCTGCGCGCTGATTTCGTCGCGCAGGGCAGAGAGGGCCTCATAGTAGGTCTTGGGGTCGATGGAGGCGAAGGTCTCGGTGGTCTCCACCACCGCGCTGGCCATCAGCTCGTCCACCAGGTCGTTCATGGACTGGGTGGCATACGCCTGGCGCACCTCGTCGTTGACGGGGGGCAGGCGGAGGATGATGTGGTAGCCGAACGGGCTCTCCACCAGGTCGCTGATCTCATTGTACTCCAGAGCCCGGGTGGCGGTCTCGAACTCCTCCACCATCTGGCCGGCGGTGAAGAGGTAGCCGTCGGGGGCGGCCAGGGTGCCGTCCTCATAGCGGCCATCCTCGCTGTACTCGTTCATCAGCTCGTCAAAGAGGGCGAGGGGGTCCTCCGAGGCACGCAGCTGCTCCAGAAGATCCTCCGCGGTGGACTTGGCCTGAGCGATCTCCTCGTCAGAGAGGGGCTCATTGGCATCGTCCACCGTCTTGATGAGGATGTGCTTTGCCAGCAGAGCGTCGGCGGTCTCCTCGGCGAAGGAGATGAGCTCCTCCTCGGTGGGGGCCTGCTCTCCGTCCTCTCCGAAGAGGAAGTCCTGGATGTTATAGTAGAGAGGATTGACGGCGTTGAGGCTCTGCATCCCCTCGTCAGAGAGGCCAACGGCCTGTATGTAGAGCGCGTACTTGTCCTCGCCGCCCAGCTGCGCGATGACGCTCTCACGCTGGCTGTCCAGGCTGGCCTGATCGGCCTCCGTGAGCGTCACCCCCAGGCGGTCGGCCTCGGCACGAATGAGGGCATAAAACTCCGCACTCTCCACGGCGCTGTCGATGAGATAGGTGCGCACGTCGGTGCCCTCCAGCTCACCGTCCCAGTCCAGCTCCTCCACGCTGCCCGCCACGGTCTCGGCCACGGTCTCGGTGACGTAGGTGAGGAAGTAGAGGAATTCCTCAGCCGTCACGGCATTGCCGTTGACAGTGAGCAGCGCCGTGTCCCGGGGGAAGCCCAGCAGCTTCTCCACCACGTCGGGGCTGTCCACCATGGGGGTGGCCGTCTGGGTGGGAGTGGGTGAGGTGGATGGGGAGGGGGTGGGGGTGGCGTCGGCGGCCTCCTGGGGACCACAGCCGGCCAGGGTCCCCATGAGCAGCGCCGCAGAGAGGGCCATGGCCCCGATACGCTTGTTGAGTTTCATATTTCTCGCTCCTTTTCCGGGTCTTTCCGGTTATCATACCATAATTTTTCCCGCACCACAATGGGAATCCTGTCAGCTCCAGAGGCCTGTTTTTCCCAGCAGCGTCCGGTAGTGCTCCTCGTCGCCCACCCGGCCCACGGCGGAAAGGGAGACACGGTCAAAGTCAAAGATGGTTCGGGCCAGCGTGAGCACGTCGTGGCAGGTAACGGCGTCATAGGCAGTGATGATGTCGTCGGCCTCCAGCACCTCGCCCGAGAGCAGTTCCCCACGGCCCAGGTTGGACATATGGGCCTGTGTGGACTCCAGCCCCATGAGCACGTTGGCCTTGGACTGCTCCCGGGCCCGGGAGAGCTCAGCCTCGGTGACCCCCTCGTCGGTGAGGCGGCGGACGGCGTCCACGATGGTGGTGAGGGCTGCCGCCTCGGTCTCCCGGCCCAGGGCGGTGTAAATGGCGAACATACCGGTCTCGGCGTGGCCTGCGCCGTAGGAGTAGACCGAGTAGCACAGCCCCCGCTTCTCCCGCACCTCCTGCCACAGCCGGGAGGACATGCCGCCCCCCAGCAGGGAGGAGAGGAGCTGGAGGGTAAAGCGGCGCTCGTCGCCGTAGGGCAGGCCGGGGAAGGCCAGGGTCAGGTGGTTTTGCTCGATGGCCCGTTTTTTCAGGGTAATGGCGCTGCGGTAGACGGCAGGCGCCGCGGGGGGCAGCGCACCGCCCGTCAGGTGGGAGAAGCGGTCCTTGAGGGCGTCCACGTGGGCCTGGGTAAAGCTGCCCGCCAGGGCCACCACCATATCCCCGGGCAGATAGTGCCCCGTCATATAGCCGCGCAGGAAAGCCCCGTCCATCTTCTCCAGGGTGGCCTTCCGGCCCAGGATGGGCCGAGCGAGGGGAGAGCCCTTGTAGACCGCCGCGGAGAGCCGCTCGGCGCACAAGTCCTCGGGGTTATCCTCGTACATGCCGATCTCCTCCAGGATGACCCCCCGCTCGGTCTCCACGTCGGCATCGTCAAAGCGGGAGGAGAAGAGCATATCGCACAGGATGTCGGCAGCCTGGGGAAGGTGGGTGTCCAGCACCCGGGCATAGAAGCAGGTGCACTCCTTGGTGGTGTAGGCGTTGATCTGGCCGCCCATGGCGTCCATCTCCTCGGCCAGGGCGGCGGCGGTGCGCTGCCGGGTGCCCTTGAAGACCATGTGCTCGATGAAGTGGGCCGCGCCGTTCTCGCCGGTTTTTTCATGGCGGCTGCCGCTGCCCACCCACACCCCCAGGGCGGCGGAGCGGACATAGGGGATGGGCTCGATCAGGATGCGTACGCCGTTGGGCAGAGTGATTTTTTGGTACATGGCTGGTCCTCCCGTAAGATGGCGGCGCTGCCGCCGGAGTAGTATGGATGGGAGTAGTATGTGCCGTTTTCCGGAAGGAAACTCCCCGTCAGCGGTCAAAAAGCGGCGGAGCAGTCTGCTGCTCCGCCGCTATGATGCAAGATCGGGGCTTTACTTGATGCTCTCGCCGGCGGCCTTCTTGGCCTCGATCTCCTTCAGGGCGTCCTTGTAGGAGAGGTTCACGCGGCCCTTCTCGTCGATGTCGGTGACCTTGACCCAGATCATGTCGCCGATGTTGACCACGTCCTCCACCTTCTCCACCCGGCGATTGGCCAGCTTGGAGATGTGGACCATGCCGTCCTTACCGGGAGCCAGCTCCACGAAGGCGCCGAACTGCAGGATGCGCACCACCTTGCCGTAGTAGAGCTGACCCACCTCTGGCACGAAGACGATGGTGTCGATCATCTTCTTGGCGGCCTCGCAGCTCTCGGCGTTGGGGGAGGCGATGTGGATGGTGCCGTCGTCCTCGATGTCGATCTGGGCGCCGGACTCGGCGGTGATCTTCTGGATGACGCTGCCGCCCTTGCCGATGACCTCCCGGATCTTGTCGGGGTCGATCTTGATGGTGATCATCTTGGGAGCGTACTTGCTCACCTCGGAGCGGGGAGCGGAGATGCAGGGGAGCATGATCTCGTCCAGGATGGCATACCGGGCGTCACGGGTGATGTCCAGGGCCTCCTTGATGATGGCGTGGGAGAGGCCGTCGTTCTTGATGTCCATCTGGATGGCGGTGATGCCCTTCTTGGTGCCGGCCACCTTGAAGTCCATCTCGCCGTGGAAGTCCTCCACGCCCTGGATGTCAATGAAGGTGGTGAAGGAGCCGTCGTCGTCCTGGATGAGACCGCAGGAGATGCCGGCCACGGGAGCAGAGATGGGCACACCGGCGTCCATGAGGGCCAGGGTGGAGCCGCAGATGGAGCCCTGGGAGGTGGAGCCGTTGGAGGAGAGGACCTCGCTGACCACCCGGATGGCGTAGGGGAACTCCTCCACGCTGGGGATCACGGGCTCCAGGGCCCGCTCGGCCAGAGCGCCGTGGCCCTTCTCCCGGCGGTTGGTGGACCGGGCACCCCGGGCCTCACCGGTGGAGTAGGCAGGGAAGTTATAGTGGTGCATATACCGCTTCTCCTCCTCCTCCCAGATGGTGTCCAGCTTCTGGCAGGCGGAGAGGGTGTTGAGGGTGCACACGGAGAGCACCTGGGTCTGACCGCGGGTGAAGAGGCCGGAGCCGTGGACTCTGGGCAGCACGCCCACCTCGGCGGCCAGGGACCGGATCTCGTTCTTGGCCCGGCCGTCCACCCGGTGGCCCTCCAGGAGCCACGCCTTGACGATCTTCTTCTGGAACTTGTAGGTGATCTCCTCGAGATACTTGTCCATCTCGGGATACTCCTCCAGGAACAGCTCGTGCCAGTGGTCGATGAGGGCGTTCCAGCGCTCCTCCCGGATATTCTTGTCGTCGGTATCCATGGCGGCCTTGGCCTCATCCATGGTGGCGGAGACGATCTTGTCGAAGAGCTCCTGGTCGAAGTCGGCGTGGTCGTAGGTCATCTTCTCCTTGCCGATCTCGCCCACCATGGTGTTGATGAGGGCCACCTGCTTGCGGATCTCCTCATGGGCCTTGACGATGGCGTCGTACATGACCTCGTCGGGGATCTCCTTGGCGCCGGCCTCGATCATGATGACCTTGCCCTCAGTAGCGGCCACGGTCAGGTCCAGCTGGGAGGCGTGCTTCTGGGCCTGGTTGGGGTTATAGACGATCTGGCCGTCCACATAGCCCATCTCCAGGCAGCCGATGGGGCCCGCCCAGGGGATGTTGGAGATGGCCAGGCACGCGGAGGTGCCGATCATGGCGGTGACCTCGGGAGAGCAGTCCCGGTCCAGGCTCATGACGGTGCAGGTGACCACCACGTCGTTGCGGAAGTCATAGGGGAAGAGGGGCCGGATGGACCGGTCGATAACCCGGGAAGCCAGCACGGCGGGCAGGGAGGGCTGACCCTCCCGGCGCAGGAAGGAGCCGGGGATGCGCCCCACGGCGTAGAGCTTCTCCTCGAAGTCCACGGAGAGGGGGAAGAAGTCCACCCCGTCCCGGGGACGGGGGGCGGCGGTGACGGCCACCATGACGGTGGTCTCACCGTAGGAGACCATGGCGCTGGCGCTGGCCAGCTCGGCCACCTTGCCCACCTGGATCTTCAGGGGACGGCCGCACAGGTCCATCTCATAGGTGCGCTGGTTGGGGAAGCTCTTGTGCTTAATGACGGTTGACATTGCTTGTCCTCCTTTTCATTTTCACCAAGTCCCCGTTTAGCACTTGAATCCACGTCCGAAGAGGAAATCCTCGGGCCCAGATTCAACTGCTAAGCCGGCGACCTGGCATGGCTTTTGGGGGGTGCGCTAAAATAGGGGAACAGGGTGGCAGGACACGGCCCGCCACCCTGATTCTCTTTTTCTTACTTCCGGATGCCCAGCTTGGCGATGATGGCGCGGTAACGCTCCACGTCCTTCTTGGCCAGGTAGTCGAGCATCTTGCGGCGCTTACCGACCATCTTCAGCAGGCCACGGCGGGAGTGGTTGTCGTGGATGTGGACCTTCAGGTGCTCGGTGAGCTCGTTGATGCGGGCGGAGAGAATGGCGATCTGCACCTCGGGGGAGCCGGTATCGGTCTCGTGGGTGCGGTTGGCCTCGATAACGGCCGTCTTTTCGTCCTTACGAATCATGTTTTTTCCACCTTTCTGATTTGGCGCCGCCCCGGCGGGGCGGTCGCTGGTTCTGCCCAAAGCGCTGCGTAGCAGGCGGGTGAATCCCCCTCGTGCAAGAGGGCTTGTGTCCTGAAACGAAGCCGCCGGGCGAAGCACGCTATGCATGCTGTGGTAGTTTATCACATTTTGCCCCCTATGTAAAGGGAAAAATCCTGTCTCGGGGGATTTTTTCAATCAAAGCCCATATTTAGGGTAGGCATCCCCGTCGTGCCACCACACCTCGTAGCGCTCGGGGCAGGGGGGAGGTCATTTCCCGGGAATATCATTGGGCCGGGGCACGCCGGCGGCCTTCCTGGCCTCGTCGGTGCCAATGTAAGTAAGGTTGGTGAAGATGCGCTGGAGCACCTCGTCAGGGTAGCGCCAGTCCAGATAGCGGGACACCATCCCCTGAGCGGGGACGCCCAGCTGCCGCTCGTTCATGCGGCTCAGGGCGGCGGCGGAGAGGGCCACGTTGAGCACCATGAGCACCGTCAGCACCAAAGTCAGGGGCCTGCCCATGGTGTTGGGGATGCGGCCGATCCAGCGGCAGAGCATGGGGTAGAGGTCCTTCACCCACACCAGGGCGGCCACCCCCCAGAACATGGAGAAGACCAGGTTGACCCGGCCGTTGATGTTGAGGGGCAGGTGGCTGTAGTCCCAGAAACAGGCGCCAAAGAGCATCTCCTGGAGCCAGGAGCAGGCGTATTCATACACTGCCCCGGTAAGGGTGCCTCCCAGGAAGATCCAGATCCCCCGGGCCTGGGAGAGCCGCTGGAAAAGCACTGTGAACAGTGCCGCCCCCAGTCCCCACACCAGGGAGAAGGGGCCGTAGATCACGCCGCTGCGGTTTTGCAGCTCTCCCCGGGTGAGGAACATGAAGAGCATCTCGATCACGCACCCTAAGAAGGCGGCGATGAGGAAGATCCAGAAGAGCTTGTAGAAGTTGACTCCCCGGGCGAAAAAGCCGGGAATGGTCTCAGAGGACGCCGGCGGTGTCTCAGTGCGCTGGGCAGAGCGTTTTTTCGTCTTGACAGCGATGGGCACGGCAGTTCCTCCTTTCCCGGAACGGATGGCATATGTATCATCATATCACGTCCGCCGGTCTGGCGCCACCGTGAAAAGCTAAAGTTTTTCTTAAACGGCAGCACTTCACCCTCACTTCACCCGGAAGGTCTTGGGGGCGCGCTTCCACACCAGGACCAGGGCCACGGCGCAGTAGGCCACGGTGGCCGAGAGTACAATGAGGGCGAAATAGGCGGGGGGCTGGCGGATCTGGATGCAGAGGTAGCAGACCATGTAGACCACCCAGTTGAGGGCCACGAAGAAGGGGTTCTTCACCGAGAGCTGGGTGGTGTAGGGCTGAAAGACGTAGTAGAGGAACAGGGGGTGAACCGAGAAAAAGACGGCCAGGAACAAAAGGCAGAGGAGAAAGGGGATAAGCTCCAGCGGCCCCAGGCGCGCCCCCGACGCGATCACCAGCAGCACCACCAGGGCGCACAGGGAGAGGGCCACCAGCAGATTGACAGCGCAGACCCGGAGCAGCCGGATGGTAAAGTTGCGCAGCACCACCTTGCGTTGCCGGTACCAGCCAAAGCGCAGCAGGGAGATGTCACAGTTATAGAACATGGCCTTGCAGATGCGCTGGCCCAGCGTGTTGCAGATGAGGTACATGAGAAACACACACACCGGCAGCACAGCGGGGAGCTCCTCCACCAGGGGCCGGGCCATCTGGGGGAAGATCAGGCACGCCGCCGTGCCCACCGCCGCTGCGGCGGCCACCGCCAGGAGCACATATTTGACCGGCTTGTTCAAAAGCCGCCGGTGGCGGCGGAAGAAGACGGCATTGAGGTACTCATAGCCCTTGAGCCGCCGCAGCTTCTCCCCGGCGCTGTCTGCGGCGAGGTCGGAGTCCTTCATCTCCACGTCCCGGAAGGCGGCCTTGGCGGCACTCTGCTTTGCCGCGGAGAAGGAGACGGTCTCAGGCCGGCAGGTCTTGACGATGATCTCCCGGTAGCGGGGGTAGCGGATGAGGCTCACCGCCGCCCACACCCCGCCCAGGAGCAGCACCACTGCCACCGCCCCATTGAAGAGAAATCGGTCCATCTCCAGAGGGAAGCCGGCAAAGACCGGCACATAGGCCGCCGCCAGGGCCAGGATAATAACCCCGATCACATACCAGTTGCCCAGGGCCTTGCCCCGGCGCGCAAAGAGCCACAGGTGGAACCGCTCTGCCAGGCATCGGCAGGCCGCCAGTTCCAGACTGAGCACCACTCCCTGCCACCAGCTCTGGCCGAAGATCACGGCCACGACGATGAGGGCGGGGGTGAAGGTGACCAGGGTGAGTACCTGGCTGCGTCCAGCGGTGGCGGCCACACAGGCGCGGGCGCTCATGCCCATCTGGCGCACGCAGGTATATTTTATAAGGGTGGGGGAGAGGATCTCCGAGGCGGCAAAGCACCCGGCAAAAAAGCTCAGGAAGAACAGACTGTGGAGCATCCCTGCCCAGGTGAGGGCGCCCTCCTCCTCCAGCTGGAAAAATAATATGGAGGGTCCCGCACAAAACAAGAAGAGGTAGACGAACTTTCCGCAAAAGGCGTAGAGGAGCTTGAGCACCTCCACCACCGCCATGAGCCGCTGCTTGGCCGTGGAGGCGGCGTAGAGCCGGTCGGGAAAGAGCCTGCGGATGAGAGGGAGCTTTTTGAGCCAGAATAAGAAGCGGTTGCAGCTCATGGCAGACTGCACCCGGAACACCTGCAAGACCGTCTTAATCATGGCTCTCCTCTTCTTTCAGCAGCGCCACCACCCGCTCCTCAAAGGCAGTGGTATGGATGATGGCGTTATCCACCTCCTCCAGCACGCCGTGGTGAAGCAGGACGATCTCGTCACACAGGTCCGCCGCCAGCTGGAGAATATGGGTGGAAAAAAGGATGATATGGTCCTTCTTCATATCCAAAAGCAGGTCCTTCATCTCCTTGGCGGCCACTACGTCGAAGGAGGTCAGGGGCTCGTCCAGCAGGATGATGGGGGGTCTTGCGATGAGGAAGCAGAGCATCTGCATCTTGTTTTTCATGCCGTGGGAGTAGTCCTTCATGAGCCTGCCCCGGTCCTCACCGTCGATACCCACCAGGTCCAGCCAGTCATCGGGGGTCCTGCCCGCGTCCCGAGGCGTCCCGGCGATCTCGGTAAAGAACTTCACAAACTCCCAGCCTGTGAGAAACTCAGGCACCACCGGAGTAGAGAGCACATAGCCCACATCTCCCTCCTCCAGAGGCCCCGCCGCACCGCCGCGCTCCACAGAAAACAAGCCGCCGTCGGGCGGGTACTCCCCGGCCAGGCAGTTCATCAGAGTGGTCTTGCCCGCGCCGTTGCGGCCCAGCAGGCCGTAGATCCGCCCCTGTTCAAAGGTAAAGGAAGCCCCCTTGAGGACCTGCTTGTCCCCAAAGTGCTTCTCGATGCTGTCCAAAATCAGTCTCATGCTCTCATCCCTTTCTCCCGCCCCGGCGGGGCGGTGTTCGCACACCGGGCCCTAAGGGCCCTCTATCCCTGAGAATACTACGTCTTCTGTCCTCGTGTCAAGGCAAGCTGCCGCAAGAGGCTTTTGTAGTACTTATCGATACTACGTCATTTAGCATATATGGATTTCAGGGTATTGTCAATAGTATCAATCAGTACTACGGAGGTGTTCTTGTGTATTTCCAGAGACTGCGGGATCTGCGGGAAGACCGGGACCTGCTGCAAAAGGACGTGGCCGACGTGCTGGGCATCTCCCAGACGGTCTATTCCCGGTATGAGCGGGGTTTCCAGACCATTCCGGTGGTCCACCTGATGGCGCTGGCCGACTTCTATCAGACCTCCACCGACTACCTTTTGGGCCGGACCAACATCACCGTTCCCTACCGCAGGAAGTAACCCCGCCCTTGACGGACGGCGGACAATCGGGTATACTCCCCTGCGTATCCATCCGTGGCCGTGAAAGGAGGACGCTCCATGTCCAATGCCATCGACCGCGATTTTACCTTTTTCTCCCTTCTGCGCTTTGCTCTGCCCAGCATCGTCATGATGGTCTTTCTCTCCCTCTACACCATCGTGGACGGTTTTTTCATCTCCCGCTTCGTGGGGCCCGACGCTCTCTCCGCCACCAACATCATCTTCCCGGTCATCAACGTGGAGCTGGCAGTGGGCATCATGCTGGCCACCGGCGGCAGCGCTGTGGTGGCCCGGCGCCTGGGCATGGGGGAGGAGGAACATGCCCGCCGGGACTTCACCCTCATCGTGGCCGCCGGTCTGATCCTATCTCTGGTTTTTGTGCTGCTGGCCCTCCTGGCCCTGGAGCCGCTGTGCATTGCGCTGGGCGCCAGTGAGGTGCTGCTGCCCTACTGCGTGGACTACCTGCGCATCCTCATGCTCTTTGCCCCCGCCTACTTCCTGCAAAACCTCTTTCAGAGCTTTTTTGTGGCCGCCGGCCGGCCCGGCCTGGGCCTGGGACTTACGCTGGGGGCCGGATGCACCAATATAGTGCTGGACTATGTGTTCATCGTCATTGTGGGGCTGGGCATCGCCGGGGCGGCCTGGGCCACCGTGTTGGGCTACTGCATCCCCGCGGCGGTGGGCATGGCCTTCTTCCTGCTGCGCCGGAGAGGCCTGCGCTTCACCCGCCCCCGCTGGGACCCCAAAATGCTCCTCCAGTGCTGCTTCAACGGCTCATCGGAGATGGTCACCAACCTGGCAAACGCCGTGGTCACCATCCTCTTCAACTACCTTATGCTCCGCTTCCTGGGGGAAAGCGGTGTGGCCGCCATCACCATCGTCCTCTATGCCCAGTTCCTGCTCACCGCCCTCTACATGGGCTTCTCCATCGGCGTTGCCCCCGTCATCAGCTTCAGCTACGGCGCGGAAAACTTCCCCCGGCTCCGGCGGATCTTCCGCAGCTGCGCGGTGTTCATTACCCTTTCATCGGTGCTCATTTTCGGCCTCTCCCTGGCCGCCGCGGCCCAGATCGTCTCTCTCTTCTCCCTGGCAGGCACCTATGTCTATGACCTGGCGCTGGAGGGCTTTCAGCTCTTCTCCCCGGCCTTTCTCTTCGCCGGGGTGAACATCTTCGCTTCCGCCCTCTTCACCGCCCTCTCCGACGGCAAGACCTCCTCTCTTATTTCTTTCCTGCGCACCTTCGGCTTTCTGATGCTGGGCCTGCTGGCCCTACCGGTGGTTTTGGAGGAAACGGGGGTGTGGCTGGCGGTTCCCTTCGCGGAGGTGCTCTCCTGTCTGGTATCCGCCCTGTGCCTGTTCCGGGGACGGCGGCGCTACCATTACGCATGAATACAAAAGAAGCCCGCGGCGTGTAAAACGCCGCGGGCTTTCTTTCACGTTCACGCCCCGTGCTCCGTCTGGAGCCGACGCCGCTCCAGGATGCGGGGGAAGCGCCGCAGGAACATGGTCCCCGTGGTGGCGGCGGCCAGGAAGTCGGCCACCGGCTCGGCCAGGAAGACGGCGAAGACCTTGTCCTCGAAGAAGAGGGGAAGCAAGAAAATGAGGGGAATGAGGAGGATGACCTTCCGCAGCAGAGCCAGGAAAAGGGAGATCTTGGCCTGACCCAAGGCCACAAAGGTCTGCTGACAGGTGGACTGGACCCCCAGGACGAAGTAGCAGGCCAGATAGATACGCATGGCCCACACGGCAATGCCCACCAGCTGGGGCTTATCGTTGAAAAGCCCCACGAAAACGCCGGGGAAGAGCTGGATAATGGCCCAGGAACACACGGTGAACACCACCCCGCTGGTGAAGAAGAGGCGGAAGGCCTTCTTCACCCGCTCCAGGGCCCCGGCGCCGTAGTTAAAGCCGATAATGGGCTGGGCCCCCTGACCCAGGCCCTGGAGCATCATGCTCAGCACCTGCATGACGCTGGAGCAGATGGTCATGGCACCCACGGCGCTGTCTCCGCCGAATCGGGAGAGGGAGGAGTTAAAGGAGATGTTCACCAGGCTCTCGGTGGACTGCATGATAAAAGGGGAGACCCCTATGGCCAGCACGGGCAGCAGTACCGCTGGCTGTATTCCCAGATGCCGGGCCTGGAGGCGCAGCCGGGTACGCCTGCCCAGCAGGAAGGTGAGCACCCACACCGCCGAGACCCCCTGGGCAATGACAGTAGCCAGAGCGGCTCCCTTTACCCCCATGCCAAAGCCAAAAATGAACACCGGATCCAGCACGATGTTCACTCCCGCGCCCACCAGCACGGTGGCCATGGAAAAGGTTGAGAAGCCCTGGGTGGTAATGAAGGTGTTGAGTCCCAGGGAGATCTGCACGAAGATGGTACCCCACAGGTAGATACCCAGGTAATCGGTGGCGTAGCCAACCGTATTGGGACTGGCGCCGAAGAGGAGAAGCAGAGGCTCCTTGAAGATTTGGAAGAGCACGGTGGCGAGAACCGAGATGATCGCCATGAGGGTGGCGCAGTTGCCCAGGATGCGGTTTGCCCCCTCGCTGTCCCCCTCGCCCATGGCGATGGCGGCCCGAGAGCCGCCGCCGGTACCCACCAGGGCGGAGAGGGCCGAGATAAACATGATGATGGGGAAGCAGATGCCCAGCCCCGTCAGGGCCAGGTCCCCCACCTCCTTGATGTGGCCGATGTAGATACGGTCAACGATATTGTAAAGGGCGTTGACCACCTGGGCTACCACCGTAGGGATGGCCAGGCGCAGCATGAGCCTGCCCACGCTGTCATGGGCCAGGTCGTTGCTCCTCTTTGCCAAGTCAGTCCGCCTCCTCCTGCTCCAGGAAATAGGTGGCCTCCATATCGGCGGTGGCCAGGGCGAAGGCCAGAGGATACTTTTGGAAGGCCTGGCCTACCAGGCCCTTATCCTCGCCACCCGAGAAGCCCATGTGCCAGCGGATGGCCATGGCCTCCTCCCGCGTCAGGCGGAGAAAGCCGTTTACGATGTACACACTCTTCTCCCCGTGGCCGTAGGGCAGGGGATCGTCGAAAAAGAAGGTGGGCACCGCCGTCCACTTGCCGTCGCTCCCCTTGACATTTCGGGTACCACTCTTATAGCAGCCCACCTTGCACACGTCGTGAAGCAGCGCCACCAGGGCCACCGTCTCCTCGGAGTACTCCAGGCCGTAGAGCTCCTGTACCCTGGCTCGGGAGAGATAGTCCCGGAGGCAGTGGTAGACATTGACGCTGTGGTCGCACAGCCCCCCCGCATAGGCTCCGTGGTACCGGGTGGAGGCCGGTGCGGTGAAAAAGTCGGACTTGTTCTCCAGATAGTCCAGCAGAGCCTCCGCGCCCTCCCGGTGGATGTTGGCACGGTAGATCTCCAAAAACTCATCCCTGCAGCTCATGTTCTGCCTCCTTTTCCATTCCGCGCACGCTATCATGAAGCGCACGCGCAGTGGCATCGTCCGCCGTTTTTTTCGGCCGCAGCGCGAAGGGCCGGAAAGGCGGATAAAATCGATATGCTGGCCGCTTGCGGCTTCGGCTATTATACCACACCTCTATTCAAATAGCCACGCATCTTTCGCAAAACCCCAGGCACCTCTCCTGCCCCCCCTTCATAGGATGGCGGGAAGGAGGTGCAAAATGGATCTTTTCAGTTCCTTTTTTGCCGCCATACTGTTCTCCCTGGCCTGCAATTTGGATACGCTGATGCTCTCCATGGGGTATGCCCTGCGAGGCGTGGCGGTGTCCGCCCGGGGCGCTTTGGTCATCGCCGCCGTCACCACCGCCGTCACCTGGCTGTCCCTGGCCCTGGGCGATCTGGCCGCCCGGTTTCTCACGCCTGAGCTGACCCGACTTTTGGGGGCGCTGGTACTCCTGGGCATCGGGATCTGGCTCCTGCTCCCTGCCTTGCGCCGGAACGGAGAGAGCGGGGGGGAGGACGGGCCCGCCCGCCCTGCCGGAATGTGGTCTTACTTCTCCCTGGCCGCCGCCCTGGCGGCCAACAACGCCGGGATCGGAGCGGCCGCCGGAGTAAGCGGAGTGAGCCCCGCCTGGGCCGCCGGGTGCAATTTTCTCATTACCCTGCTCTTTCTCCCCCTGGGACACCGCCTGGGCCGGGCCGCCGGAGACCGTCCCTGGGGAAAGCTGGCCCTTCTCCTCTCGGGTCTTCTCCTTGTGGCTCTGGGGCTGTGGGAGGCTTTGTTCTAAAGGCGCAAAACAAAGGAGCTGCCGCATGTTATGCGGCAGCTCCTTATTTACGCCCTCAGGGCAGGTACAGCTCCGGCTCCAGCACAAGGCGCTCGCTGGGCAGGAACTCCCCCTGGAGGTTGACCCGCCGCAGAATTCGGTTGGCCACGGTGGTGCCCATCATGTCGGCGTTTTGCAGCACCACCGGATACCAGGCCGGCTGCTGGCGGATGACCTCCCGGTTGCTCCAGCCCCCCACCAGGATGTCCCGGCCCAGCTCCATGCCCCGCTCCCACAGGGCGTTTTGGATGCCGTAGATCCCCCGGGGGATGGTGAAGATCACCGTATCGTAGATCCCCGCGTCCAGGATGCGCCCGGCGTTTGTACGGATGATCTCAGGGTCAGTACCGTTCATGAAGGTATCCTTGGCCCCCAGTGGGATGCCCGCCTCCTCGGTGGCCCGGCAGATACCCGCCATACGCTGCCTCGTGCTGCTCACATGGGCCAGGCCGGTGAGCACGGCGATACGCCGCGCACCCTGGGCGATAAGATGCCGGGTGAGCCGGTAGGCGTTCTCCTCATTGTCCTCCACCACGCAGTCCAAACTCAGGCTGTCTTCCTCCCGGTCAAAGAGCACGATATTGGGGAACCGCTCGGAGATTTTGCGGAGAAACTCGGTATTCTGCCCCGTGGTGGCCACCAAGATGCCTGAGACGTTCTGCTCCATGAGCCGGTTGATGAGAAACTGCTCCTTCCTGGGCTGGAAGTCGGAGTCGCACACCAGGAGCATGTACCCGTTCTGGTACAGGATATTGTTGATGGCCTTGATGGTGTGGGAGAAGAAGTGCTGGGAAATATCCGGCTCCACCACGCCGATGAGGTTGGCGCTCCCCCGCTTGAGATTGCGGGCGAAGGAGTTTGGAATGTAATTGAGCTCCCGGATGGCCAGGTCGATCTTGGCCGCGGAGGCGGGGTTAATACTCCCCGCATCTTTCAAATACCGGGACACCGTGCTGATGGACACCCCGGAGCGGGTCGCGACGTCCACGATGGTCACCTTTGCCATAGCGATCAATCCTCAATTTCTCTCTATATATAAATGCCTGTCTGTGCCTTCAATCCGCAGGGCAGACCTTCTCCTCCCGGGCGGAGCGCGCCGCAGCGTCCAGCGCCTGCTGGATGGCCAGGGCGTCACGGACCGAGCATACCTCCGTCTCCTTGCCCAGCACGCCGTCCACAAAGGCGGCCATCTCCCGGTCAAACCAGCCCTGGAAATGGGGAATGCCGGGCAGCGCAATGCGCTGAGGCTCTCCCTGATAGGCGCCGCCAGTCTCCTTGGGGTAGTAAGTAATGAAGTCATCCCCGTAGGAGAGGACCACCAATCCTCCATCCCCGGAAACGCGCAGGGCAATGTCGTCCATCCCCAGCCGGGTCATGAGCAGGGAGACCAGCTCCCCCCGCTCCCCCACGGCGGTGAGGGCAGAGGAGTCGTCGTTCTCCACCAGCTCCTTGCCCCCAGGGCCGGGCGCACGCCGCGGAATGCTGGTAGTGGAGAGGCACGCAGCTTTCTTTATTTTAACACCGCAGGAGAAAAATAGCAAATCAAGAAGGTGGCTTCCAAAGTCGTCCAGCGCGCCGCCGCCGGAGAGCGTAGCGTCCATGCGCCACTCGAAGGGCACGGTTGGGTCGGCCAGGCGCCGGGCTCCGTAAGAGCCGGAGATGGAGTAAATCTTGGTGAAGCGGGTTCTGATCAGCTCCCGCAGGGCGGCGGCGTGGGGGGCGAAGCGGTAGACAAAGCCCACCATGTTGAACACCCCGGCCTTCTCCACTGCCTCGGCAGCCCGGCGGCACTCCTCCAGGTTCACCGCCAGAGGTTTTTCCACAAAGACCCCACGGTGCGCCTGGGCCGTGCGGACCACATAGTCGGCGTGGGTGAAATTGGGGGTGCAAATGTCCACAGCATCCACAAGCGAGAAGAGCTCCTCCGGACTCTCGCACACCCGGGCCGCAGGGGAATACCGGGCCGCGAAGGCCGCCGCCCGTTCCTTGTCCAGGTCGTACACCGCGGCGATATCCGCTCTGGGGTCTTTGATGAGGCCCTGGGCGTGGTTGTGGGCGATGCCCACCGTGGCTCCCACGCCAACCATACCGATTTTTGCCCGCATAGCCAGTTACCTCTCTTTCTTCACGGGGACCATGTCCCGCAAAAATATGCTGATCTCCTCATTGACGGCCCGGCGGTAGGCGGCGAAATCCCGGTCCTTGGAAGGCACCTCCGCCAGTCGGGAACAGGGCAGCGCGGCGGCGTACCGCCGGGCAATGTCGAAGTCGTGAATAGGGTCCCCCTTGTCGGCCAGCACCAGGGCTCTGCCAGGGAAGGATGCCAGATCCTCCATGTGCGCCAGGGGCTGCCGCGCGGGGAGGATGCGAAACTTCTCCGGGAAGGCCAGGCTGGCGGGGTCCCGGAAAGCATCCAAGAAAACCCCCGCAGGGCCCGGGTAGTCCCGGCGGAAGGTCTGGAAGGCGCTCTCCTCCTCCAGGCTGGCAGCCGAGCCTCTCTCCAGGGCTCCGGCTAGGAGAGCGTACCACTCCCGCACCCGGGGCGCCATAGGCCCGTCAGCCCAGGCCGGGCGCAGCAGTATGAGGGCCTCCACCTCCTCCGGGAAGCGCGCCGCGGCCGCAGCCGCTACCGCCGCCCCCATGGAGATGCCTCCCAGCACCACCCGGCGCAGCCCACGGCGGCGCCATAGCTCCGCCACGTCGGTGGCTAGGGCTTCGAAGTCCAGCTCCTCCGTTTTCCCCAGAGGGGCGGCCCCGTGGCCCCGCAGATCGGGGAAGAGGAACTCCACCCCTGCCACGTCGGAGAGCAGGGCGTCGCACTGAGCGGAGCTGCCCCCCAGACCGTGGAGAAAGATCACGCTCCGGCCCTCACCCCGGCTGCGCGCAGGGGCCGCGGCAGATAATGCGCCCCGCAGGAAGCCCACGCTGTCCGGCACGTCTTCTGGCCCCAGACCGTGGAGCAGCAGCGGGCCGGAAAAACCATAGCCCAAGAGCAGAGAGAGATAGCGCGGATAATCCAGCAGTCCCTTTCCCGCCGGGACATAGGTAAGTTTCCCCTCCGGCGTGAGGCAAAAGTCCTTGGCGTGGGCCTGGACGATGTCCCCGGCGAGCAGGCCGATGCCATCGGAGAGCACCCGCTCCATGTCTCCTACCGTCTCCGGCCGGAAGAGATTGGACCCGTCCAGAACGATCTTCAAGTGGGGAGAGCGGAAGGTGTCCAGATAGGCCCGGGCCTTTTGGGAGGTACTCACCACATTGGAGGGCTCGGGCTCCACCCCCAGCACCAGGCCGTAACGTTGCGCCAGCCCCAGCAGCGTCTCGGTGCTCTCCAGCAGGTCGCTCCAGGCCTCCGGCGAGTTGTTGTCCGGGTGAGGGAGCCACCGGCTCTCCGGGTTGCGGGAGCCAGTGCACAGCAGAATGGTCCCCGCTCCGGTCATTTTGGCCGCCCGGCAGAGCACCCCGAACCGGCGCAGGCCCTCCTGGCGCTCCTCCCGGTCGGGGTCGATCAGGTTGAAGGTCCCCGCCAGGGAGGCCACCCGTATTCCCAGCTTCTCTGCCCGCGCCGAAAAGGCCGCCAGCTCCGCCTCAGGCAGGGTTGCGGGGAGCATCTCCCCGCACAAGGAGCTCAGATTGAGCTGCACCGTCCCCAGCCCAGCCGCGCGGACCTGGCCCAGCCAGTCCGCCCCCCGCGAGCCGTCATAAGCATTGGAAAAGACGCCCAGTTCCATTGGCTCCTCCCCCTATTCTGAAAACGTTATTATTTCCCCCGTAAAAAAGCGCCTCTATTTTTGCCGTCTTCGCTCCTATATTACCTTCTTCTTTTACAAATTGCAATGGTTCTTAGGGTCTTTTTCCAGAATGGCGAAAAATTCTCTAGAAAAAACGTTTTCACAAAAATTTATTGTCTCTTTACCGTGGTGTAGAAAAATTCTTTCCATTTTTCGCGCTTATTACTTAATTTTTTGAAATTATTCTCCTTTTTCTTCGTTTTATCTGTAAAATCAAAACCATTTTTCGTCTATTTTCACTGCGCCAAATTTTCTTCCTCTGAAAATGTTTTTACAATTTTATTGACATCAAACTTTCCCAATGACTATAATGAATGCATCAAAAAACGGAGCAGAGAGGAGTGGACAGACGATGGATCTGGTGCAGGCCGCACGTTGTATCCGGGCGGATACCATCCGGTGCATCGCCTCGGCGGGCGCAGGGCACTACGGCGGGAGCCTCTCCCTGGCCGAAGTGCTCAGCGTTCTCTATTTCAAGCACATGCGTGTGGACCCCGCCCACCCCGCTCTGGAGGGACGGGACCGTCTCTTCCTCTCCAAGGGCCACGCGGGGCCCGCGCTCTACGCCGCCCTGGCCAACCGGGGGTATTTCTCCCGCTCGGCGCTGCTCACCCTCAACCAACCGGGCACCAACCTGCCCAGCCACTGTGACCGCAAACGCACCCCCGGCGTGGACATGACCGCCGGGTCCCTGGCTCAGGGCTTCTCCTGCGCCGTGGGGGCCGCCCTGGGCAGCCGCCTGCGGGGAGACGGAGCGTATATCTACGCCATCATCGGCGACGGAGAGAGCCAGGAGGGCCAGATCTGGGAGGCGGCCATGTACGCCGCCCAGCAGAAGCTCAACCATCTCATCGCCTTTCTTGATTATAACGGCGCCCAACTGGACGGAGCCGTGGACGCCATCAACTCTCTGGAGCCTGTGGCGGAGAAATGGGAGGCCTTTGGCTGGCAGTGCATCGACGTGCCGGACGGTCATGACACCGCCGCCATTGACGCCGCAGTGGAGAAGGCCAAGGAAAGTACCGACCGGCCGGTGATGATCGTCCTTCACACCCGCAAGGCCAAGGGCATTGCCAAAATGGAGGGCAAGAGCGAGGGCAGCCATCACTTCGCCCTGTCGGCGGAGGAAGTGGCCCGCGCCCTGCGGGAGATCGGAGGTGGCAACGGTGTGGATGCGTGAGATCATGGCCCAAACCCTCATCTCCCTCATGGAGCGCGACCCGGACATGGTGCTGCTGGACGCCGACCTGTCTTCGGCCAACGGCACCGGGGCGGTTCACCGTCGCTTTCCCGAACGCACCTTTAACGTGGGCGTCGCCGAGCAGAATCTGGTGTGCGTGGCAGCAGGGCTGGCCAGCTACGGCTTCAAGCCCTACATTACCTCTTTCACTCCCTTCGCCACCCGGCGCGTATGTGACCAGCTGGCCATCTCGGTGCTCTACGCCGACCTCAACGTGAAGGTCATCGGCACCGACCCCGGCATCGCCGCCGAGCTCAACGGCGGCACCCATATGAGCATGGAGGACATCGGCGTGCTGCGCAGTATCCCGGGCAGCGTCATCTTTGAGCCCTCCGACGGTGTGGAGCTGCGGCTGGGCCTGCAGGCCATGCACGAGTATCCCCGCAGCGTATATATGCGCACCTGCCGCAAGGAGCTGTGCGACCTTCACGACCCGGACACCTACTCCTTCGACCTGCTGCGTGCCGACGTGATGCGGGAGGGCAGGGACGTGACCATCCTCTCCTCGGGCCTTATGGTCCGGGAGGCTCTGGAGGCCGCCGCTCAGCTCTCCGAGGAAGGGGTGGAGGCGGAGGTCATCAACGTCCACACCATCAAGCCGCTGGACGCCTGGACCATCCTGGCCTCCCTGCAAAAGACCGGATGCGCCGTGGCCGCGGAAAACCACAATGTGATCGGCGGACTGCGCAGTGCCGTGCTGGAGGCTCTGGCCGACCAGCTTCGCGTTCCCGTCACTGCCGTGGGTGTAGAGGATACCTTCGGCGAGGTTGGCCCCCTGTCCTATCTCAAAGAGCGCTTCGGCCTCAACGCCCAGGCCGTCGTCCGGCAGGCCCGGCGGGCCATGGATCTCAAGAAAAACTGGAGGTGCATCCCGTGATCTACGCGCCCAGCCTGGCCTGTGCCAGGCAGATCAACCTGGAGGGAGATGTGCGGCAGCTGGTGGAAGGGGAGATGCCCTTCCTGCACATCGACTTCATGGACGGGCACAACGTGCCCAACCTGTGCGCTAACCTGGACACCGCCCGGGAGCTCAAAGAGACCTTTCCCACCATCACCCTGGACGCCCACCTGATGGTGACAAACCCTGAGGACTATGTGGAAAAGTGCGCGGCCGCCGGCATCGACTACCTCTCCTTTGTCCCCGGCACCGCCCAGGACCCCAAGGCACTGCTCACAGCCATCCGCTCCGCCGGAATGAAGCCGGGCATCGTCATAAACCCCGAGCATGAGCCGGAGGAGTTCCGGGACCTTCTGCCCCTTTGCGACATGGTGATCCTCATGTCCATCGTCCCCGGCGGGGTGCGCCGGCCCTTCGCCGAGGAGACCTACGAAAAGATCCGCGCGCTGGTGCGTCTCCGGGAGGAGCTGGGGACAAGCTACCTCATCTCCATCGACGGGGGCATCAACAGAGACAACGGCGCCCGGTGCCGCGCATGTGGGGCCGACGTGCTCATCCTGGGCTTTTACGCCGTCTTTCAGCAGGACATCCCCATCCCGGCCGCCTGCCGGCGGTTCCGGACGTGGATCGAATCTTGACACGGAGGGGAGGGAATTAACATGCAGACCCAGTTCAAGCTGGCCATCGGCTGCGATCTGGCGGGCTACGACTTAAAGGTCGAAATGCTCCGCCGCCTACGCTCGAAGGGCTACGACGTGACCGACTTTGGCTGTGACTCTTCCCAGGCCGGGGAGTACCCAGTGGCCGCCCAGAAGGTGGCCCTGGCTGTCCGGGACGGCGGGTATGACCGGGGCATCCTGATCTGCGGCACCGGACAGGGTGTGGCCATGGCCGCCAACAAGGTTAAGGGCACCCGGGCAGCTCTGTGCTACACCCCCTTCGCCGCTCTCATGGCCCGGGAGCACAACGACGCCCGCATCCTGGCCACCGGCGCCTGGCTCACCACCGCCGACGAGTTCGAACAGATCGTGGAGATCTTCCTGTTCGGCAAGTACTCCGGCAAGCACGACCACCGGCTGGAGATGCTCGCCCGGATCGAAAAGGGCGAAATGCTGGACTAAAACCCCAGGCGGCGCCTGGTTAAACACGTCAAAATCATCCATTCTGCGAAGCAGAGCAAGGAGGACACTATGGCAGATCTGGAAAACCGCGGCGCCCCCGGGGCCACACCGTCCGCCCCCAAGGTGAAAATGCGCAAGCTCAAAGACTTCAGCGACGGCACTCGCGCCACCCGCATCACCCTGAACATCATCTCCCTGGTGTGTGCTATCATCCTGTGGCTGGTCCTCTCCAGCCGCGAGAGCCTCAACACCTTCCTGGCCAGCCCCGCCCAGGTGCTCGCCGCCCTTCAGGACGAGATCGCCTCCAACGGCCGCTACTTTAAGGACCTGTCCATCTCCCTTCAGCGGGTGATGATCGGCTTCGGCCTGGGCTTCATCTGCGCCATCCCCGTGGCCTTCCTCATGGGCTGGTATCCCAAGGTCCGCAACCTGCTGGAGCCCTGGATTCAGTTTTTGCGTACCATCCCGCCCCTGGCCATGATCCCTCTGGTCATTCTGGCCGCGGGCCTTACTGAGAAGGCCAAGTACATCATCATCTTCATCGCCGCCTTCCTGGTGGTGGTGGTCACCGTCTACCAAGGCATCCGCCAGGTGGACCTGACCCTGGTCAAGGCAGCCTACACCTTCGGCGCCCGGGACATCAACCTCTTCCTGGACGTGATGGTCCCCGAGGCCTTCCCCTTCATCCTGGTGGGCGCGCGGCTGGCGGTGGCCTCCTCTCTGACCACCCTGATCGCCGCCGAGATGACCGGCACCATCTATGGTCTGGGCGCCCGTATCCAGCTGGCGCAGCAATATATGAACACCAGCGTGGTGCTGCTGGGCATCATCACCATCGGCGTGATCGGCTATATCCTGGACAAGATCATCCTGCTGCTGGAAGCCCGTCTGACCCGTTGGAAGTGAGGTGTGGAGCATATGTCTGAAAAACTCATCGAGATCTCTCATGTGAACAAGGTCTACCACGGCAAAACCGGAGACGATACCGTGGCCCTCAACGACGTGAGCCTGGACATCTACAAAAACGAGTTCGTCTGCGTGGTTGGCCCCTAGGGCTGTGGCAAGACCACCCTGCTCAACATCATCGCCGGCCTTGAGAACTACGACAGCGGCACCGTGACCATGAGCGGCGCACCTGTGGTGGGCCCCGGCCCCGACCGAGGCGTCATCTTCCAGCAGTACGCTCTCTTCCCCTGGATGACGG
>DVLB01000106.1 GCA_018715695.1 Candidatus Galloscillospira stercoripullorum
CTGGGCCGCTGCCGCTATAACGAGCTGCCCTTCCAGATCAACCGCAGCCGGGAGGCCGATGAGTCCCTGCGTCTGAAGTACCGCTACCTGGATCTCCGCAACCCCGCCGTCAAGAAGAACATCATCCTCCGCTGCCAGGTGGTGGCCGCCATCCGTGCCGCCATGATGGATCACGGCTTCCTGGAGATCACCACTCCCATCCTCACCGCCTCCTCCCCCGAGGGCGCCCGTGACTACCTGGTCCCCGCCCGCAAGCACCCCGGCAAGTTCTACGCTCTGCCCCAGGCTCCCCAGCAGTTCAAGCAGCTGCTGATGACCTCCGGCTTTGATAAGTATTTCCAGATTGCTCCCTGCTTCCGTGATGAGGACGCCCGCGGCGACCGCTCCCCCGGCGAGTTCTATCAGCTGGATATGGAGATGGCCTTCGCCACCCAGGACGACGTGTTCGGCGTGCTAGAGGAGGTATTCCCCCCCATCTTTGCCAAGTACGGCACCTATAACGTGGCTTCCACCGCCCCCTTCAAGCGCATCCCCTTCACCGAGGCCATGGAGAAGTACGGCTCCGACAAGCCGGATCTCCGTATTGACCTGACTGTCACCGACGTGACCGACCTGCTCTCCGACTGCGGCTTTGAGCCCTTTGCCGGCGGCGTGGTCAAGGCCATCCCTGTTACCGATTTTGCCGCCCCCCGCAAGCAGATCGACAAGCTCTGCGCCGACGTGGAGGTCCAGGCGGGCAACAAGGCCTACTGGTTCAAGGTGGACGAAAACGGCGAGCTGGCCGGCGGTATTGCCAAGTTCCTGGGCGAGAAGAAGGAGGCCCTGGTGGAGCGCCTGGGCCTGAAGCCCAACACCTTCGTGGGCCTCACCTGCGGCAAGAAGGGCGCTGCCCAGAAGACCGCCGGCGTGCTCCGCAGCAAGCTGGGCGCCCTGTGCCCCAACCACATGGACAAGGAGCGCTACGAGTTCTGCTGTATCGTGGACTTCCCCATGTACGAGATCGGCGAGGAGAGCGGCCAGCTGGAGTTCTGCCACAACCCCTTCTCCATGCCCAACGGCGGCGCGGAGATCCTGGACAAGGCCATCAGCGGGGAGATCGACCCCCTGAGCATCACCGCCTTCCAGTATGACCTGGTGTGCAACGGGGTGGAGCTCTCCTCCGGGGCGGTGCGGAACCACGACCCGGAGATCATGGTCAAGGCCTTCGAGCTGGCTGGCCTGGGAGAGGAGGACGTGAAGGCCAAGTTCCCCGCCATGTACAACGCCTTCTGCTACGGCGCGCCCCCTCACGCGGGCATCGCCCCCGGCGTGGACCGGATGGTCATGCTCCTGTCCGGGGAAAGCTCCATCCGGGAGATCATCCCCTTCCCCATGAACAAGAATGCCCAGGACCTGATGATGGGCGCGCCCAGTTTCGTAGATCCCAAGCAGCTTGACGAGCTCAATATCATCTGCACCAAGAAGGAAGAGGAAGCGTAACCGGGCGCCCATCATCCCGGGGTCCCCGCCGAAGCCCAGCGAAGCGAAAACGGGGTTCCCCGCGGAAGGCGGTACGCCTTTCGTGGGGAGAGCCGGAGCAACGAAGTGAGCAAAGCCTGCCGCTTGCGGCAGGATGAGTGATACGAAGTTTGTGACGGCGAGGGGAGATGAGCCGCAGCAGAATGAGCGAGCTTTCGTCCCTGGACGGAAGCGAGAGATATAACGCTTGCGGCGACGAGGGCGCGCCCAGTTTCGTAGATCCCAAGCAGCTCGACGAGCTCAATATCGTCTGCACCAAGAAGGAAGAGGAGTAACAGCGCGCAAATCCCTCTCGCATATTTGTCCCGGATAGGTTATAATATGGCACAGAGGTATATTCTGTCGTGTCTGTACCCTAATGTTGCCTGAGGAGGAATGAACATGAAGCTGGTCATTGCCATCATCAACTACGACGACGCCGGCGCCGTCACCCGCGCCCTGACCAAAAAGGGCTTCTCCTCCACCAAACTGGCCACCACCGGCGGCTTTCTGATGGCCGGGAACGTCACCATCCTGGTGGGCGTGGACGCCGAGAAGGTCCAGACCGTCATTGAGATCATCAAGGGCGAGTCCCACAGCCGCAAGCAGATGATCCCCACCACCACCGAGATGAGCTACGGCTACTACCCCTCCATGCCCGTGGAGGTGGTGGTGGGCGGCGCCACCATCTTTGTGGTGGATGTGGAGCGGTTTGAGCGGGTGTGATGAATCTGGATTCCCTTTGCGGCAACGCGCCGCTGAAAGAGCAGCTGAGCGAGCATCAGCAGCGCGCCGGATTGTCCCACGCCTACATCATCGGCGGGGCCGCCGGTTCGGGTAAGCGCACCCTGGCCCGGCTTCTTTCCGCCGCCATGGTCTGCTCCCACAGTCCCGCTGAACAGCGGCCCTGCCTGGATTGTCCCGGGTGCCGCAAGGTACTCGCCGGTATCCACCCCGACGTGCGCGTCATCGGCGGCGACGGGAAGGACATCACCGTCTCCCAGGTGAGAGAGTTGCGCGCCGACGCCTATGTGCGCCCCAACGAGGGGGCCCGGAAAGTATATATCCTGGAAAACGCCCAGTCCATGAACGCCAGCGCCCAGAATGCCATGCTCAAGCTGCTGGAGGAGGGGCCGCCCTACGCGGCCTTCCTGCTGCTGAGCGAGAACCCCGCCGCCCTGCTCCAAACCGTCCGCTCCCGCTGCCAGGTTCTCTCTCTCACCCCGGTGACCGAGGAGGAGGCCTACTCCTTCCTCTCCCGGCGCTACCCGGACAAGAGCGCCGACGTGCTCACCGCCGCCGCCCGAAACTGCCAGGGTCTGCTTGGCCGGGCGGTGGAGGCGCTGGAACGCCGGGAGGACGGGGACGAGGACGCCCAAACGTGGGCTGTCCGGGAGTCCGCCGCGCTGCTGGAACACCTGACAAAGGGGGACGAGCTGGCTCTGGCGGAGTACTGCGTGGGTCTGGAGCGGTGCAGCCGGGAGGAGCTCTCCGCCCTTCTGGAGCAGGCCGTGGGCCTGCTGCGCTCCGCCCTGGCCGTCCAAGCGGGTACCGCTTGCTCCGCTGCACCGGAGGTCCGCTCCGCCGTGGAGCGGTGCGCCGCCCTGTCCCCTCAGGCCCTTATGTCCGCCGCCCTGCTTTTACAGCAGCTGCGGGGGAGTTGTGAGTTCAATATCGGCCCGGGCCATCTCGCCGGCTGGCTGTGCGCCGGTCTGGCCCGCTGCCGCTGATGACGTCCCCTGGGGCGTCCCTCCCCCCGGACAGCCGGGGGGATATTCTGTTATGCGCGCCCCTGGGGCGCAGGAGGTAGCTATGACCGAGATCATCGGCGTCCGCTTCCAGAGCGGGAAAAAGCAATACTATTTCGATCCCAAGGGCGTCCAGGTGAGCGAGGGCCAGGGGGTCATCGTGGAAACCGCCTCGGGCACGGCCTACGGCCTGTGTGTCCAGGGCAACACCATGGTGGAGGACAGCGAGGTCATCCAGCCCCTGCGCGCCCTCATCCGCATCGCCACGGAGAAGGATCTGGCGGTGGTGGAGCGCAACAAGGCCAAGGAGAAGGAGTGCTTCGCCATCTGCCAGGAGAAGATCCTCCAGCACGGGCTGGACATGAAGCTGGTGGACGTGGAGTACAGCTTCGAGGGCAACAAGATCCTCTTTCTCTTCACCAGCGAGGGGCGGGTGGACTTCCGTGCCCTGGTGAAGGACCTAGCGAGCAAGTTCCACACCCGCATCGAGCTGCGGCAGATCGGCGTGCGGGATGAGGCCAAGATGCTGGGCGGCCTTGGTATCTGCGGCAAGCCCTTCTGCTGCTCCACCTTCCTGGAGGACTTCCATCCCGTATCCATCAAGATGGCCAAGGTGCAAAACCTCTCCCTCAACCCCACCAAAATCTCTGGCACCTGCGGCCGGCTCATGTGCTGCCTGAAGTATGAGCAGGAGGCATATGAGGACGCGGTCAAGCGCCTGCCCAAGGAGGAGTCCTTCGTGGAGTGTCCCGACGGGGTGGGCACCGTCAGCCAGGTCAATCTGCTTCGGGAGACCATGAAGATCCGGCTGGAGGACTCCTCTGAACCCCCCCGGGTCTACCACAACTGTGAGGTACGCATCGTCCGCAACGGCAAGGGCAAGCGGCCTGAGGGCTATGTGGCGCCTCCCAGGGAGGAGCTGGAGCAGCTGCGCAAGGTAACCCCTCCCGTGGACCCCACGGAGGCCGAGCGGCGGCTCTCGGGCAGCCTCAGCGACGCTTTGGGCCGTCTGGGCATGGAGACGCCCGGGCAGGAGAGCGAGGGCAAGGGCCGCCGGCACGGCTCCCGCCGCCGGGGGGACAAGCCCAAGGCCCCTCAGGCCTCCGCCGAGAAGAAGCAGGAAAATAAGGCGCCCCAGGAAAGGAAGAAGAAGGACCGGCCCGCCGAGAAAAAGCGGGAGGGTCAGCCTCCTCAGGAGAAGAAGCGGGAGACTCAGCCCGCCGCCCCTGAGGCTAAGACCGAGGGCCAGGGCGAGAAGAAGCGCTCCCGTCGCCGGTATCACCGCCGTCCCAAGGGGGACAAGCCCAAGGAGGGCGGCTCCGCCACATAAGAAAAAAGAGCGGGCGGCCAAAAGGCACCCCCGCAAAAGGACAACAATAAAACCGATTTTGCGCATCCGTGATGAAGGGTCTGCAGAAATCCGCAGGCCCTTCTTTTTGCGCACATCAGAAAAGGGTGCAAAAAGCCGGTTGACTGTCCTC
>DVLB01000107.1 GCA_018715695.1 Candidatus Galloscillospira stercoripullorum
AAGCCTCGCTAGAGTTCCGCCGCGCGCACGCGGCGGAATAAAATTAGAATCTGTCATTTCCGAGGACATGTGCCTTGGAAATGACACTTCTCATGACGGACGGGGTGACAATTTCGCAAGAAATCGAACCCCGTCCGTCATGCAACCCTTTGTCGGAAAAGGCCAAAAGGCCTTTTCCGACAGTCTCAGGAGCGGATAGCATCTATCCGCTCCCATTGCCTCCTTTAGTGGGTCAGCTTCTCGATGGCTGCCCGGGCGGCGTTCTGCTCGGCCTCTTTCTTGCTGCGGCCCTCTCCGGTGCCCACGGCCTCGCCGTTGAGGTCCACCTCCACCCGGAACACCTTGGCGTGGTCGGGCCCGGTGGCGCCCAGCAGGCGGTATTCCAGCACCTGGCCGCTCTCCCGCTGCACCAGCTCCTGGAGGGCGGTCTTGTGGTCCCGGCTCACCGCCACCACGTCCCCCCGGTCCAGGATGAAGCGCTGGATGAACTTCCGGGCCGAGCCGATGCCCCCGTCCAGATAGATGGCCGCGATGACGGCCTCCACCGCGTCGGCCTGGATGGAGGGCCGTTCCCGGCCGCCGCCGGCGTCCTCGCCCCGGCCCAGCTTCAGGCAGCGCCCCAGACCCAGCTCACGGGCCACCAGCACCAGGCTGCCCTCGCACACCAGGGCCGCCCGGGTGCGGGTCAGGTCCCCCTCGGGCAGGTTGGGCTTGGTGCGGAACAGAAAGTCCGCCGTCACCATGCCCAGCACCGAGTCGCCCAGAAACTCCAGCCGCTCGTTGCTCTCCAGCCCCTTGCCCCGGTTCTCGTTGGCGTAGGAGCTGTGGGTCAGCGCCCGCTCCAGCAGCGTCCGGTCCGTGAAGGTGTAACCCAGTTTTTCCTCCAGCTTGTCCATACTCTTCCCCTCTTGTGAAAACAAAGCCCCGCGCACAGCGGGGCTTTGCTTTAAGCAGTGTCTCTTACTCTTCGACCTTGCCCTGGAGATAGTGCACCAGATCGGCCACGGTCTTGATCCCGGCCACGTCCTCCTCGGCCATCTCCTCCACGCCGAACTCCTCTTCCAGAGCCATGGAGAGCTCTACCAGGTCCACGGAATCGGCGCCCAGGTCGTCAAACCCGGTGTCCATGGTGATGGTGTCCTCTTCCACGCCGAACTGCTCGGAAAGCAGCTCCTTGAGCTTTTCAAAAATCATTTCTATCCGCTCCTGTCGCTCCGCCGCGGCGGAGAAGGTATTGTGCACTAAAATAATAGGCAGATTCCCCTGCTCTGTCAATAGTCTTTTGCAATTTCGCCCATCAAAAGAGTCTTTTGCCAGGCTGATGCACTTTGGGAACCTTCAAAAAAGTTTCAAAAAGCGGTCTATCCGGGCACGAAATCAACCCTGAGCCTCCTGGGCCGGGCTGCGCAGGCGCATGTGCTCGATGTTCTCCTGAATGTCCTCGATGATGCCCGAGGCGGCGAAATCCCTGGCCTGGCGGATGGCGTTTTTGATGGCGTAGTCATCCGAGGAGCCGTGGGCCTTGATGACCGGCTTGGAGATGCCCACCAGGGCGGTGCCGCCCACCTCCCGGGAGTCCATGAGCTTCTTAAACGCCCGGATGCCCCCGGACACCAGCAGGGCCGCCACCTTGGTGATGGCGTTTTTCTTGAACATCTTCTTGAGCTCCCCGGCCAGGAAGCTGCCCGCGCCCTCCATGGTCTTGAGGAAGATATTGCCCGAGTAGCCGTCGGAGACGATCACGTCCACCGCGCCCAGGACGGCCTCCTTGGCCTCCACGTTGCCGGCGAAGTGGATGCGCCCGGCGGCGTCGGCCTCCTTGAGCAGGGCGTAGGCGGCGCGCTGGAGGTCGGTGCCCTTGCTCTCCTCCACGCCGATGTTGAGCAGGCCCACCCTGGGCTCAGGGCGGCCCATGACCCGCTCGGCGTAGTAGCTGCCCATATAGGCGAACTGGAGCAGATACTCCGGGGTGCATTCGGCGGTGGCGCCGCAGTCGATGAGCAGGGCGCCCCCCTTGGCGGTGGGCACCACCGGACACATGGCCGCCCGGCGGATGCCCTTCACCCGCTTGACCAGCAGCGTGGCCCCAGAGAGCAGCGCGCCGGTGCTGCCGGCGGAGACGAAGGCGTCCCCCTTGCCCTCCTTGAGCAGGTTGAGGCCCACGGTGAGGGAGGAGTCCTTCTTCTCCTTGAAGGCGGTGGCGGCGTTGTCGTGCATGTCCACCACCTCAGAGGCGTGGACGATCTCCACAGCGGCGGGGGGCTCCTTCAGCCCCAGGGTGCCCAGGCACTTGAGGATGTCCTCCCCCCGACCCACCAGGGCCACCTCCACGCCGTACTCCTCCACGGCGGCCAGGGCTCCCTTTACGTTGCAAAGAGGGGCGTTGTCCCCTCCCATGGCGTCCACGATGATCTTCATGTACTTTCCTCCCGATGATTAAGGCAGTGAATAGTGAATAGTGAATAAGTAAGCACAGGGCCCTACTCGTCCCGCCGGGGTGCGGCGGGGCTGTCCGGGGGCCGCTTCTCGTCAGTCAGACCCAACAGGTAGTCGGCAGAGACGTTGTAGTAACGGCAGATGACCGCCAGCTTTTCCAGCGTCGTCATCCGCGTCCCCTTCTCCATCTCGCTGACCTGGTTGACGCTGACCCCAAGCTGCTCCGCCAGCACCTTCTGCGGCTGCGCGCTCTGTTGGCGCAGCTCCCTCATGCGCTGGGCGAAAATCTCTTTTGTGGTCACAAAATCCCCCCTTGACTTTTCATCAATTAGATGATACCCTCTATTCATCTAATTGATGATTTTTAAGCGGAGGCCGCCCCCTACACGTTCCGCCGGGGTGCGGCGGGGCTGTCCAGGGGCCGCTTCTCGTCGGTCAGGCCCAGCAGATAGTCGGTGGAGACGTTGTAATGCTGCGCCAACTGCGTCAGCTTGTCAAGCGTCGTCGTGCGGCGTCCTTTCTCCAGATCGCTGATCAAAGTCGCCGTTGCGCCCAGCACCGCAGCCGCAGCCGTCTGAGATTCTCCCTTTTCCTGCCGCACCTGCCGCAGCCGGCTTCCAAACAACTCCTTGGAAAACATCTTTTTCCCCCTTGGCTTTTCAACGTTCTGCTGAAACAGCAAAACGAACACAGCTCTGCAGTGAGGTGTCACTATGTTTTATCCGGAAGATTTCTACGCCTGTCTCACCGACCTGCTGCCGGAGGATGAAAGCGAATACGCCTCCCTCATGGCGCTGCAAAAGCGGCTTTTGGAGGAGGCGCGCCGGGTGGGCGGGGACGATCTGGCGCAGCGCCTGTCCGAGGCCCGGGAGGAGCTGCGCAGCTTCGAGCGCCGCCTCTACTTCCTCTGGGGCCTGCGGCTGGGCATGGAGCTCATGCTGCCCTGAGTCAGGACCAGTTAAGCTGCGAGAGCTTTTCCAGGGCCCGCCTGGAGAGCTCGGCGTTTTTGTTGCGCTTGCCCTTCACCTTATAGCCCAGGGGCGGGATGATGCCGAAGTTCACGTTCATGGGCTGGAAGTCGGTGACGCTCTCGTTGCTCACATAGAGGGCCAGGGCCCCCACGGCGGTCTCCTGGGGGAAGTCCACCGGCGCAAGGCCCCGCAGCCGCCGGGCAAGCTCCACCGCCGCGAGGAAACCCGAGGCGGTGGACTCCACATAGCCCTCCACCCCCGTGATCTGCCCGGCAAAGCACAGCCGGGGCTCCTTCTTCACCCGGTAGTAGCGGTCCAGCAGCCGGGGCGAGTCCAGATAGGTATTGCGGTGCATGACGCCGTAGCGCACGAACTCGGCATTTTTGAGGGCGGGGATCATGGAAAAGACCCGCCGCTGCTCCGGCCACTTGAGATGGGTCTGGAAGCCCACCAGATTGTAGATGCTCCCCTGGGCGTTGTCGCGGCGCAGCTGCACCACGGCGAAGGGCTCCCTGCCCGTCCGGGGGTCGGTGAGACCCCGGGGCTTGAGGGGGCCGTAGCACAGGGTATCGTGGCCCCGGCGGGCCATCACCTCCACCGGCATGCAGCCCTCGAACACGTTCTTGTCCTCAAAGCCGTGGACCTCCGCCTCCTGGGCGGCGCACAGCTCGGTCCAGAAGGCCTCGTACTCCTCCGCCGTCATGGGGCAGTTGATGTAATCCGGCGTCCCCTTGTCGTAGCGGGAGGCAAAAAAGGCGCTCGTCATATCCACGCTCTCAAAGGTGACCAGCGGGGCGGCGGCGTCGTAGAAGTTGAGATAGCGGCTCTCGGGGAAGCGCCGGGCGATGGCCTGGGAGAGGGCGTCCGAGGTCAGGGGGCCGGAGGCGATGATGACCTCCCCCTCCGCCGGGATGGCGGTCACCTCCCCCTCCACCACGGTGATGAGGGGGTGGCTGCGGATCTTCTCCGTGACGGCGGCGGAAAACCCAAAGCGGTCCACCGCCAGGGCGCCCCCCGCCTCCACCCGGTGCGCGTCGGCACAAGCGAGGATCAGGGAGCCCATGCGCCGCAGCTCCTCCTTGATGAGGCCCACGGCGTTTTCCAGCTGGTCCGAGCGCAGGGAGTTGGAGCAGACCAGCTCGGCAAAGTCCGCGCTGTGGTGGGCGGGGGTCATCTTGCTCCCCTTCATCTCCCGCAGCTCCACGGGTATGCCCCGCTGGGCCAGCTGCCACGCGGCCTCACATCCCGCAAGGCCCGCGCCGATGACAATGACCGGTTCCATAGCTTCTCCTTATGGCCGGGGGGAGCGCGAGGCGCGCTCAGCCCTCGGCGGCAGTCTTCTTTGTGGTCTTCTTGGCGGCGGTGGTCTTCTTGGCCGACGTGGTCTTCTTGGCCGCGGTAGTCTTCTTGGCGGCGGTCTTCTTGGCGGCGGTCTTCTTGGCTGCCGTCTTCTTGGCTGCCGTCTTCTTGGCGGCGGTCTTCTTGGCCGGGGCGGCCTCGGAGCCCTCGGCGCTCTCGGCGCTCTTTTTCTTATAGCCCCGCTGGTCCTCGGGCAGGAAGTTGGGGCAGTCGGGATTGATGCAGAAGGGCCGCTTGAAGCCCCGGCCCGACTTTTTGAACATGGTCTGGCCGCACTCGGGACAGTTGTCCTTCACCGGCACGTCCCAGGTCATGAAGTCGCACCGGCGAGCCTCGTCCTTATTGGTGTTGTTCTCGCAGCCGTAGTAGGTATACCCCCGCTTGGAGGTCTTTTTCAGGATCTTGCCGCCGCACTTGGGGCACTTGCCCGGCATCTCCACCACGATGGGCTGGGTGTGGTCACACTCGGGCCAGCCGGGGCAGGCCAGGAAGCGGCCAAACCGCCCCGACTTGTAGACCAGGTTGCGCCCGCACTTGGGACAGAGCACGTCGGAGACCTCGTCGGGCACCTTGATGCGCTCACCGGACAGGTCCTGCTCGGCCTTTTTGAGCTCCTGCTCAAAGCCGCCGTAGAAGTCCCCCACCAGCTTCTTCCACTCCACCTTGCCCTGCTCCACCTCGTCCAGCTGCTCCTCCATGTGGGCGGTGAAGGCGGTGTCCACGATGTCGGGGAACTTGTCGGTCATCAGGCCGGTGACCACCTCGCCCAGGGGGGTGGGGCGCAGGTTCTTGCCCTCCTTGACCACATACTCCCGGTCCATGATGGTGGAGATGGTGGGCGCGTAGGTGGAGGGCCGCCCGATCCCCTTCTCCTCCAGGGCCTTGATGAGGGTGGCCTCGGTATAGCGGGCGGGAGGCTGTGTAAAGTGCTGGGCCTTGTCAGTCTTACTCAGGGAGACCCGCTCCCCCTCCTTCAGGTCGGGCATGGGGGACTGGAACTCCTCGTCCTCCTCGTCCTTGCCCTCCACATAGACCGCCATATACCCGGCGAACTTCACCGCCGAGTGGTTGGCCCGGAAGGTATACCCGGCGCTCTCCACGTCGATGGTGACGCTGTCATAGACGGCGGCGGCCATCTGGCAGGCCAGGAAGCGGCTCCAGATCAGCTTGTAGAGCCGGTACTGCTCCGCCGTCAGGTCCTTTTTGATGTCCTCCGGCGTCAGGCGCACGTCGGAGGGACGGATGGCCTCGTGGGCGTCCTGGGTGCCCGCCTTGGTCTTGTAGGCGCGGACGTAGCCGGGGTGGTACTCCTTGCCGTAGCGGGAGAGGATAAAGCTCCTGGCCGCCGAGGTGGCCTCGTCGGAAAGGCGCAGGGAGTCGGTACGCATATAGGTGATGAGACCCACGGTGCCCTCCCCGGCGATGTCCACACCCTCATAGAGCTGCTGGGCCACCGACATGGTGCGCCGGGGGGTCATGTTCAGTTTGCGGCTGGCCTCCTGCTGGAGGGTGGAGGTGGTGAAGGGCGGGGCCGGATTGCGGACCTTGTCCTGCCGCTTGACCTCTTTTACTGTAAAGTTACTATTCTTTACAGCGTCTACCACAGCGTTGACTTCCGCCTCACTGTGGAGCTCCATCTTCTTTTCCCGGCCGTGGAAGGCGGCCTGGAACCGGCCCTGGTTGGGGGCCAGGCGCTCCAGCTCCACCTGGAGGGACCAGTACTCCTCCGGCTGGAAGGCGCGGATCTCGTTTTCCCGCTCGCACACCAGCCGGGTGGCCACCGACTGCACGCGGCCGGCGGAGAGGCCCCGGCGGATCTTCTTCCACAAAAACGGGGAGAGCTGATAGCCCACCACCCGGTCCAGCACCCGCCGGGCCTGCTGGGCGTTGACCAGGTCCATGTCGATGCTCCGGGGGGCGGCGATGGCCTCATTGACCACCTTCTTGGTGATCTCGTTGAAGGTGACCCGGCAGGTCTTGTCCTCGCTCAGGCCCAGCAGCTCCTTGAGGTGCCAGGAGATGGCCTCCCCCTCCCGGTCCGGGTCGGTGGCCAGGTAGACCCGACCGCTGCGCGCGGCGCTCTTGCGCAGGTCCTCGATGACATCCTCCTTGCCGGGGATGGGCTGGTAGTCGGGGGTGAAGCCACCCTCGATGTCCACGCCGATCTTGCTCTTGGGCAGGTCCCGGACATGGCCCATGGACGCCTTGACCTGATAGCCGGGGCCCAAGTATTTGGTAATGGTCTTGGCCTTGGCCGGAGACTCTACGATCACCAGATTCGTCTTTGCCACTTTGTACCTCCAACGGTCTACATTCCGCCCGGGGGCGGAAATTACTCGCGCTTGACCCAGAATAGGGCTTGGAACCGCTTGCCCGACGCCTCCCCCACATAGCCCTGCAGCTGGAGCATGGTCAGGGCGGAAAGGGCCCGGCGCGGGGGGACCTGAGCCGCTTCCGACAGCTCCTCGGAGCTGAGGGGCCCATCCTGCAGAGCCAGCAGAATGTCCCGCTGGTCATCGGTCCAGCCCGCCTTCACAATATCGCATAGGGTAATATATGCCCTCTTTTCCGCCTTGTCAACCTCTTTTGCCCCGGGAGCGGGCTCCTCCGCCGCCTGCTCACAGGCGGTGAGCGCCTGGGTCTGCGCCTCTTCCTCCTCCGGCGTGAGGGCCTCCGGCTGGGGCTGACAGTGGGGAAAGAGCAGGGAAAATTCACTCACCACGTCGGCGGCGGACAGGACCAGCTTGGCCTCTCCCCGCTGGATGAGCCGGTTGGTCCCCCGGCTCATGGGAGCGTCGGCGGGGCCGGGAAAGGCGAAGACCTCCCGGTCCTGCTCCAGGGCCAGGCGGGTGGTGATGAGGGTGCCGCTCCCCTCCCCGGCCTCCACCGCCACCACGCCCAGGGAAAGGCCGCTGATGAGGCGGTTGCGCACGGGAAAGCGCCAGCCCTCGGTGCCGGTGCCCGGCGGGTTTTCGCTGATGAGGGCGCCCACGGCGGCCACGTTGGCAAAAAGGTCCCGGTTTTGGGGCGGATAGACCACATCCACGCCCCCGGCCAGCACCGCCACCGCCTTGCCTCCGCCGGAGAGAGCGCCCCGCAGGGCGGCGCTGTCCACGCCCTGGGCGATGCCGCTGACCACCAGGGCGCCCTGCCGCCCCAGGTCCCGGCCCAGGCAGCAGGCCATGCGCACGCCGTAGGGCGTGGGCCTGCGGCTGCCCACCACACCCAGAGCCAGCTCCTCATCAAAGGAGAACAGCCGGCCCTTCACATAGAGCACGCAGGGCGGGTCCGGGATCTGCCGCAGCCGCCGGGGGTACTCCCCGTCCTGAATGGTCAGGATGCGCACCCCCAGCGCCTCGCACCGGCCCAGGATCTCCTCCGCCTCCGCGAGGGACTTGTCCGCCAGAGACGCGCGCACGGCCCGGGGCAGGGCCAGCCGCGCATACTCCTCCGCCGCGGCGAAATAGACCCGCTCCGGTCCTCCAAAATGCTCCAGCAGCCGCAGGGCGATCTGATGATGGCCGGGGCCCCTTCGCCCGGCAAGCCAGAGCCAGTATTTCAAATTCCACATCCGCTGACGCCTCCCCTGCCCGGTGTCCGGGCCTCTCAGCCGTCCTGCCGGGCCATCTCCCACAGCGTCACCGCCGCGGCCACCGCCGCGTTGAGCGACTCGCACCGGCTCTCCATGGGGATGCGGAAGGTCTGCCGGCACAGCGCCAGGGCCTCCGGCGAGACCCCGCGCCCCTCGCTGCCGATGACCACCGCCGCCCGGGTGAGGTCCAGCGCCCGGATGTCCACGGTGCCCGGTCCCAGGGAGGTGGTGTAGAGCGGCACACCCGCCTGCTCCAGCAGCCGCGCCGCCTCCTCCAGGGTGGTCTCCCACACCGGCAGGCGGAAGGCCGCCCCCATGGTGGCGCGCACCGTCTTGGCGATGAAGGGGTCGGCGCAGTTGTGGACCAGCAGCAGGCCGGACGCGCCGAAGGCGTCGGCGGTGCGCCAGATGGTGCCCAGGTTGCCCGGGTCCTGGATGCCGTCCAGGATCAGGTAGCGGCCCGGCCGCAGGGCCTGGGGCGGTCTCAGGTCGGGAAGGGCGCACACCGCCAGCACCCCCTGGGGGGTCTCCACGTCGGAGACGGAGCGGAGCACGTCCTCCGGCACCTCCACCACCCGGGTACCGGCGGGCAAGTCCGGCAGGACCAGGTCGGGCCGGGAGACCAGCAGGGTCTCTACCCCGGCCCCCCACTTCACGGCCTCTCCCACCAGCTTGGGGCCCTCGCACAGAAAGACCCCCTCCTCCCTGCGGCGGGCCCGGGAGGAGCTGAGCTTACGCAGCCGGACAATGAGCGCATTGTGCCGGCTGGTGATCTGCTCTCTCACGCCCTCAGTCCTCGTGGAGACGGCTGAGGGCCTCGTTGCTGCCCAGAGCGGCCACCACGTCGCCCTCCTCCAGCACATATTCGCCGCCGGGGGAGACCACCATCTCCCCGCTCTTCTTGCGCACAGCGATGATGTTCACCCGGTATTTGGCCCGGACATTGAGCTCCAGCAGGCTGCGGCCCTTCCACTCCATGGGCAGCTTGAGCTCCACGATGCCGTAGTCCGGGGAGAGCTCGATGAAATTGATGGCGTTGGACCCGGACAGGCCGTGGGCCAGCTTGACCCCCATCTCATGCTCGGGGAAGACCACGCGGTCGGCGCCGATCTTCTCCAGCACCTTGCGGTGGACGTGGCTCTGGGCCTTGCAGATGACCCGCTTGACCCCCAGCTCCTTGAGGTTGAGGGTGATGAGGGTGCTGTTGCCCACGTCATCCCCCACCGCCACCACGGCGCAGTCATAGTTGCCCACACCCAGGGCCTTGAGCACCGCCGGGTCCCGGGCGTCGCCCGCGGCGGCGTGGGTCACGCTGTCGGCGATCTTCTGGATAGACTCCCGGTCGCCGTCGATGGCCAGCACCTCATGCCCCAGGGCACACAGCTCCGTGGCCACCGCGGTGCCAAAGCGCCCCAATCCGATCACTACAAACGTCTTCATTATCCATCACCCTATCATAAGATCAAAGCTGGGGTAGTACACCCCCGTGGCCCGCCGCCGGGCCGTGAGAAACGCAATGGAGAAGGACATGACCCCCACCCGGCCCAGGTACATCAGCAGGATCAGGATTCCCTGGGAAATGGGCGTCAAAGCCGGCGTGATGCCGGTGGTCAGTCCCACCGTGTTCATGGCGGAGGCCACCTCAAAGGCCACCGACAGAAATTCCATCTGCTCCACGGTGGAGATGACCATGACCCCCGTCAAAAAGAGGAAAATAAAGACCACCGTGAGGGTCATGGCGTTGAGCACCCGGTCAAAGGGGATGCTCCGGGCACGGAAGGTGACCTGCTCCCGCCCGGTGAGCCCCGCGCGCAGGGCCAGCAGCAGCACTCCCACCGTCACGGTCTTGAGGCCGCCCGCCGTGGAGCCCGACGACCCGCCCACCATCATGAGCAGGATGGACATGGAAAGGCTCACATCCTCCAGGTTCCCCTGGCCCAGGGCGTCAAAGCCGGCGGTGCGCAGGGTGGCCGACTGGAAGAAGGCGTTGAGCCCCTTCTGCCAGAGCGGCATATTCCCCAGGGTGTCCGCCTGGCCGTACTCCATCACCAGGAAGAAGACCGCGCCGGCCACCAGCAGTCCGGCGGTGATGAGAAGCACCATTTTAGTATAAAGGGAAAGTCCCTTCCAGTTTCTGTTTTTCCAAATGTCTTCCCAGACGAAGAAGCCCAGGCCGCCGATGATGATGAGGGCGGCCAGCACCAGGAGCACCACGGGGTCGTCCCGGTAGCCCGATACGCTGGAAAAGGCCCCGTACCGCTCCCCCAGCAGGTCAAAGCCGGCGTTGCAGAAGGCGGAAACGCTGTGGAACACGCCCATCCAAAGGCCCCGCAGCACGCCGAAGTCGGGAATGAAGCGAGCGGAGAGCAGCACCGCACCCACACCCTCCATGGTGACGGTGCCGATGAGCGCGTGGCGCACCATGCGCACCACGCCGGACATGTCGTTAAGGTTGAAGGTGGAGGCCATGGCCAGGCGCTCGCTCAATCCGATCCGGCGGCGCAGCAGCATGGAAAACAGGGTCACCACCGTCATAAAGCCCAGGCCCCCCAGCTGGATCATCACCAGGATGACCACCTGGCCGAACAGGCTCCAGTGGACGGCGGTGTCCACCAGGATGAGGCCGGTGACGCAGGTGGCGGAGGTGGCGGTGAAGAGACAGGTTAAGAAGTCGGTGGCCTGGCCGCTATTAGACGAAACGGGCAGGGTCAGCAGCAGCGCCCCCAGCAAGATAATGGCCGCGAAGGAGCCCGCCACAAGGCGGGTGGCATTGAATCGCTTGCCCCGGACCAGCATGTCCCGCAGCCAGAAGGCTATCCTCTTTGACAAAAAGAAGCACTCCCATTCTCATTTGTTTGCCCTTATCAGACAAGGGTAAGAGCACAACAGCATACCGGAGGAGCTCTCCGGTATGCTGTTTGTCCATATCAATCCAGGGGCTTCATGGTGGGGAACAAAATCACGTCCCGGATGGTGTCCGCCCCGGTGAGGAGCATGACGCACCGGTCGATGCCCATGCCCATGCCGCCCGTGGGAGGCATGCCGTACTCCAGGGCGTTGAGGAAGTCCTCGTCCAGCATCTCGGTCTCCTCGTCTCCCCGCTCCCGCTGCTCGGCCTGCTTGACAAAGCGCGCGCGCTGGTCGATGGGGTCGTTGAGCTCGGAATAGGCGTTGGCCATCTCACTGTGGCAGACAAAGAGCTCGAAGCGCTCGGTGAGCCGGGGGTCCTGGGGGGAGCGCTTGGTCAGGGGGGAGACCTCCACCGGGTACATGGTGATGAAGGTGGGCTGGATGAGCTTTTCCTCCACCCGCTGGTCAAAGCACTCGTACAGGGCGTTGCCCCAGGTCTTCTCCGCCGCCTCGGGCAGCTCCACGCCGATGGCGCGGGCCGCGGCCACCGCCTGGGCGTCGTCGCTGATGGCGGCGAAGTCCACACCGGCGTACTCACGGACGGCCTCCACCATGGTCAGCCGCCGCCAGCCGGGGGTCAGGTCGATCTGCTCTCCCATCCACTCCACCTGATAGGCGCCCAGGATCTCCTGGGCGGCGCCGGAGAGGATGCCCTCGGCGATGTCCATCATGCCGTGGAAGTCGGTATAGGCCTCATAGAGCTCCACGGTGGTGAACTCCGGGTTGTGCTTGGGGTCCATGCCCTCGTTGCGGAAGATGCGGCCGATCTCATACACCCGGTCCATGCCGCCCACGATGAGACGCTTGAGGGGCAGCTCGGTGGCAATGCGCATGTACATGTCGATATCCAGGGTGTTGTGGTGGGTGATGAAGGGCCGGGCGGCGGCGCCGCCGGCAATGGTGTTGAGCACCGGCGTCTCCACCTCGATGTAGCCCCGGCCGTCCAGGTAGCGGCGCATGAACTGGATGAACCGGGACCGGATGACGAAGTTGCGCTTGACCTCCGGGTTGACCATCAGGTCCACATACCGCTGGCGGTAGCGGGTCTCCTTGTCGGTCAGGCCGTGGAACTTCTCCGGCAGGGGACGCAGAGACTTGGAGAGCAGCTTGACGGCGTTGGCCTTCACCGAGATCTCCCCCCGCTTGGTGCGGAAGACCTCCCCTTCCACGCCCACAATGTCGCCGATGTCCAGCTTCTTGAAGCGGTTGAAGGGCTCCTCCCCCATCTCGTCGATGCGGACATAGAGCTGGATGCGGCCCTGGCGGTCCTGCAGGTCGCAGAACACCGCCTTGCCCATGCCCCGCTTGGACATGAGACGGCCCGCCACCGTGGTGATCTGGCCCTCCAGCTCCTCAAAGTGGTCCTTGATGTCCTGGGAATAGCTCTTGACCTCATAGCGGGTCTGCTGGAAGGGGTCGCGCCCCTCGCTCTGGAGCTCCCTGAGCTTGTCCCGGCGGATCTTGAGCAGGTCGGAGAGGGAGACCTCCTCCTGCTGGACCGGATGGTTCTGTTCAGACATGTCGCTTCTTCTCCTTTGTATCGCGCCCTCAGGCAAATCAGATCTTCTCGATCTCCAGCACCTTGTAACGGACGATGCCGGCAGGGGCCTCCACCTGGGCCTCCTCCCCCACGGTCTTGCCCAGCAGGGCACGGCCAAAGGGAGAGTCCTCAGAGATGCGGCCATTCATGGGGTCGGCCTCCTGGGAGCCCACCAGCTCGTAGGACTCCTCCTCGTTGAACTCCACGTCCAGCACCTTGACCCGGCAGCCCAGGCGGACGGTGTCCAGGTCGCCCTCGTGCTCCTCGATGATCACATAGTTGGAGAGGATCTCCTCCACCTGGGCGATGCGGGAGTAGAGCTTGCCCTGCTCGTTCTTGGCCTCGTCATACTCGCTGTTCTCGCTCAGGTCGCCGAAGGAGCGGGCCTCCTTGATCTGGTCGGCCACCTCTTTCTCCCGGACGGTCTTGAGGTAATTGAGCTCTTCCTTCAGCGCGGCAAGGCGCTCCGCGCTGAGCTTATATTCCTTCGCCATTGTACTACGCACCCTTTCCAGTTCATATCAATCGTCAGATTATAAGAAAGGAGCCGCGATCCACGGCTCGACCACTCTAGTGTCACGATATTTTACAACAATTATGTATTATAATACGTATTGAGCAAAGCTGCAAGCCTTGAAAGCCGAGGCTTTCAAGGCTATTTTGCTTTGTTCAGGTGCAAGTTTTTGGACAATTTTGTCCAAAAAACCTTGCACCTTCCGCCGGCGCGGCGAAAGCCGCGCAAATCAACCGCATTGCGGTTGATTCAGCAGACATCATTATAGGTACTTTCCGCCCCCCTGTCAAGCCTATTCCTGCCATGGCGTATCCGCAGATCGTCCGGGGAAAGCCGCCCCGTCTCCCACAAAATAGTGAGAAAAGCAAGGCGCTCCTCCTCCGGCAGCGGCAGCTGCTTCTCGCTCTCCAAAATGAGGCCCCCCAGTTGGGGCCGAAGGCCGCAGAGCCCCAGCACCTCCCCGCCGCCCCGGAGCTCCCCAGGCGAAAAACACAGGGTGACCTGGGCATCGGCGCTCTCCGCGGCGGTGAGCACGGGAATGCCGTACTCCGCCCGCAGCTCCGCCGCCAGCGCCTCGCCGCCCTCCGGCGCCACCACCGCCACGGAGCGCACCCGGGTACTGAGCTGCATGGCGGCCTGGAAAAACGCCCGGTTCACCCGCTTGCCCACCAGCGCCACCGACGAGCGCTCCGGCGTCCTGCCCTGCCGGGAGAGGGCGGCCAGGGCCAGGGGCGCCGCCAGGGCCTGCACCAGTCCCTCGCTCTCCACCGGGACAAGGCCCCACTGCCGCAGCTCCTCCCACCAGGGGTTGTCCGGCGCCGTGAGCAGCCGGCGCACCCCGGCCTTGGAAAGAGCCTTTGCGCCCTTTCGCACAAGGCGTGTAATGTGCTTTTCCTTTTCATCCATTGGAAGGGTCAGCCGCGCCGCGGCCAGGGGCAGCTCCATCACATACTCCCGCTCCAGCGCCACCTTGCGCCTGCCCTCCAGACGCACCAAATGTCCCACCACGGTCCCTCACCTCGGGAAAGGGTATGCATCCCGGACAGGGCATAGAACCGCCCCGGCTCTCCCCTATTCACTCTTCACTCTTCACTCTTA
>DVLB01000108.1 GCA_018715695.1 Candidatus Galloscillospira stercoripullorum
AAGCTCCAGTCCCATGTGACGAATTGGACGCCAAGCCGGGTGGGATGGGCAGCCAGCACGGCTCCGTTGAAGTCAGCCAGCAGGCGGTAGTCACCGGTCAGGCTTTGGGCTTGCAGGGGCGGAGCCTGTTCCAGCAGCGTCATGTACTCCCGCACGGTGCAGGCCAGATCGGTGGCTCGCTCACAGGCCCGTTCCCGTTCCGGTGTCGCTACATCCTCCTGCCAGTAGCGAACGCTTCCGTCCGCTGTGATCCGGCAGAGAGGGAGACCATCCCACTCCACAGGAAGCAATTCGTCCTGTTCCGGCTGCGGGACAAAACCCTCACGGTGAAGAGCGGTACGAAGTTCTTGAAAAAATTGTTCTCGATTCATTTACTACCTCCTGACATTTAGTGCCCTTTTTGAAATTATCTGAAAACGAAAAAGGGCGCCAACCCATTGGCCCATCACGACCAACAAATCGACGCCCCAAACTTTGTGTATTCTATTGGTAGAAAAATAGCGCCCTTTTTGAAAGTTGCTGTTTCAAAAAGGGCGCTACATGGTTTCGGGTTTGCCAATCGCTGAAAAAAGGGGGTTCGAGTCCCACCAGTTAGGGGAAAACAGTGGTTGGCATCTATGAAATCATCCGTGAATTTTCGAGCTTAAAAAGCCCGGAAACGGTATAGATGCCACTGGCTTTTCGCCAGTGGCATCTATACCGTTTTGATTTTATGGTGGACCTGATCGGATTCGAACCGATGCCTCCCACAATGCAGCAGGATAGATGCCGGCAGAGGACATGGGGCCCCACAAGGTGGGGCGGCGCCTTTGCGCCGTACAAGCGTTTTGGCCGGAGGCAAAAACCTTGGCGCAGGCGGAATTCATTTCCGCCGAGCATTGTGATCACCGGAGGGTGGAGCCGCCCTTTGGGCGGCGAAACCCCAAAAAGAAAGACACGCCCTGTGGCGTGTCTTTCTTTTTGGTGGACCTGATCGGATTCGAACCGACGACCCCCACAATGCGAATGTGGTGCGCTCCCAACTGCGCTACAGGCCCAAATTAAGTGCTTTCCTATTATAGCACGGTTTTCCGGAAAAGCAAGGGATATTTTTTCAAAAAGAGCGAAGGGCATATTGCGAAACGGGGCAAAATGATGTATGATAACAAAGTATCAGCCTTTCTCCGCCGGGAAGCCCCGGAGTGAGACAAGGCCGCACTAGTCGGGGAGTTAGCGGTGCCCTGTACCTGCAACCCGCTGCAGCAGGGATGAATCCCGGCCCCCGGACTTCCACCGTGCCGTCTGACCTGCGTAAGCGGCGATGAGGAATCGGTCCTGCGCAAGGCTGCCCCGTGAACCGTGTCAGGCGGGGAACCGAGCAGCACTAAGCGGAACGCAGTCTGTGCCGCAGGGTGCCCGTTTCCGAGCCGGCTGCGCCGGTAACGGGCATGGTGGGAGCTTCAAAGGCCGGTGTGCGGTCTTGTCTTGCGCCGGAGCGCGGCGGGATCATCAGCGGATCAGAACAGGGAGCGGCTCGACGCGGACCACCGCATCACCGCTCCCTGTTGCGTGGAATCAACACCGCGGAGGTGAAAGCTATGTACCAGGCGCTCTATCGTAAATACCGCCCCCGGAGCTTTGACGACGTGGTGGGCCAGAGCCATATCACCGATACCCTCAAGCGGCAGGTGGCCTCCGGCCGCCTGTCCCATGCCTATCTCTTCACCGGCACCCGGGGCACCGGCAAGACCACCTGCGCAAAGATCCTCTCCAGGGCGGTCAACTGTGAGCATCCCGTGGACGGGAACCCCTGCAACGAGTGCCCGTCCTGCCTGGGGATCGAGAACGGCTCCATCCTGGACGTGCTGGAGCTGGACGCCGCCTCCAACAACGGCGTGGACCAGGTCCGCGCCCTGCGGGACGAGGCGGTGTATACCCCCGCTGCGGTGCGCAAGCGGGTGTACATTGTGGACGAGGTCCATATGCTCTCCACCGCCGCCTTCAACGCCCTGCTCAAGATCCTGGAGGAGCCCCCCGCGCACCTGATGTTCATTCTGGCCACCACCGAGCTGCACAAGGTCCCGGCCACCATCAAGTCCCGGTGCCAGCAGTTCTCCTTCAAGCGCATCCAGAGCACTGAGATCGCCGGCCGGCTCCGCTTTGTGGCCCAGCAGGAGGGCATCGACCTGACCGAGGAGGGCGCCGCCCTCCTCTCCCGGCTGGCCGACGGCGGCATGCGGGACGCTTTGAGCCTGCTGGACCAGTGCGTGGCGCCAGGCCGCACCGTGGACGAGGGCGCGGTCCTCGCCGCCCTGGGCCTGGCCGGAAACGTGGAGACCGCCCGGCTCATGGAGCAAGTGGGCGGACGGGAGACGGCGGCAGCCCTGGCCACGCTGGACCGGCTTTACGCCGCAGGCAAGGACGTGGGCAGCCTGCTGGGAGAGCTCTCCGCCCTGACCCGGGACCTGCTCATCCGGGCCACCGCCCCCCGGGGCGGCGGCGCTCTGCTCACCGGGGGCTATGACGAGACCACCATGCGCCGTTTGGGGGAACTGTTTTTCCCGGAACGGCTGGTGCAGATGCTGGGCTTGCTCCAGACGGTGGGGGCGGATCTGGGCCGCAGCGCCAACCGCCGCACTGACGCGGAGCTGTGCCTGATCCGCCTGTGTGATGAGCGGCTGGACGGCAGCCTGGAGGGGCTGAGCGCCCGGCTTGCCCGGGTGGAGGCGGCTCTGGAAGCCGGCGCACGCATAACTGCGGCGGCGGCAGCGCCCCGGGCCGCGGAGCCGGAGCAGCGGCGGGATACCCCCGCCCAGACGGAGGACCGCCCGCCCTGGGAGGAGCCTTCTGCTCCTGCGCCTTCCCCTGCGCCCAAGAAGGCGGAAGAGACCGTCCGTCCCGCCCCGGTTGCCCCGGCTGCCCCGGCGGCCTCCGCCCCGCAGCGGGAGAGCGGCGGGTTAGACGGCGGATTCTGGGCGCCTTTGGTGGCCTCGCTCAAGGGGCAGGTGCCCATGGGAGAGTATACCTTCCTGAAAAACCCGGATATGGTCCAGGGCCGCCTGGAGGGGAACATCCTGCGGCTCTATGTGGACAGTGACTTTACCCGGGAGATGGTGCGCAAGCGGGCGGTGACCGATCCGGTGCTCCGCGCCGCACCCCGCGGCACCGAGCGGGTGGAGGTCACCGTGGGCAAGGCTCCAGCCCAGACCCAGGAGCATGAGGCACCCCAGCCCGCGCCCGGTGGTGGGGAAGAGGACGCCCTGGAGGACCTACTGGCCTTCGGCAAGCAGTTTGACAACATCGTCATTAAAGAGTAATACCCCCGCCGGGGGAGAGAAAGGAGCGCGCAGCGCAATGGCAAAAGGATTCGGCGGCCGGGGCATGGGCCCCATGGGCGGCATGGGCGGCATGAACATGAACATGATCAAGCAGGCCCAGAA
>DVLB01000008.1 GCA_018715695.1 Candidatus Galloscillospira stercoripullorum
AAATGTTTTTTATTCTATCACCACGTCCACCCACTCCACGCCGTAACGCGCCAGCAGCTCCAGGGCGGAGCGGTCGATGCGCTCCCCGGCCACCACGATGGGGATGGCGGGGGGGCAGGCCACCGTGGGCCCGGCGCAGACGCGCCCCAGGGCCTCCTCCCGGGCCACGCGCTCGGCGGGGGCAAAAAGGGCCTCCCGCACGGACAGGACCCGCTCCGCCCTGAGGGGCGGCAGCAGCTCGGTCTCTCTCGCCGGGGCGCGGTTCTCCCCCAGAAGGGCGGGAAGCCGCCAGAGCTCCTCCGGGGTGTTCTCCGGCGTGACCATGGCCACCAGGTGCTTTTCGTCGGCGTACTCGCACTCCACGCCCCCGTCCCGGAGGATCTGGGAAAGCTCCGTCCCCGTCCTTCCGGCGGGGGCGGTGAGGGTAAGGCGCAGCGGGTCGCTCTGCTCCACCGTCCAGCCCGCCCAGCGCAGCCTTGCGCGCACCCCATCAAGCTCCGCGGCGGTCTTGGAAAGCCGCGGGGCATAGTCCCCCGCCAGGCAGGCGTTGCACAGGTCCAGGGAGGCGAGGGTCAGGTAGGAGGGACTGGTGGAGCCGAAGAGGGCCAGGGCGCTCTTCGCCCTCTTTGCCATCTCCCCCGGCGCGTTTTTCCCGATGTGCAGGTAGGCCCCCCCGGTGAGCACCGGCAGGGTCTTGTGGGCCGAGTCGCAGGTGAGGTCGGCCCCCAGGTCCAGGGGGTGGATGGGCCGGGGCAGGAAATGGAGGTAGGCGCCGTGGGCGTTGTCCACCAGCAGCAATGTGCCGTGGCGGTGGCACACCTCCGCGAGGGCGGCGATGTCCGCCATGCCCCCCAGGTAGTCCGGGCTGGTGAGGTAGACCGCCGCCGGGACCACCGTCATCTCCTCCAGGGCCAGCTCCAGCCCCTCCGGCGTCACGGGGCAGCTGCACACCGAGCCGCTCCCTCCCTCGGGCTGGAGCCAGAGGGGGGTGAAGCCCAGCAGGGCGGCGGCATGGACAAAGGAGCGGTGGACGTTGCGCGCCGCCACGATCACCGGCGCGGCCTCCCGCCTGCGGCACTGGAGGGCCAGGTGGAGCATGGCCTTGATGCAGTGGCTGGAGCCCTCGGTGGAGTAGAAGGTGGCGCCGCTTCCAAAGAGGGCGGCGGCGTTCTGTTCGCTGCGGGCGATGATGCCTTCGGCCTCATAGAGGGCGTCGGCCCCCGCCACCTCGGTGATGTCCCATTCCTCGCAGCCCAGAAGGGGCCGGCCCTTGTGGCCGGGCATATGGAGCCGGACGCCGCGGCGCGCGGCATAGTCCTTTACAAAGTCATAGATGGGGGTGTCCATCTCACAGCTTCCCGGTGGCCTTGGCGGCCTCCACCATGATGGCGCACTCTATGCGCTTGCGGAAGAGCCGGCAGCCCGGCTCGTAGATGCCCCGGATGGTGCCCGAGGCGTGGTAGGCGTTGGCGGCGCAGCCCCCTGAGCAGTAGAGCCGGGCCCAGCAGTCGGCGCACTCGGGCCGGGCGTAGGCGTTGCAAGCGCGAAACTCCTCCCTGAGGGCGGTGTTGGTCACACCGTGCCACACGTCGCCCAGCTTGTAGCTCTCCTCCCCCACGAACTGGTGGCAGGGGTACAGGTCACCCCAGGGGGTGACGGCCATGTACTCGGTGCCCGAGCCGCAGCCCGAGATGCGCTTGTAGACGCAGGGGCCGCCGGTCAGGTCGATCATGTAGTGATAGAAGGTGAAGGGCCGGCCTTCCTTCTCCCGCTCCAGCATGAGCGCCGCCAGCTCCTCATACTGCTCCATGACCACCTGGAGATCCTCCTCGGTAAGGGCGGCGCTGTCGCCGCTGGCACACACCACCGGCTCCATGCTCAGCTCGGTGAAGCCCAGGTCCAGCATGCACTTGATGTCCTTGAGAAAGTCAGGGTTGGCGTGGGTAAAGGTGCCCCGCATATAGTAGTTCTTGCCGTGGCGCTTCTCCACCAGCTTCTGGAACTTGGGCACGATGCGTTCCCAGCTGCCGTTGCCGGCGTGGTCCACCCGCAGGGCGTCGTGGATCTCCTTGCGACCGTCCAGGGAGAGGACCACGTTGCTCATCTCCCGGTTTGCAAAGTCGATGACCTCGTCGTCGATGAGCATGCCGTTGGTGGTGAGGGTGAAGCGGAAGTTCTTGCCCCGCTCCTTCTCCACGCTGCGGGCGTAGGCCACCAGGTCCTTGACCACCTGCCAATTCATCAGCGGCTCCCCGCCGAAGAAGTCCACCTCCAGGTTGCGGCGCGTCCCCGAGTGGTCCATGAGGAAGTCCAGAGCCTGCTTGCCCACCTCGAAGGGCATCACCGCCCGCTCGCCGTGGTACTTGCCCTGGCTTGCAAAGCAGTAGGAGCAGTTGAGGTTACAGGTGTGGGCCACATGGAGGCACAGGGCCTTCACCACGTCGCCGGAGCGCTCCTTGAAGGTGCCGGCCATGGGGGCGAAGGTGTCGGGGGTGTAGAGCTTGCCCTCGGCCACCAGTTTGCCCACGTCGGAGATGCAAAGGCGCACCTCCTCCTCGGTCACGTCGGGGCGGCCGGCGTACTTGCTGAGGATCTCAGCGGCGATGGCATCGGGGGTGTGGTCTTTCCACAGCGCGATGATGTCGTAGGCCACCTCGTCCACCACATGGACGCCCCCCGAGCAGGTGTCCAGTACGATATTGTATCCGCCCAGCTTGTATTGATGTACCATATTCTCTCCTCCGTACAGAAAAAGTGCCGCCTAAACTAGGCGGCACTTTTCGAGTCAGCTACCTTACTTCCCGGTGTTCTCGCACTTCTGGTTGGCCACGCCGCAGCTGGTCTTGCAGGCGGACTGGCAGGAGGTCTGGCACTCGCCACAGCCGCCGTTCTTGGCGCTCTCGCACAGGCTGCGGGTCTCAAGGGTCTTGATTCTCTCCATTGTGTACACGCTCCATTCTTGGGCCGGCCCACTGGCAGAGGGCGGCATTATTTTCGTAGTGAGCATAGCACAAAACCCCGTCAAAGTCAAGAAAATTCCCCGTTACGCGCCGTCCTCTCCCAGCTGCGCAAGGCGCATGACCGACACCTCGAAGGCGGTGCGCTCCTCCTCCCTGCCGTCCACCACCTTCTTGTAGCTCCGGCTCTGGAGCCTGCCCTCCAGGCTCAGCCGGTCTCCCACCGACATGGCGGCGCACCGCTGGGCCAGGGCTCCCCAGGCAATGCAGGGCAGGTAGTCGCAGCGGCCATAGCGCCGGTTCACCGCCAACATCAGATCACAGATCTCCCGGCCCAGGGGCGTGCGCCGGAACACCGGGCTCTTGCACAGCACCCCGGACAGCGTCAGGGCGTTATAGGGCTCCTTTGATGAGCGGGTCAGGCTGCGGGCATAGAGGGTGATGACCAGCCGGCTGCCATGTCCGCTTTTATTGTTGAAGGAGCGCACCTCTCCCTCCACCTCCAGCGTCTCTCCCCTCCGCACCGGGCACTCCGAGAGCAGCCCCTCGGGGACGATAACATTCAGGCAGTCCTCACTGCCCGAAAGGCGGCGCACCGCCAGGGGAAAGGTAAAATACCGCGTGCCGTGGCTCTCGTGGGACACCTCCGGCTCTGCCGCCGCCACGCCCCGCAGCACCGCCCGGTTCTCATTGCGATCCGTCTGCATATCCACACACTCCCGCTCGTTTCGTTCACGGGACAACTATATGCTCCCCTCCCGCCGGGTATGACGGGAATGTGGAAGTGCCTCTTCGCTCTTTGCGCGGAGGAAAAAATTTTTTCTCCCCGCTATATTTTCCTGGGCTTTTGCCATACTACCCTCAGTGGACAAGGGGTAATACGGTTTTTCGGGGTGGAAAAGACGTCTGGCGTCGTTATCCTCGTTGATAAGCAAGAGCCCGTCTGACTCGTCTGCCTCGCCGAGCCGTCCTTTCCACTCCCGAAAAACTCTGCGGGACCTGCCGGCGAGGATCAATGGGGGCTGACAAGGCCGCAGGACGAGAGCGGGCTGACGCCCGCCGAGTCCGAGAACGCAGTCAGCCTCCATTTAGACCGTCGGCAGGCGTGTTACGCCTTACCCACTGAGGGTAAGCCCATCAAAGAAAAGGCAGGCAGACAGGATGGAGAGATTTACTGTAAAGCCCGTGATTTCCTTCGGCTCCGGCGCCCTGGCGGCACTGGAGGAGCTGTCGGGGCAGCGGATACTTCTGGTCACCGATGAGTTTCTTTCCCGCCGCTCGGGACTTATGGACGGGGTGAAGGGGCACCTGAAGGGCTGCGAGATCCGCGTGTTCGACGCCGTGAAGCCCGACCCCTCCGTGGACCTGGTGGCCCGGGGGGTGAGGGAGCTGGAGGAATTCCGGCCCGACGCCCTGGTGGCCTTCGGCGGCGGCTCCCCCATGGACTGCGCCAAGGCCATGCGGCATTTCTCCTCCGTGCCCGCCCTTCCCTTCTGGTGCGTGCCCACCACGGCGGGCACGGGCAGCGAGGTCACCTCCTTCGCCGTCCTCACCGACAGCGCCAAGGGGGTCAAGTACCCCCTGGTGGACGACGCCCTGCTGCCCGACCGGGCCGTGCTGGACCCCGCCCTGCTCGCCTCGGTGCCCCCCGCCGTCACCGCCGACACGGGCATGGACGTCCTCACCCATGCCGCCGAGGCCTATGTGGCCAGAGGGGCCACCCCCTTTACCGACGCTCTGGCGGAGAAGGCCTTTTCCACGGCCTTCCGCGCCCTTCCCGCCGCCTGCCGGGGAGACCTGGCCGCCCGGGAGGAAATGCTCCTCTCCTCCTGCATGGCGGGCATGGCCTTCAACGCCGCGGGCCTTGGTCTCTCCCACGGTCTGGCCCACGCCCTGGGGGGCCGCTTCCATGTCTCCCACGGGCGGCTCAACGCCGTGGTGCTCCCCGCCGTCATGGCCTTCAACGCCTCCAGCGGCCCCACGGCGGGCAAGTACGCCCGCCTGGCGTGGCTGTGCGGCCTTGCCAAAAGCCCCCGCGCCCTCATCTCCGCCTTGCATCGGCTGCGGATGGGCCTGGGACTGCCGGAGCGCCTTACCGCCTGCGGCGTGGAAGAGAGGGCGCTGCGGGAAGGGCTGGAGGAGGTGGCCGCCGCCGCCCTTTCAGACCGCTGCACCCCTTCAAACCCCAGGTCCGCCGGGGCAGAAGAGCTGAAAGCCATGCTGAAGGAGCTGATGTAAATGGCGCCTGAGCAGCTCCTGTCCGTGGGCATTGATATTGGAACGTCCACCACGCAGCTGGTGATCTCCCGGCTGACCCTGGAAAACCGCGCTTCCCCCTTCTCGGTGCCCCGCATCGCCATCGCCCAGCGGGAAGTGCTCTACCGAAGCGCCATCCACTTCACCCCCCTTCTCTCCCACACCGTCATCGACGCCGCCGGGGTGCGAAACATCGTGGAGGAGGAGTACCGCGCCTCGGGCTTTGACAAATCCGCCATCTCCACCGGGGCGGTCATCATCACCGGGGAGACCGCCCGGAAGGAGAACGCCCGGGAGGTCCTTGCCGCCTTGTCGGAATACGCCGGGGACTTCGTGGTGGCCACCGCCGGACCCGACCTGGAGTCCATCCTGGCCGCCCGGGGGGCGGGAGCGGAGGCGCTGTCGGAGCGGGAGGGCTCCGCCGTGCTCCACCTGGACATCGGCGGCGGCACCTCCAACCTGGCCCTCTTCCGGGCCGGGGAGATCGCCGCCACCGGCTGCTTCGACGTGGGAGGGCGGCTTATAAAAGTGGAGGGGGGGCGCATCACCTACCTCTCCCCCAAGGTGCTGGAGTGGAAGGAATACCGGGGGGAGCGCACGCTGGAGGTGGGGGCGGAGGCCCAGCCCACCCTCTTTTCCCCGCTGCTTACCGACATGGTGGCCGCCCTGGAGCAGGCGGCGGGGCTCGCGCCCTCCGACGGGCTTTTGGACCTCTTCCGCACCGCCGGCACCGCCTGGACGCCTCCGGAGAGGGTGGACGCCCTCTCCTTCTCCGGCGGGGTGGCCGACTGCATCTGGTCGCCGCCCTCAGACCCCTTTGCCTACGGGGACATGGGGGTGCTGCTGGGGCAGGCCATCGCCGCCTCTCCCGTTCTGAACAGGCTTCCCCTGGTCCGGGGGGCCGAGACCATCCGGGCCACGGTGGTGGGAGCGGGCAGCTACTCCACCCAGGTCTCCGGCTCCACCATCTTCCACCGCTCCATCCCCTTCCCGCTGAAAAACCTGCCCATCCTCAAGCTCACGGTGGCCGAGGAGGCCCTCCCTCCGGGCGCCCTGGCCCGGGCCGTGGAGGGCAAGCTGCGCTGGTTTTCCGACCAGGAGGGCATGGTCCCCCTGGCCCTGGGCCTGCGGGGGGAGGAGAGCCCGTCCTATGAGCGGGTGCGCGCCCTGGCGGAGGGCCTCTCCGCGGGCCTTGCCCCCCTGCGGGAGGCGGGCTTTGCACCGGTGGTGGCGGTGGAGCGGGACATGGCCAAGGTCCTGGGCCAGGCCCTCTCCCTCCGGCTTCCCGGTCCCCTTCTCTGTCTGGACGGCGTAAGCGTAAAAAGCGGCGATTACATCGACATCGGCGCGCCGGTCCACCAGGGAGCCGTCCTCCCAGTCGTGATCAAGACCCTGGCATTTGAGCAGGAAAGGAGCATCTAACATGATTTTGAAAACCAGCCTCCACGGCCATGTCTACCAGTTTCAGTCGGTCAAGGACGCCCTGGCCAAGGCCAACGAGGAGAAGTCCGGCGACCGCCTGGCGCTCATCGCCGCGGAGAACGCCGAGGAGCGGGTGGCCGCCAAGGTGGTGGTGGCAAACCTTCTCCTCAGCGACCTGCGGGAAAACCCCGCCGTGCCCTATGAAGAGGACGAGGTCACCCGCATCATCCAGGACGGCGTAAACGAGAAGATCTACGCCGAGATCCGCGGCTGGACGGTGTCCGAGCTGCGGGAGTGGCTGCTCAGCGAGAACACCACCGGCGACGACATCCGCCGCATTTCCCGGGGCCTTACCGCCGAGATGATCGCGGCGGTGGCCAAGCTCATGAGCAACTTGGACCTCATCTATGCCGCCAAAAAGATCCGCGTCACCGCCACGTGCAACACCACCATCGGCCTGCCGGGCACCCTGTCCTGCCGGCTCCAGCCCAACCACCCCACCGACGACCCCGACGGCATCATGGCCTCCCTGCTGGAGGGCCTCACCTACGGCGCGGGGGACGCGGTGCTGGGATTAAACCCGGTGGACGACAGCGTGGAGAGCGTGCGCCGGGTGCTGGACCGCTTCCACGAGATCAAAAGCCGCTGGGCCATCCCCACCCAGACCTGCGTCCTGGCCCACGTCACCACCCAGATGGAGGCCATCCGCCAGGGCGCGCCCTGCGACCTCATCTTCCAGTCCATCGCAGGCTCTCAGAAGGGCAACGAGGCCTTTGGCTTTAACGCCCAGACCATCCAGGAGGCCCGGGAGCTGGCCCTGCGCCACGGCACCGCCACGGGGCCCAACGTCATGTACTTTGAGACCGGCCAGGGCTCCGAGCTCTCCAGCGAGGCCCATTACGGCGCCGACCAGGTGGTGATGGAGGCCCGGTGCTACGGCTTTGCACGGCCTTTCGCCCCCTTCCTGGTGAACACGGTGGTGGGCTTCATCGGCCCGGAGTACCTCTACAACTCCAAGCAGGTCATCCGGGCGGGCCTGGAGGACCACTTCATGGGCAAGCTCACCGGCGTGCCCATGGGGTGCGACGCCTGCTACACCAACCACATGAAGGCCGACCAGAACGACATTGAGGACCTGGCCGTCCTCCTCACCGCCGCCGGGTGCAACTACTTCATGGGCATTCCCCACGGCGACGACGTGATGCTCAACTACCAGACCACCGGCTTCCACGAGACCGCCGCCCTGCGGCAGCTCTTCGGCCTGACCGCCATCCCGCCCTTCCAGGCTTGGCTGGAGAAGATGGGCTTCGTGCGCGACGGCAAGCTCACCGCTCTGGCCGGGGACGGCTCCATTCTGCTCTCATAAGGGGGAAAGCTGACTTGGACGAAAAAGAACTGCGCGCCCTCATCGAGCGCACCATCGCCGAGCTCTACGGCCAGGCGCCCACACCGGCGGTAAAGGGGAGCGACTACCACCCCCTGGAGGCCCAGGGCAACACCCGCCCCGCCGCAGACTTAAATGCCGCCCTTGGCGACATCACCCAGACCGACATCCGGGGACAGTACCTGGTGGAAAACCCCAAAAACGGCCCCGCCTTCCTCGCCCTCAAGAAAAAGACCCCCGCCCGCATCGGCCTTGGCCGCTCGGGAGCCCGGTACAAGACGGAGACCATGCTCCGCTTCCGGGCCGACCACGCCGCCGCCCAGGACTCGGTGTTCTCCCTGGTGGGAGAGGACTTCGTGGCGAAAAACGGATTCGTGCCCCTTCAGACCCTGTGCAAGGACAAGGACGAGTACCTGACCCGGCCGGACAAGGGCCGCCGCTTCGACGAGGAAAACCAGGCTCTCATCCGCAAGACCCTGGGTCACGCGCCCCGGGTGGTGCTGGTGGTGGGAGACGGTCTCTCCTCTGCCGCCATCGAGGCAAACGCCGAAGACTGCATCCAGGCCATCCAGGCCGGGCTCAAGTCCTACGGCATCGACACGCCTCCCATCCTCTTCGTCAAGTTCTGCCGGGTGGGGGCCAGCGACCACATCGGCGAGCTCACCGGGGCGGAGGTAGTGTGCATGCTGGTGGGCGAGCGGCCAGGGCTGGTGACCGCCGAGTCTATGTCGGCCTACCTGACCTACGCCCCCCGCATCGGTATCCCGGAGTCCAGGCGCACCGTCATCTCCAACATCCACCGCCAGGGCACCCCGGCGGTGGAAGCGGGCGCCCATATTGCCGAGCTTATTAAGACCATGCTGGAAAGGAAGGCGAGCGGAATTGACCTGCGCTGAAAACGCCCGCTTCCACGGGGCCCCGCACGGCGGGGCGCGCGGCTGCGCGTACAAGCGTTTTGCCGCCAGGCAAAACCTTGATGCCGGGCGGATTCACTCCGCCCGTGCAGATCAAAATGCCCTCGGGGTCCCCACGGGATTCTTCCCGTGGGGCATGGCGGGGGCTCATATTGCCGAGCTTATTAAGACCATGCTGGAGAAAAAGGCCTCCGGCATTGATTTGAAGCTGTAAGGGGGCAAACCCATGATCGACGATCTCATTCCCGTCAAGGTGCTCTCCAGTCGCACCATCGCCAATGTGAGCGAGACCCTGGCAGAGCGGCTCTCCCTGCCCGACCACCACCGCTCCATCGGCATTCTCACCGCCGACTGCGACGACGCGGTCTACTGCGCCCTGGACGAGGCCACCAAGGCCGCCGCCGTGGAGGTGGTCTACGGCCGCAGCCTCTACGCCGGGGCGTCAAACGCCTCCACCAAGTACGCCGGGGAGGTCATCGGCATCCTCTCAGGGCCCAATCCCTCGGAGGTCCAGAGCGGCCTGCGGGCCGCGGTGGCCTTTCTGGAAGACGGCGCGGGCTTCCGCTCGGCCAATGACGACGGCTCGGTGGTCTACTTCGCCCACACCGTCTCCCGCACGGGCAGCTATCTGTCCCGGGTGGCGGGGGTGGAGGAGGGTCAGGCCCTGGCCTACCTCATCGCCCCGCCCCTGGAGGCCGTGGTGGGGCTGGACGAGGCCATGAAGGCCGCCGACGTGGAGCTCGCCGCCCTCTTCTCCCCGCCCAGCGAGACAAACTTCGGCGGCGGACTGCTCACCGGCACCCAGAGCGCCTGCAACGCCGCCTGCGCCGCCTTCGCCCAGGCGGTGAAGGAACTGGCCCAGCGGCCCCGGGAAGTATAAAGGAGGGATCATATGCAGCTTGACAAGGATCTTCAATCCATCCAGGAGGTGCGCCGCCTGCTGGAGGCCGCCAAGGGGGCCCAACGGGCCCTGGCTCGCATGGACCAAGGACAGATCGACGCCATCGTCTCCGCCGTGTCCGCCGCCGCGGCCCGCCACGCCGCCGAGCTGGGGCGCATGGCGGTGGAGGAGACTGGCTTTGGCAAGGCGGAGGACAAGGAGCTCAAAAACCGCTTCGCCGCCTGCACTCTCTACGAGGCCATCAAGAATGAGCGCACCGTGGGCATTCTGGCCGAGGACAAGGCAAAGCGCACCATCGACATGGGAGTGAGCGTGGGCATCGTGGCCGCCCTGGTCCCCTCCACCAACCCCACCTCCACGGTGATCTACAAGGCCATGATCTGCCTGAAGGCGGGCAGTCCCGTCATCTTCTCCCCCCACCCCAGCGCCCTCAAATGCATCCGCGCGGCAGTGGAGGTGGTGCGCGCCGCCGCCGAGAGCGCCGGCGCCCCGCCGGGGTCGGTGTCCTGCATCTCCATCCCCACCCTGGAGGCCACCCGGGAGCTCATGGGCCACCCCCTCACCCGCCTCATCCTGGCCACCGGCGGCCCCGGCATGGTGAAGGCGGCCTATTCCTCCGGCACCCCCGCCATCGGCGTGGGGGCGGGCAACGGCCCGGCCTATATCCACAAGAGCGCCGACGTGGCCCTGGCCGTGAAGCACATCCTGGACTCCAAGACCTTCGACAACGGCACTGTCTGCGCCAGCGAGCAGAGCATCGTGGTCACGGAAGAGATGGAGAGCGCCGTCACAGCAGAGCTCAAACGCCAGGGGGCCTACCTCCTCTCCGAGGCCGAAAGCCGTACCCTTGCCCGCTTTATCCTGCGCCCCGGCGGCACCATGAACCCCGCCATCGTGGGTAAGAGTGTCGAAACATTATGTAAACTCGCCGGGCTCTCCGGTATCCCCGCCTCCACCCGGGTGCTGGTGGCCCGGGAAAACGGGGTGGGCAGGGATCACCCCTACTCCAGCGAAAAACTGGGCCTGATCCTGGCATACTATGTGGAGCGAGATGAGCAGGCAGTGCTCAGCCGCTGCGTGGAGATCCTGGAATGGGAGGGCGCGGGGCACACCTTCGCCATCCACGCCGAGGATGAGGAGGTGGTGAGGCGCTTTGCCGCCGCTGTGCCCGCCAGCCGGGTGCTGGTGAACACCCCCGCCTCCCTGGGGGGCATCGGGGCCAGCACCTGCCTCTTCCCCGCCCTCACCCTGGGCTGCGGGGCAGTGGGCGGCTCCTCCAGCTCCAACAACATCGGCCCTCTGGACCTCATCAACATCAAGCGGGTGGCCTGGGGGGTGCGGGAGATCGAAGAGCTGCGGGGCGCGCCGGGGCACGCTGTGGGGAAGGCCCCCGGCCTCGATTCCCTCCGCTCTGACCCGGCGGTCCTGGATGAGCTGGTGCATCAGATCATGAGGAGGCTGAAGGTATGAGCGAAGTAAACGCCGACGGCGTGCTCTTAAATCCCCAGGAGCACCTCTTGCAGGAGGTGCAGAACCTGACAAACTCCCTCATGGCAGAGCCCCCCGCCGGAGCGTCGGAGGAGCAGAGCCAGGTCCCCGTCCACGCCGCCAACGGGGCCGCAGCCGGCACGGCAGGGGGTGCGCCCCACATGGGCGTTCCCTCCCGCCGGGGCCGGAAGAGCGCGGCCCGGGCCCAGAAGGGGCCGGATTCCGTACCCGTCCAGGGAGAGGCCCACATCCCCGCCCCCAAGCCAGCGCCGGGCAAAGACCGCGCCAGCGGCGCGGCGAAAAAAGTTGAAGAAAGTAAAGGAGCAGTAAAAATGGCAAACACGAACGCACTTGGTATGGTAGAGACCCGGGGCCTGGTGGCCGCCATTGAGGCCGCCGACGCCATGGTGAAAGCCGCCAACGTCCAGCTGGTGGGCAAGGAGCAGGTGGGCGGCGGTCTGGTGACCGTCATGGTCCGGGGGGACGTGGGGGCGGTGAAGGCCGCCACCGACGCCGGAGCCGCCGCCGCCGAGAAGGTGGGGGAGCTGGTGAGCGTCCACGTCATCCCCCGCCCCCACGCCGAGGTGGACTTCGTCCTCCCCCACGGCCGGGACGGCTACGACGGTCAGTAAGCCGTGGCCCTGCTGACTGAGGCGGACGTGCGCGCCATGTCCGCCGACGGAACCCGGGGCCCGGTGGTGGTCCGCGCCCATGAGATCCTCACCCCCGGGGCCCGGGACTACCTGCGCGAACACAAGGTGGAGGTGGTCTATCCCCAGGGGGAGGGCGGCAAAGAGCCGGAGGCCGCCCCCCGCTACCGCACCCTCTTCGGGGCGGAGCTCACCACCAAGCCCGAGCACATGACCCATCTTCACGGCAACATCCTGGTGTGCAAGGACCACCCCCGCATCGCCTTTCGGGGCATGATCGACCTTTTGGAAGCAGAGATCCTCCTCGCCCAGCAGGCCGCGGCGGACTATCCCACCCTGGCACATGAGCTGGAGGAGGTCCTCTCCTTCGTGCGGCGGTTCATCCGCTGCGACGTACTCTCCGAGCCTCTGGGGGAGTTCACCCTCTGCGGCTACACCCCAGAGCAGCTGCGGGAGTACTCCCATTACCCAGAAAAACACTTTGGCCAGCCCCACTTCCTGCCAAGCCGCACCGACTCCCCCGCCCTTCTGGCGGTGAACAAGGTGCGCGCCGTGGCCCGGCAGACTGAGCTCTCGGCCTACGCCGCCTTCCGGGACGCCGACGGAGGCGTGACCCGCCCTGACATCATCCTGGGGCTCAACCGGCTCTCCTCCCTGCTGTGGATTTTGATGATCAAGTGCAAGGCGGGCCGATATTCCACATAAAGAAAGGCGGCGGCAGCATGAATGTCACAGCGGTCCACGCACATGAGATGGGGCTCCTGGCCCAGGCGGTAATTGACCGCATCACCCTCCCCATGGAGGCCAGCGGGCGGCACGTCCACTTGTGCCGCGCCCATGTGGAGGCTCTCTTCGGCCCCGGCTACCGCCTGCGCGCGGTGCGGGAGCTGAGCCAGCCGGGGCAGTTCGTCTGCGCCGAGCGGCTCACCCTGGTGGGGCCCCGGGGCAGCATTCAAAACGTGGTGGTCCTGGGTCCCGAGCGCAAAGAGAGCCAGGTGGAGATCTCCCTCACCGACGGCGTGGCCCTGGGCGTCAAGGCGCCGGTGCGGCTGTCGGGAGACGTGGAGGGCACGCCGGGCATCACCCTGCGCAGCGACAAGGGGCAGGTGACCCTCACCCACGGGCTGATGGTGGCCAAGCGGCACATCCACATCACCCCCGCCGACGCCCGGCGCTTCCATCTCGCTGGCGGCGAGCGGGTGCGTCTGCGGACCTTCACCGCCCGGCCGGTGATCTTTGAAGACGTGGAGGTGCGCGTCTCCCCCGACTTTGCCACCGCCGTCCACCTGGACTACGACGAGGCCAACGCCTGCGGGTTTGAAAAGGGAGACCGGGCCATCCCCATGTCGGGAGGGGGCGGCCTATGACGCTGGAGAAGCGGGAAGGCTGTCTCATCATCACCTCCCTGCCCGTGGAGCAGATGGCCCTGCTCACCCTGGGCCTGGCCCTGGGCGAGGAGGCGCGCACCGTGCTAGGCGCCCTGCTTGCGGGAGAGAAGGTCTATCTGCGGGAGGAGGCCCTGGAGTACAAGCGCTACGCCCGCACCGCTCCCCAGGGGGTGTACGTCCGCTTCACCGCCCTGGAGCGGGAGCTGCGGGAGATGGGCCTCATCAAACTGCGAAAGGGGTGTGATCCCCGGTGATGCTGGGCACGGTGGTGGGCAGCATCTGGTCCACCAAAAAGGCCCCCGCCCTCTCGGGGCAGACCTTTCTCACCGTGGATACCCCCGGCGGGCTTCTGGTGTGCGCCGACTGCGTGGGGGCGGGAGAGGGCGAGACGGTGCTGGTGGCCACCGGCGGTGCGGCGAGAAAAGCGGCGGGAGAGGCCATCCCGGTGGACGCCGCCGTCATCGGCATCGTGGACCGCTGAGCCTCTCCCCCATCTTTCTTCCACAGGAGGTAATTTCCCTTGTCCATCAATGAGATCATCGTCTACCTAATGGCCGTGTTTTTGGTGCTGGGCGCGGCGGACCGTATTCTGGGGGGCCGCTTCGGCCTGGGCGAGAAGTTCGAGGAGGGTATCCTGGCCATGGGCTCCCTGGCCCTGGCCATGATCGGCATTCTATGCCTGGCCCCCGTCCTGTCCGATGTACTGCGGCCGGTGGTGGTACCTGTCTACCAGTTCCTGGGGGCCGACCCGGCCATGTTCGCGGGCACCATCCTGGCAAACGACATGGGGGGCGCCGCCCTGGCCCGTGAGCTGGCCCTCACGCCGGAGGCAGGGGCCTTCGGAGGGCTTATCGTGGGGGCCATGCTGGGCCCCACCGTGGTTTTCACCATCCCGGTGGGTCTGGGCATCATTGAGCGGGAGGACCACGCCGCCCTGGCCCGAGGGGTGCTGTGCGGCGTGGTGACCATTCCCCTGGGGTCCCTGGCCGGAGGTCTGGCAGCGGGCTACCCGGTGGGCATGGTGCTGCGCAACCTTATCCCCATCGTCCTCATCGCCCTGCTCATCGCCCTGGGGCTGTGGCTCATTCCCGGCGGCATGGTAAAGGGCTTCCAGGTCTTTGGCCGGGCGGTGGTCATCCTCATCACCGTGGGTCTGGCCGCCGCCATCGTGGAAAAGCTCACCGGCCTGGTGCTTATCCCGGGACTTGCCCCCATCGAGGAGGGCTTTGCCGTGGTGGGCGACATCGCCGTGGTCCTGGCCGGAGCCTTTCCCCTGGTGTACGTCATCACCAAGGTTTTCCGCCGCCCCCTCATGGCCCTGGGCGGAGCACTGGGCATGAACGACGTTGCGGCGGCGGGACTGGTGGCCACCTTGGCCAACAACATCCCCATGTTTCAGATGCTCCGCGACATGGACGGCCGGGGCAAGGTCATCAACGTGGCCTTTGCCGTGTCCGCCGCCTTTGTCTTTGGGGACCATCTGGGCTTCACCGCCGGGTTTGACGCCGACCTCATCTTCCCCATGATCGTGGGCAAGCTGGTGGGCGGCGTGAGCGCCGTGGCGGTGGCCTGGCTGCTCACCCGGAAAGAAAAGGAGGAGAACCGTCATGGACGCTGACAAGCTGGAGGCCCTGGTGCGCCAGGTCCTGCTGGAGAAGCTGGGAGGAGAGGGACCGCTGGGCGCACAAAGCGCCGTCCGGGCGGTGGCGGTGGGCGGGATACGCCTCACGGAGCGCGACCGCATGGACACAGGCCGCCCCGGCGACCGGGTCTATACCCACGACCTTTTCTCTCTCACCGAGAGCCCCCGGCTGGGGGCGGGGATCATGGAGATGGAGGACACCACTTTCCCCTGGACGCTCCGCTACGACGAGATGGACTATGTGATCGAGGGACGGCTCACCATCCTCACGGGCCGCGGCTCGGTCTCCGCTGGCCCCGGGGAGCTCATCTTCATCCCCAAGGACAGCGCCATTTCCTTCTCGGTCACCGGCAAGGCCCGGTTTTTATACTTCGTCTATCCCGCGGACTGGCAGAATCAGCAATAAAAAAGGGGGACGCCGTCAGGCCACTTCTATCTTGAAGCGTGTCCTCGGATCAGGCAGGCAGTGTGGTTGCACTGTCTGCCTTTTCTGTTGTCTCCCCACAGGGAAGCGCATCATCTGCCTCGTTAAGGTTGAAGTCACGGAAGCAAATTTGGATCTTCTGCGGTACGTCCTTGGCGCAGGGGTAAGTTGCGTCATGTCAGTGAACTTTCTGCCTTTGGGATGGCCGATCGCGGTATTTTCTCCGTCTTTTCCAACATCATTATCCGCAAGACAAAGCCCCTCGGACACTACGGCAGACTCCGCAAGGCGTATCTGGAAATGCACCGCCCGATACTGTTCAATGAGCTGGTGCTATCCGATAGGCTCTTTGAGCATTGCGCCGAGATTGACGAAGCGGCACAAAACCGAATGGAGCT
>DVLB01000109.1 GCA_018715695.1 Candidatus Galloscillospira stercoripullorum
ATCCACGGCGCAGCCCGTCAACGACAGCCTCATGGAACTGCTCATCATGATCGACGCCATGCAGCGCGCCAGCGCCGGCCGCGTCACCGCCGTCATGCCCTACTTCGGCTATGCCCGTCAGGACCGCAAGGCGCGCGCCAGAGATCCCATCACCGCCAAACTCGTGGCCAACCTCCTCACGGGGGCGGGCGCGGACCGCGTCCTCACCATGGATCTCCACGCCTACCAGATCCAGGGCTTTTTCGACATTCCCGTGGACAATCTGCTGGGCAACCCCATCTTCACCGAGCACTTTGAGCAGCGCTTCGGCCACGACGCCGAGGGCACCATCGTGGTCTCCCCCGACGTGGGCAGCGTGGCCCGGGCCCGGGCCTTCGCCCAGAAGCTGGGCATGGGCCTGGCCATCGTGGACAAGCGCCGCCAGAAGGCCAATTCCTCCGAGGTCATGAACATCATCGGCGACGTGCGGGGCAAGCGTGTCATTCTCTTCGACGACATGGTGGATACCGGCGGGTCCCTGTGCGGCGCGGCCCAGGCCCTGGTGGAGCTGGGCGGCGCCACCGAGGTGTACGCCTGCGCCAGCCACGGCGTACTCTCCGGCCCGGCGGTGGAGCGCATCGAGAAGAGCGTGCTCAAGGAGCTCATCTTCCTCGACACCGTCCCCCCCCGTCCTGATGTAAAATGTGATAAGATCAAGTATCTCTCGGTGGCCCACATGTTCGCCGAGGCCATCGAGCGCATCTACGAGGAAGTGTCGGTCTCTAAACTTTTCCTGTAAGAAGCGCTGAGCCGCCGAGCAGGGGAGCCTGGACTGAAGCGAGGGCGAGCGCAGGGCCGCAGGGCGGCCCGAAGACCAGCCCGAGTCGGAGGGAAGGCGACCCGGCCGCGAGGCGAGCGAAGCGTGACAGAGAAGCGCTGAGCGCCCGGGAGCAGGCGCACAGCGAGCCCCGCAGACCGAAAAACAGGCCGACGAAGTCGGCGGCATTTTCGGTGGAGGGGCAAGCAGTGTGCCGTCGCGGAGGGTGCGAAGCGTGACAACCAAGCGCCAGACAGGCGCAAGACACATTGCAAAAAACACGGGGGCGGGGAGAGATCCCCGCCCCCGCCGCGCATGGGAGAGAGCTTATGTTTTTTGGAAAAAAGGCCGGGGGCGTGGAGTGGCTGGTGGTGGGCCTGGGCAACCCCGGGGACAAGTATGAGAATACCCGGCACAACGTGGGCTTCATGACGGCTGACGTTCTGGCCGAGCGCAAGGGCGTACCGGTGCAGCGGCTCAAGTTCAAGGCGCTGACCACTACCCTCACCCTGGGCGGGGCCCAGGTGCTGCTCATGAAGCCGGTGACCTACATGAACCTGTCCGGGGAGGCGGTGGGCGAGGCTGCCCGGTTCTACAAGATCCCCCCGGAGCGGGTGCTGGTGATCTCAGACGACGTGTCCCTCCCCGCGGGCAAGCTGCGCATCCGCCGCAGCGGCAGCGCCGGAGGCCACAACGGCCTGAAGAACATCATCGCCCACCTGGGCACCGACGCCTTCCCCCGCATCAAGGTGGGCGTGGGGGGCAAGCCCCACCAGGACTACGACATGGCCGACTGGGTGCTGGGCAAGCTCTCCGGAGAGGACAAGAAGGCCGTGGACGCCGCCGTAGAACGGGCGGCCGACGCGGTGGAACGCTATATCCAGGACGGGCCGGACAAGGCCATGAGCCTGTTCAACTGAAACGCTGCGTGTGTAAGAAAACTGTGAGGTGGATCCCGTGAAGGAACTGGCAGCCCTGGTCAGCCAAATCCCGGAATTTCAATCCCTGCTCTCCGCCATCGACTCGGGCGCCTGTCCCGCGGCGGTGAGCGGGCTGTCCGGCGTGCACCGGGCCCACTTCGCCGCCGGAGTGCGCCGGGAGACCGGGCGCAGCGTGGTGGTGGTCTGCGCCGACGAGACCGACGCCCAGCGTATGGCCGCCGACCTCTCCGCCCTGCTGGGGGAGGAGGTCCCGCTCCTCCCCGCCCGGGCGTTCACCTTCCACAACGCCGCCGTGGTCTCCCACCAGTGGGAGCACAAGCGGCTGCGTGTTCTTCAGGCGCTGCTCAGCGGCAGCTGCGGCGCCGTGGTGTGTACCGTGGAGGGCCTTTTGCAGCGGACCATGCCCCCCCGGCTGCTGGACCAGGCCAGCCAGCTACTGCGTCTGGACGGTCACTACGACCTTACGGAGCTGGAGCAGACCCTCGTGGCCGCGGGCTACACCCGCTGCCAGCAGGTGGAGGGCGTGGGCCAGTTTGCCCTGCGGGGCGGTATCCTGGATTTCTTCTCCCCCGCCCACCCCATGCCGGTGCGGCTGGAGCTCTTTGGGGACGAGGTGGACTCCATGGGTCTCTTCGACCCCTCCACCCAGCGGCGGGTGGAGCCGCTGGAGCACGCGGAGATCCTCCCCGCCGCCGAGGTGCTGCCCCAGCTGGCCCCTGGCGGGTATGCCGGGCTGGTGGAGGCCATGGACGCCCTCATCGCCCGGACGGAAAAGCGCAAGGGTGACCAGAGCGCCCTCCTGCGCACCCTGCGGGAGGACCGGGAGCGGCTCTCCGCCGGGGCCCTCTTCCCCGCCCTGGACCGCTACCTGGCCATGATCTACCCCCAGCTGGCCACCGCCGCGGATTACTTCCCCGAGGACGCGGTGGTGCTTTTCAGCGACTGCCCCCGCCTGAGCGAACGGAGCGGGCACTATCTTCTGCAGCTGGAGGAGGACTGCAAGCTGCTTTTGGAGAGCGGCGCCCTCTCCGGAGAGAACGCCGTCCTGGCCCGCAGCTTTGACGACTTCTGCGCCGGCCTGGATGCCTTCCCCACCGTCTATCTGGACGCCTTTCCCCATTCCCGCTACCCCCAGCCCCCCCGCTGCATGCTCAGCCTGATGGCCAAGGCCCTGCCCTCCTACGGCGCCAGCCTGGAGACGGCAGTCTCCGACCTGAGCCACTACCTGGGCGAGAAGTTCTCCGTGGTGGTGCTGGTGGGCAGCGAGCAGCGCTGCCTCAACCTCCAGTCCCTGCTGCGGGAGCAGAAGGTGAGCGCGGCGGTGGACTTCTCCCTCCACGCCCTCCCCGCCCCCGGCAAGGCGGTCATCGCCGTGGGGGGGCTCTCCGGCGGTATGGAGTACCCCAGCGCCCACTTTGCCGTCCTCACCGAGGGCCAGGCCGGCCACCAGCGGAAAAAGCCCCGGCAAAAGTCCCCCACCAACCGGCAGAAGCTGCGCTCCTACGCCGACCTCTCCGTGGGCGACCTGGTGGTCCATGAGCACCACGGGGTGGGCCGCTACCAGGGCATGGTGAAGATGCCGGTGGACGGGGTAGAGAAGGACTATGTGAAGATCGCCTACGCCGGTACCGACGTGCTCTACGTCCCCGCCACCCAGCTGGACCAGGTGAGCAAGTATATCGGCTCCGGGGAGGACGCCGCCGAGACGCGCAAGCTCTCCCGCCTGGGCGGCGGAGACTGGGAGCGCCAGAAGGCCAAGGCCAAAAAAGCGGTGCAGGACCTGGCCCGTGACCTCATCGCCCTCTATGCCCAGCGGCAGCGCCAGCCGGGCTATGCCTTCTCCCCCGACTCCCCCTGGATGCGGGATTTCGAGGAGGAGTTCTCCTACACCGAGACCGAGGACCAGCTCCGGTGCATCGCCGAGATCAAGCACGATATGGAGACCGCCCGGCCCATGGACCGGCTGCTGTGCGGCGACGTGGGCTACGGCAAGACCGAAGTTGCCTTCCGGGCCATTATGAAGTGCGTGCTGGACGGAAAACAGGCCGCCGTCCTGGTACCCACCACCGTGCTGGCCCGGCAGCACTACCTCACCGCCAAGCAGCGCTTTGCCAAGTACCCGGTGGAGATCGAGGTGGTCTCCCGTTTCCGCACGGCCGCCCAGATGAAGGAGACCCTGCGGCGCCTGGAGGCAGGCCAGGTGGACGTGCTCATCGGCACCCACCGGCTGTTCCAGAAGGACGTGCGCTTCAAGGACCTGGGGCTTCTGGTCATCGATGAGGAGCAGCGCTTCGGCGTAAGCCACAAGGAGAAGCTCAAGGAGCTTTCCCGGCAGGTGGACGTGCTCACCTTGTCGGCCACCCCCATCCCCCGCACCCTGAACATGGCCCTTTCGGGCATCCGGGACATGTCCACCCTGGAGGAGCCCCCCTCCGACCGCCAGCCGGTGCAGACCTATGTGCTGGAGCACGACTGGGGGGTCCTCTCCGACGCCATGCGCCGGGAGATCGAGCGGGGTGGCCAGGTTTACTACCTGCACAACCGGGTGGAGACCATCACCCGCACCGCCGCACGCATCCGGGAGCTGCTGGGCGAGGAGGTGTCGGTGGCCGTGGCCCACGGCAAGATGAGCCAGGATGAGCTGGGTGAGATCATGAGCCGCATGAGCGAGGGAGAGGTGGACGTGCTGGTGTGCACCACCATCATCGAGACCGGCATCGACATCCCCAACGTCAACACTCTCATCATCGAAGATGCCGACAAGATGGGCCTCTCCCAACTCCACCAGATCCGGGGCCGGGTGGGCCGGTCCAGCCGCCGGGCCTTCGCCTACCTGACCTACCGCCGGGGCAAGGTCCTCACCGAGGTGGCCTCCAAGCGCCTTTCCGCCATCCGGGAATTTGCCGAGTTTGGCTCCGGCTTCAAGATCGCCATGCGGGACCTGGAGATCCGAGGCGCGGGCAATGTGCTGGGGGCGGAGCAGTCGGGCTTCCTCATGAGCGTGGGCTACGACATGTACCTCAAACTTCTGGAGGAGGCGGTGCTCACCGAGCGGGGCGAGCAGGTGGAGCTGCCGGCGGAATGCTCCGCCGACCTCACCGTGGCGGCCTCCATCCCCGACAAGTACGTCCCCTCTCCTGAGCAGCGCATGGACCTCTACCGCCGTATTGCCGCCATCCGCAGCGAGGAGGAGGCCGACGATCTGACCGACGAGCTCATCGACCGCTACGGTGATCCCCCCCGGGGCGTCAACAACCTTATCGCCGTGGCCCTCATGCGCGCCGCCGCCGCCCGCTGCGGCATCTCGGAGATCGTGCAGCGGGGCATGAGCCTGCAGTTTATCCTCTCCTCCTTTGACCTCAACCGCCTGAGTGCCCTGTGCGCCCAGGAAAAATATCGGGGCCGGCTCCTCTTTTCAGCCGGGGAGCGCCCCTACCTGTCCCTGCGCCTCAAGAAAAGCGACGACCCGCTCAAGCTGGGCAGCCGCCTGGTGGAGGAGTATGCCCGCACCCAGGAGCGGCCCCCTTCCGCCGGCCCGGAAAGCCCTCATTCCGCTTTATAAATGGTGAATCAGCTTTCGGTTTTTTCCAATGGTGCGCAAAAGCGCGTTTATTGTTAAAAACATATCAAGTACCCGATGTAAAAATTGCTTTTCTTAGTTGATTTTCCCTGGTGGAAGGGTTTATAATGTGGAGGACAAGGTTCCCCCTTACGGGATCCGAATTTTAGGAGGTCACCAATTATGAAAGACGTCTATGTTGTCAGCTGCTGCCGCACCGCCATCGGCTCCTTCGGCGGTTCCCTGAAGGACACCCCCGCCGCCGAGATGGGCGCCACCGTCATCAAGGCTGCCCTGGAGCGTGCCAACATCAAGCCCGAGAACGTGGATGAGGTCATGTTCGGCTGCATCCTCACCGCCGGCCTGGGCCAGAACGTGGCTCGTCAGGCCAGCCTGAAGGCCGGTATCCCCATCGAGGTCCCCGCCTACACCGTGGGCATGGTGTGCGGCTCCGGCATGAAGAGCGTCATTGAGGCCGGCCGTACCATCGCCCTGGGCGACGCCGACATCATCGTGGCCGGTGGCACCGAGAACATGTCCGCCGCCCCCTACGCCATCCCCACCGGCCGCTACGGCGCCCGCATGGGCCACACCAAGATGATCGACACCATGATCAGCGACGGTCTGTGGGACGTGTATAACAACTACCACATGGGCACCACCGCCGAGAACATCTGCGATCAGTACGGCCTGACCCGCCAGGAGCTGGACGAGTTCGCCGCCTCCTCCCAGCAGAAGGCCGAGGCCGCCCAGGCCGCCGGCAAGTTCGTGGACGAGATCGTCCCCGTCATGGTCAAGAAGAAGAAGGAAATGGTGGAGTTCAAGGTGGACGAGTACCCCAAGGCCGGCGTCACCGTGGAGTCCATCTCCAAGCTCAAGGGCGCCTTCCCCCAGGCTGACGGCTCCAAGGGCGAGCGCGTCACCGCCGCCAACGCCTCCGGCATCAACGACGGCGCCGCCGCCATCGTCCTGGCCTCCGCCGACGCTGTGGCGAAGTACGGCCTCAAGCCCATGGCCAAGCTGGTCTCCTGGGGCCAGGGCGGCGTGGACCCCAAGGTCATGGGCCTGGGTCCCGTCCCCGCCTCCCGTCAGGCTCTGTCCAAGGCCGGCCTGACCATCGATGACATGGACCTGGTGGAGGCCAACGAGGCTTTCGCCGCCCAGTCCGTGGCCGTGGCCCGCGACCTGAAGTTCGACATGAGCAAGGTCAACGTCAACGGCGGCGCCATCGCTCTGGGCCACCCCGTGGGCGCCTCCGGCGCGCGCATCATCGTCACCCTGCTTCACGAGATGGCCAAGCGGCCCGACGCCAAGAAGGGCCTGGCCACCCTGTGCATCGGCGGCGGCATGGGTGTCGCCACCATCTTCGAGAAGTGCTGATCTCCTAATTTCTCGGATACATCAAAGCGCCGGCTCCTGTTGGGGCCGGCGCTTTTGCAGTCGAAAAAACGGCCCGCGCAGGCTGAGACCGCAGGCAAAGGCTCGTGCTTGACCGGATCATATCCGTTATGATAGAATCGTGGTCACACAAGCCAGCAAAGCTTTTATAAAGGCGCGTGATGAAATGAAACGACTACATACCGTCCTAAACACCATAATGGGTGCTTTTTTCGGCGTTTGGATCGGCCATGGGATCTATGTCCTTTGGGACTTTAAGTCTCATCCCGCGCTGTACGCGATGCAGTCGGCACCGTGGTATACCAGTATCCTGGTGCATGGTGCCGTTACCCTCGCCGTGTTGCTGGTCTGCATTGTGATAAAGGCAGCCGCCAGACACAGAGCAACCCCGGAGGGGGACAGATAGACCGATAAAAAGGGGCAAGGCGTATTTCAGCCTTGCCCCTTTTCGCTTGCTATTCTCTGGGCGGCGGGATACCCCTCAGCCCTCCTTGCCCACGAACTTGTGGGCCTCGTTCACCGCCCGCTCCACGGCGTTCAAAATGTTCTGATAGCCGGTGCAGCGGCACAGATGGCCTGAGATGAGCTTGCGCAGCTCGTCCCGGGTATAGGTCTTGCCCGAGCCCACAATCTCCACGGCGGACATGATGATGCCCGGGGTGCAGAAACCGCACTGGACGGCGGCCTCCTCCACGAAGGCCTTTTGGATGGGAGAGAGCTCTCCGTTCTCGTTCTGGAGCCCCTCCACGGTGAGGATGGTCTTGCCATCGGCCCATACGGAGAGGTAGATGCACGAGTCGATGGCCACCCCGTCCACCAGGACGGTGCAGGCCCCGCACTCTCCTACCTCGCAGCCCTTCTTCACGCTGGTGAGGCCCAGGCGCTCCCGCAGGGTATCGGCCAGGGACTCCCGGGGGTCCACCGCCACCTCCACAGCCTTGTTATTGACGGTCATGTGCAAAATCTCCATCACAGCGCAGCGCCTCCCTTCCCGGCGGCCTCCAAAAAGGCCCGGCCGGACAGCTCCTCGATCAGCTGAATGCGATACTCCCTGGAGGCCCGCCAGCTGGTGCGGGGATTCACGTCGGAGAGGGCAGCGGCGCCGATCTTCTCCGCTGCCTCACCCACGCTCAGGCCCCGGACAGCTGCCTCCGCGCTCATGGCGCGCATGGGCACCGGCCCGGCCACGCCGAAGGCCAGGCGCACGTCCTCCACCGTCTTTTTGTCGCTTGAGAGCTTCACCAGGCAGCTCACCCCCAGGGTGGCGATGTCCATGGCGTTGCGCTGGGCGTACTTGATATAGTGGCCGGTCCAGCCGGCCCAGTTTGCCCTGGGAATGACGATCTTCACCAGCAATTCGTCGTGCTCCAGGGCCACCTTACCCACGCCCTTGTACCACTCCGAAATGGGGATCTCCCGCTCGCCCTCGCTCCCGCGGACCCGGAGAATGGCGCCCAGGGCCACCAAGGTGGAGGCGGTGTCGGCGGAGGTGATGCCGTTGCAGACGTTGCCGCCGATGGTGCCCGCCGCCCGGAGCTGGGGTCCGCCGGCGGTGTCCGCCGCCTCCCCCAGCACAGGGACGCTCTGGCGGATCACGTCGCTGTACGTCACGTCCCGGAAGGTGGAGAGGGGCCCGATCTCCACGTCCCCTGCGGCGTTCAGGGAAATGCCCTTGAGCTCGCTCAGATCATGGATGGACACCAGGCGGCAGCCCGCCAGCTTTCCCTCCCGGATCTTGATGAGTACATCGGTGCCCCCGGCGATGACCACCGCCTGGGGGTCTGCACGGAGGGCGGCAATAGCGTCGCTGACAGAGGCAGCTTTATAGATGGATGCAATGTCGTACATGTTCTCGCCCTCCTCTCAGTTTTTCTCTGGGATAAGTCCGGCGGCGGTAAACCGCTCCACCAGCTTTTGGGGGTTCAGGGGCAGGTCGTTTACCGCCACGCCGGTGGCATAGAGCACCGCGTTGCGCACCGCCGGAGCCACGGGGATGGCAGGCGGCTCCCCCAGCGCCTTGTTGCCGAAGGGGCCGGAGGGGTCGTCGGTCTCCACAAAGAGGGCGGTGAGCTCGGGGGTGTCCATAGCGGTAGGCAGCTTATAGTCCAGCAGGTTGCCGTTGAGGAGACGACCGGTCTTGGCATCCAGCTTCATCTCCTCGCTCAGGGCATACCCCAGACCCATGCTCATGCCGCCGTGGACCTGGGCCTCGGCCAGAGCGGGGTTGATGAGCTTGCCCGAGTCGTGAACGTTGACGATGCGCAGCACCTTCACCTTGCCCACGGGGATGTCTACCTCCACCTCGCAGAAGCAGGCGCCGAAGGCGAAGGTGTTGTCCTTGCAGTGGTTGGTGACCTCCGCCGTCAGATGAACCGAATGGTCCAGGGAGTAGAAGGCGGTCATGGCCACCTCAGAGAGGGGGATAAGGGCCTGACCGCTGCCCGTGTCCACGATGTCCTTCCCCCTGAGGTCCAGACCCTGGGGGTCCCGGGAGAGCATCTCGCCGGCGTAGGTGAGGATACGCTCTCTCAGGAGCTCTCCGCACTTCTTGATGGCCATGCCGGTGACGTAGGTCTGGCGAGAGGCATAGGCCCCGGTATCGAAGGGAGCCACGTCAGTATCCTGGGTGGAGATGATATGTACGTCCTCTGTGACCATGCCCAGGGCCTGGGCAGCCATCTGGGAAAAGACGGTGTCGCCCCCCTGGCCGATCTCAGTGGCCCCCAGGTGGAGCTGCACCGTGCCGTCCTGGTTTAGGACCATGCGGGCCGAGGAGGTCTCCAGGGAAATGGGGTAGACGCCGGTCTTGTAGGAGAAGACCGCCATGCCCACACCCCGGCGCACCGGCCCGGTCTGGTTTTTGTACTTCTCCCGCAACTCCTTCCAGCCGATGAACTCAGCTCCCTTGTCCATACACTGCGCAAGACCGGTGGAATAGCAGGTAATGCCGTTGAAGGGGTCCACATAGCCCAGAGGCATGATGTTCTTCTTTCTCAGCTCCAGGGGGTCCCAGCCCATTTCCCGGGCAATGTCGTCCATGAGGCACTCATTGGCAAAGTCACACTGAGGGATGCCGTAGCCCCGCATGGCCCCGGGGGCGGGAATGTTGGTATAGACGGTGTAGGCCTCGGAGTGGTGGCCCACCTCATCCAGGTAGAGCTGGCGGAAGCCGGTGATGGCGTTTGCCACGATGGAGTTGCCGTGGGAGGCGTACCCCCCCTGGTTGCTCACCGCCCGGCAGTAGCGGGCCATGAGGCGCATGGTAGTCGGGTCCACGGCGGCCTTTACATCAAAGGAGATGGGGTGGCGGGAGCGGGTGTTCTGGAAGGTCTCCTCACGGCTCACGTCCAGCTTGACCTTCCGTCCCCCCACCTGGGTGGTGAGCCAAGCGTTGAGGGGCTCGTAGAGCACTTCCTGCTTGTTGCCGAAACCTCCGCCGATGTAGGGCTTGATAACCCGGATCTGTCCCCAGGGGATACCCAGGGCCTGGCCCACCACCCGGCGGACGATGTGAGGGATCTGGGTGGAGGAGACCACCGTGATCCGTCCCCCCTCCATATAGGCGTAGGAGATGGGGTTTTCGATGTGGCAATGCTGCACCTGCTGGGTCTTGTAGTGGCCTTCAAAAGTGCGCAGAGCCCCGTCGGCAAATACATCCTCCACGGAGGCATACTTGTCGCCCTGGATGGGAGTTCGCAGGTCCATCTTGGCCAGGATGTTGTCAGGGTGCTCGGCGTGGATGGGCTCCCCCTCTCCCTTCATGGCCTCCTCCGGGTCCAGGACCACGGGATACTCCTCATACTCCACGCGGATCTTGCCCAGGGCTCGCTCTGCCGCGATGGCGTCCTCTGCCACCACGGCGGCAATGTCGTCCCCGTAGATGCGCACCCGCCGGGTGAGCAGGGTGCGGTCGGCCACGTCCTGGTGGGCCTTCTCCACGCTCCAGGGATGGCCGGGGGTTGGGTACTGGATGTCGGGCACGTCAAAACAGGTGAGGATCTTCACCACCCCGGGGACCTGCATGGCCTCCGAGATGTCTATGGATTTCACCCAGCCGTTGCCAATGGTACTGTGGAGCACCTTGGCCACCAGCATAGGCCCTTCATGAAAGTCGTCGGTATACCTTGCCCGGCCGGTCACCTTATCACAGGCATCCACCCGCAGGACTTCTCTTCCCACTTCCATCAAAAGACACCTCCTTATGGGATTACAGTTTCTTTTTTCCACAAAACCGCGCTCCTGACGGCGCGTACACTTATGTAATTTTATCATATCCGTCTCTTCCCTCCCTGTCAACCCAAATCGGAGTCTTTCCCCTCCGGGCAGGGGAGTTTTGCTTGCTTTCTGCGAGGGGTATGCTATCATAGGAGTACCAAAACTGACAGAGAGGAGCGTCCCCCCATGATCGATCTGACCATCTGCCCCGAGGGTCTGCGCCATAACCTGGCCGTGGCCCGGGAAAACGGCATCATTATCCCCACCTACGCCCAGATGAAGGACCCCTCCACCATCCCAGAGAAGCTGCGTGAGCGGCTCAAGACGGTTGGCCTGTGGGATACCGACCCCCTCAATCTCTTCCGCATCACCTGGAAAAACGAGGCCAAAGAGAAGGGCGGGCTGTTCCGGGAAGTGCCCAACTACATCGAGCTGCCCAGCTCCCTCACCGGGGTGAAGTGCCGCATCGTGGCTCTGGTGGGCAAGTGGTTCCCCACCGGCTGCCACAAGGTGGGGGCCTCCTTCGGCTGCCTGGTGCCCCGGCTGGTCACCGGCCAGTTCGACGCCACCCACCACAAGGCCGTCTGGCCCTCCACCGGCAACTACTGCCGGGGCGGCGCCTTCAACTCCCGGTTGCTGGGGGTCCACGCCGTGGCCATCCTTCCCGCCGAGATGAGCCAGGAGCGCTTTGACTGGCTCCACTCCATCGGCGCCGAGGTCATCGCCACCCCCGGCTGCGAGTCCAACGTCAAGGAGATCTTCGACAAGACCCACGAGCTCTCGGAGGACCCCCAGTGCATGATCTTCAACCAGTTTGAGCAGATGGGCAACCACCTCTGGCACTACCAGGTCACCGGCGACGCCATCGCCACCGTGTTCGAGGCCGTCAAGGCCCCGGGACAGCGTCTGGCCGGAGCCTGCTTCACCAGCGGCAGCGCCGGCACCATCGGCTGCGGGGACTACCTCAAGGAGCGCTACCCCCGCATGAAGCTGGGCGTGGGCGAGGCTCTCCAGTGCCCCACCATCCTCTCAAACGGCTTCGGCGATCACCGCATCGAGGGCATCGGCGACAAGCACATCCCCTGGATCCACAACGTGAAGAACACCGACATGGCCATCGCCATCGATGACGAGGACTCGCAGCGGCTGCTGCGCCTCTTCAACACCGACGCCGGCCGCGCCTACCTGCGCGATGAGCTGGGCCTTTCCGAGGAGTTCATCGCTACCCTCTCCTGGCTGGGCATCAGCGGCATCGCCAACGTGCTGTGCTGCATCAAGATGGCCAAATACTACGAGTTCACCGACCGGGACGTGGTGTGCACTGTCCTCACCGACTCCGCCGATATGTACCGCTCCCGGGTGGCCGAGCTTAATGAGCAGTACGGCGACTACACCCCTGCCGCCGCCGCCATGGACCATGCCCTGCACATGCTGGGCCTCAAGACCGACGCCATGCTGGAGCTGGGCTACCGGGAGGCAAAGCGGGTCCACAACCTCAAGTACTACACCTGGGTGGAGCAGCAGGGCAAGGCCATGGAGGACCTCAACGAGCTGTGGTACGGCGACGAGTGGGAGCAGGTGCACGGCCAGGCGGAGGCCCTGGACCAGCTCATCAACGCCTTCAACGAGGAGAGCGGCGTGCTCAAGGCCCTGTAAGGGGTCCCCGGAAAGGAGGAATGGCCTGTGAAAAACGTCCGTTGTGCCAAATGCATCCGGTGCGGAAAAGAGTATGAGGCCCTCCCCGGCCTGACCACCTGTGAGTGCGGGGGCATCCTGGACATCCGCTATAACTACGACTATATCCGCTCGGTCTTCTCCAGGGAGGCCCTTGCCGACTGCGATGACTTCTCCATGTGGCGCTACCGGCCTCTGCTGCCGGTGGAGCCGGACTCCCCCGCGCCCCCCCTGCGGGTGGGCTGGTCCCCCCTCTACAAAGCCGACGCCCTGGCCAAGGTCCTGGGTCTGCGCACCCTCTACCTCAAGGACGACGGTCTCAACCCCACCGCCTCCCTCAAGGACCGGGCCTCGGCCATGGCGGTGGTCAAGGCAATGGAGGCGGGGGCGAAAACCATCGCCTGCTCCTCCACCGGCAACGCCGCCTCCTCCCTGGCGGGCAACGCCGCGGCGGCGGGTCTGGAGACCTACATCTTCGTGCCCAGCCGGGCCCCCAAGGGCAAGGTGGCCCAGCTCATGATCTTTGGCGCCCACGTCATCAGCGTGGAAGGGAGCTACGAGGACACTTTCGAGCTCTCCAAGGCCGCCATCGACCGCTGGGGCTGGTATAACCGCAACGCCGCCATCAACCCCTACCTCTCCGAGGGAAAAAAGACCGTCACCCTGGAAATCCTGGAGCAGCTCCACTGGCGCGCTCCCGATTATGTGGCGCTGTCGGTGGGAGACGGCTGCACCATCGCCGGGGCGTGGAAGGGTCTCAAAGACCTCTACGCCCTGGGCTTCATTGACCATCTGCCCCGGCTCATCTCGGTCCAGGCAACGGGCTGCTGCCCCCTCAACCGCTCCCTCCAGACCGGGGAGCCCTGGCAGCCCATGGCCGAAGACACCCTGGCCGACTCCATCGCCGTAGGGGTGCCCCGCAACGCCGACAAGGCCCTCGCCGCCGTGCGGGAGTCCGGAGGCGTGGCGGTGAACGTCTCCGATGAGGAGATCCTGGAGGCCATGCGGCTCATCGGCCGCACCTGCGGTGTGTTCGGGGAGCCCGCCGGGGTCACCGGTACCGCGGGAGTAAAGAAGGCCCTGGAGCTGGGCCTCATCGACCCGGAGGCCACCGTGGTGAGCATCGTCACCGGCAACGGCCTCAAGGATACCCAGAACGGCATCCGTGCCGCCGGGGAGCCCATGTCGGTCCGGCCGGACATGGACGCGCTCCTGGCCGTCTTTGAGGCACAGGGGCTCAAACCGTAATATAGACGCGGAGGATGGGGTCAGACCCTATCCTCCGCGTTTTCCTTTGCCGCGTAGAAACGGCAGACCTCCTCCGGTGTGCGCCTCTCTGCGCGGGGCACATGGCAGTGACCGTACCACAGGGGCAAAAACCTGCCCTCCTCGCTCAGCACATAGTGCTGCCGGTAGTGAACACAGGTACCGCAGCACACCTTTTCTACCACCACATGGAAAACCTCATGTATGCTTTCACCTCCAGCGCCCATTATACTCAATACATTGGGCATAGTCAATGTATTGAGTGTGCTATGGTATGCACAGAGGTGAGAAACATGATCTGCTACACGCCGTTTTACCGCACGCTGTGCCAAAAAGGCATCACGGAATACCAGCTGATCTTCAAGCACGGGGTCTCCGCCAACATCCTGCATCGGATGCGGCACGGGGAGAACATCACCATGAAGACGCTGGATACCCTCTGCTTCATTCTGGACTGTCAGGTGGAGGACATCATCGAGTACGTCCGCGAAGGCGGCGACTGATTCTTCCTGCGGTCATTGCGGATCATGTATCGTATCCCTGAGGTGATACAATGTATTTCAAGCGTATCGGCGAACTGCGCTCCGACCGGGACCTCAAGCAGTCCCAGCTGGCCGCCTATCTGAACGTCCGGCAGAATACCTACTCTGACTACGAGACCGGAAAAATCAATATCCCCATTGAGGCTCTTATTAAGCTGGCCGACTTTTATCAGGTAAGTCTGGATTATCTGGTGGGTCGCACAGACGATCGGCGGGGATGAATTGCAAAAGGAGGTCTTCTCATGTCCATTCTTATCCAAAACGGCACCCTGATCTGTCCCCAGGGCCCGGTGAAGGCCGACCTGCGGGTGCGGGGCGGGAAGATCACGGAGATCGGCCCCGGCCTCCCCCCGGAGGATTCCCGCCTTGTGGACGCTGCCGGCAAACTGGTCTTCCCCGGCTTCATCGACACCCACACCCACCTGGAGATGAACAAGGGCCTGCCCAACGAAACCGCCGACGACTGGTCCTCCGGCACCAGGGCTGCCCTCATCGGCGGCACCACCTGCGTGCTGGACTTCGCCGAGCCGGAGCGGGGGGCCTCCCTGGCCTCCGCCCTGGAGACCTGGCACCGCCGCGCCGACGGCCGCGCCAGCTGCCACTACGGCTTCCACATGACCATCAAGGACTGGAACAGCGCCATCCGCGCCGAGCTGCCCGACATGACCGCCGGCGGCGTCACCTCCTACAAGATTTATCTGGCCTACGACAACCTGCGTATTTCCGACGGCGACGCCTATGAGGTGGTCCGGGCCGTGGGTGAGCTGGGGGGCGTGGTGGGCTGCCACTGTGAAAACGGCGACCTGGTGAGCGTCGGCATCGCCGCGCAGAAGGCCGCCGGTCACCTCTCCCCCGCCGCCCATCCTCTCTCCCGCCCGGCGGCGGTGGAGGCCGAGGCGGTGGACCGCTGGCTGGCCATCGGCGAGCTGGCCGGGTACCCCGTCAACATCGTCCACCTGTCCACCTGCCGCGCTCTCCAGGCCGTCCGGCAGGCCCGGATGCGGGGCCAGGAGGTCTATGTGGAGACCTGTCCCCAATACTTACTGTTGAATGAAAGCAAATATCAACTCCCCGGATTCGAGGGGGCCAAGTTCGTCCTCTCCCCGCCCCTGCGCACGCCAGCCGATCAGGATGCCCTGTGGGAGGCTCTCTCCGCCGGCGAGGTAGACACCGTGGGCACCGACCACTGCTCCTTCCGCCTCTCCGTCAAGGCCCTGGGCAGAGACGACTTCTCCCGCATCCCCAACGGCATCCCCGGTGTGGAGCATCGCCCCATCCTGCTCTACACCTACGGGGTGACCGCCGGACACATCTCCCCCCACCAGATGATGCGCCTGCTCTCCGAGCAGCCCGCCAAGCTTTTCGGCATGTACCCCCAGAAGGGCGCGCTGGCGGTGGGCAGCGACGGAGATATTGTAATTTGGGACCCGGATTATACGGGCCGTATTTCCGCGGCCCATCAGCTCCAGGCAGTGGACTACACCCCCTACGAGGGGATGGCCGTCCGAGGCCGGGCGGAGACCGTGCTGCTGCTGGGTGAGACGGTGGTGGAGAGCGGCGCCCTGGTGCGGGAAAAGCGGGGGCGCTATGTGCGCCGGGGGGCCTGTCAGTTCTGGAGGCGGGAACGGCCATGAAGCTGGGACTGGTGATGATGGCCTCCGGCTTCTCCGAGCGCTTTGGAGGCAACAAGCTCTTTTACCCCGTGGAGGGCAAGACCCTTATGGAGCGGGCAATGGACGCCTGCCCCCCTACCCTTTTCTCCCGTGCGGTGGTGGTGAGCCAGTACGACGAGCTCCTGGAGCTGGCCGCCGACCGGGGGTATCTGCCCCTGCCCAACCTGCACCCGGAGGAGGGCCAGTCAGAGAGCATCCGTATGGGGCTCTCCTTCCTGGGCGACTGCGCCGGGGTGGCCTTTGCCGTGTGTGACCAGCCCTGGCTCACCCGTGGGAGCGTCAAGGCTCTGATCGCGGCCTTCCGCCTCCATCCGGAGGACATTACCGCCCTCTCCTTTGCGGGGCAGCGGGGCAACCCGGTGATCTTCCCCCGCTCGCTCTTCCCCGAGCTCAGCGCCCTCTCCGGCGACGTGGGCGGCGGCGCGGTGATCCGCGCCCACTCCGACCGGCTGCGGCTGGTGGAGGTCTCCTCCCCCCGGGAGCTGGAGGACCTGGATACGCCCCTTTGAGCAAATGAGAAAGGCCCCCGGCGGTCAGTGACCGCCGGGGGCTAAAATTGTCGAAAAAGGCCAACGGCCTTTCCCGACAAGAGGCTGCATGTCGGATGGGGCTCGATTTCTCGCGAAATTGTCACCCCATCCGTCATGAGAAGTGTCATTTCCCAGGCACATGTCCTTGGAAATGACAGATTTTGATTTTATTCCGTCGCGTGCGCGCGACGGAACTTAAGCGAGGCTTCCCTGTGGGGAATTTTTTGACAGGCTAGGCCCCCGGCGGTCCGTGACCGCCGGGGGCCTCTTGTACTTTTTGGGCGGCTCTCTCACAGCCACAGCCACAGCAGCAGGGCAATGAAAAGGCCAAAACAGATCAGGAACACCGCCCCGATGAGCAGCGCCGCCTTGAGGGCGGCAAAGACATAGAGCCGCCTATCCTTGGGACTGAGGGCGTCCCGGTCCTTCTCCCAGGGCCGCGCCTCCTGCTCCTCCTCCTCGGCAGGCGGCGGGGGGCTTAAGTCCCTGCGCTTGCCCGGCATCCGGGGCAGAAGCAGGCGGGGGCCCTCGATGCCGCTCATATCGGCCACGACCCGGCCGTCGTCGTCCTCTCGTCTGGAACGGGCCATCACTTATCGTACAGGTGGCAGACCACGAAGTGGCCGGGCTCCACCTCACGCTGCACCGGCGCCTCCACCTTGCAGCGCTCCATGCAGTGGGCGCAGCGGGTGTGGAACTTGCAGCCCGCGGGCGGGTTGGCGGGAGAGGGGATGGAGCCCTCCAGCACGATGCGGTTCATCTTGGCCTTGGGGTCGGGGATGGGGATGGCGGAGAACAGGGCCTCGGTATAGGGATGGAGGGGGTGACGGAAGATGTCCTCGGTGGAGCCGTACTCCACCAGGCTGCCCAGGTACATGACGCCCACCGTGTCCGAGATGTGCTCCACCACCGAGAGGTCGTGGGAGATGAACAGGTAGGTGAGCTTGTACTGATCCTGGAGGTCCTTGAGCAGGTTGATGATCTGGGCCTGGATGGACACGTCCAGGGCGGACACGGGCTCGTCACAGACCACAAACTCCGGATTGAGGGCCAGGGCCCGGGCGATGCAGATACGCTGGCGCTGACCGCCGGAGAACTCATGGGGATAGCGGCTCTTGTGGAAGGGCTGGAGGCCGCAGTTGTCCATGACCTTGTCAATATAGTCGTTGAACTCCGCGCGGCTCACCAGGCCGTGCTCCCGCACCGCCTCGCCGATGATCTCGCCCACGGGCAGGCGGGGAGACAGGCTGGAGAAGGGGTCCTGGAAGATGATCTGCATCTTGGTGCGCAGAGCGCGCATCTCTTTGGGATTCTTGTCGTAGACCTCCTCGCCGTTGAAGAGGACCTGGCCGCCGGTCTTGTCCCCCGAAAGGCGCAGGATGGTCCGGCCGGTGGTGGTCTTGCCGCAGCCGGATTCGCCCACCAGGCCCATGGTGGAGCCCCGCTTGAGGTTGAAGGTGATGCCGTCCACAGCCTTCACATAGCCCACGGTCTTGGACACCATGCCCCCCTTGATGGGGAAGTACTTCTTGAGCTGGTTAACCATGAGGATATACTGGGGATCGTAAGTCACCGGAGTATAGTCGTTGACGATGGTCAGGTCCTTCTTCTCCTGGTCGTCAGTCTTTTTCTCTTTTCCCATCTTTTACTGCTCCCCCTTTCTCTTGTCCGCATCAGACTGCTTCCCGTCGTAGTAGCGGTAGCAGGAGACGAAATGGGTGGGAGAGATCTGGATCTCACGGGGATACTCCCCGGAGCACTCCTCCAGGCACATCTCGCAGCGGTCCTTGAAGTAGCAGTAGTTGGGCATATTCACGGGGTTGGGCACCTTGCCCGGGATGGAGTAGAGCTTATCCACCTTCTGGCCCACCACAGGCTTGGAGGCCATGAGGCCGATAGTGTAGGGATGGGCGGGATGGGAGAAGATCTCGTCGGCAGTGCCCTTCTCCACGATGCGCCCGGCGTACATGACCACCACATAGTCGGCCATCTCGGCGATAACGCCCAGGTCGTGGGTGATGAACATGATGGAGGAGTTGATCTTCTCCTTGAGGTTGCGCAAAAGGTCCAGCACCTGGGCCTGGATGGTCACGTCCAGGGCGGTGGTAGGCTCATCGGCAATGATGACCCGGGGGTTGCAGGCCAGGGCGATGGCGATACACACGCGCTGGCGCATGCCGCCCGAGAGCTCATGGGGGAACATGCGGTAGACGCCCTCGCTGTTGGCGATGCCCACCATCTTCAAAAGCTCGATGGTGCGCTCCTTGATCTCCGCCTTGCTCTTGCCCTCGCCGTCGTGGAGGGCGATGACCTCGTCCACCTGGTCGCCGATGCGGAAGACCGGGTTCAGGGAGGTCATGGGCTCCTGGAAGATCATGGACACGATGTTGCCCCGCAGTTCCTGCATCTTCTCGTTGGGCACCTTCGTCACGTCGTAGGCCTTGTCGCCCAGGTTGAGGCGGATGGCGCCCTCCACCACCTGGCCCTGGGGCCGCTGGAGCAGCTGCATCAGGGACAGGCTGGTGACGCTCTTGCCACAGCCAGACTCGCCCACCACGCCCACGGTCTTGCCGATGGGCACTTCAAAGCTCACGCCGTCCACCGACTTGACCACGCCCTCGTCGGTGTAAAAGTAGGTGTGGAGGTTATCAAACTCCACGGCGTTACCCGCATCGTGCATCTCAGTCAGGTACTCGCTCTCAGGCACCTTCTTGCGCTTGCGCTGCTTTTCAAAGGCGTTGGTGATCTTCCGGTTCTCCCGGGCGATGCGCCGGGCCTCCTTGGCGGAGAGGTAGCCTTCCGCGTTTTTCTTTGCCATACTCTCTCCTCCTCTCTCAGCGCTTCATGCGGGGGTCAAAGGCGTCCCGCAGGCCGTCGCCCACGAAGTTGAAGCCCAGCACGGTGATGAGCAGGCACACGCCGGCGGGGATCCAGATCCACAGGTAGTTGGTCATGACGTAGGCGTTGTTGACGTCGTTGATGATATTGCCCCAGGAAGCGAAGGGGAACTTCACGCCCAGGCCCAGGAAGCTCAGGGTGGCCTCGGTGATGATGGTGGAGCCCAGGGACATGGTGCAGATGACGATGAGCTGGGGGATGACGTTGGGGATCAGGTGCCGGAAGATCCGGCGGGAGACACTGATGCCGCAGGCCTCGGTTGCAGTCATGAACTCCTGCTCACGCAGGGAGAGGATCTGGCCGCGGACCATGCGGGCGATGGAGGGCCAGCCCAGGAAGCCCAGCACCAGCATCAGGTAGAAAATACGCATCATGGGGTCCACCTGCATGGCGTCCATGGCGGCGCCCAAAATAATGATGAGCGGCATAGAGGGGATGCAGTAGAACACGTCCACCACACGCATGATGAAGTTGTCCACCCACTTGCCGAAGTAGCCCGAGATGCCGCCCAGAATCACGCCGATGAAGCCGGAGATGATGACCACGATGAAGCCGATCACCAGGGACACCCGGCCGCCGTACATCAGGCGGGTGAGCATGTCCATGCCGTTTTTGTCGGTGCCCAGGGGATGCTCGGCGCTGGGCAGGGCGTAGTCGTCGGCCACATAGGTGAGCTTCTCCTGCTTGACCGACCAGGACTGGGTGGCGGGGTCATACTGAATGGTGTAGGTGTACTCCACACCGTCGGTGTCGGTGTAGAGGAACTCAGGGTCGTCAGTCTCAATGGCCAGCTCCAGTTCCTCCTTGAAGTGCCGGGTGATGACCACGCCGTTCTCCACGGGACGGACCACGAAGCGGCTGATATAGCCGGCGAGCTCAGAGCCGTTGTAGATGTCCTGGTCGTCCAGGCGGTAGGTCACACCGTCGGCGGAGAACTCGCTTTCGCCGTTGGCATAGGCCTTGAGGGCGCCGTACTGGAAGTTAAAGGTGAGGGAGCTGTCGCTCACGCCGTCGGGGGCGTTGACGATGTCCTTATAAGCCATGGCCACCAGGGTGTTCCCGGCGTAGATGGTGTAGAAGTCGGAGCCCTCCTCCGCCAGGGTGTACTCCACGTCCCGGTAGGTGAAGGTGTCCTTGCCCTGGTTCATGGCCAGCACCACCTGGGCCTGGGCGGCGGAGCCGAACTCCTGCCCGTCGGCCGCGGCGTAGCGGAAGGTGTCGTTGCGCACCACGCCCACATACTGCTTCTGCTGGCCCTCGTAGATATAGAAGATCTCGTCCTGGCCATAGGGGCTGATCCAGCCGCCTACAAAGGAAAACAGGAACATGGCGATCAGCATCACCAACCCCACCACCGCCAGGCGGTTGCGGAAAAACCGCTTGGCCACCAGGGCGCCGGGGGAGAGGGATTTCACACGGCGGTCATCGTTGAGGGAGAACTGCTCCTCCTCGTGCTTCTTCCCGCCGCCGGCATTGGTCTTTCCCTGCTCCAGCAGACGGTCCACGTGGCGCTTATTGGCCGAGGCCGGCACGTCCTGGGGCCGGAGGGGGTTGTTCATGTCCAGAGGGGTAGTGCCCCGGAGCTTGTCCATATCGTCTCTCATCAGTAGGCCCTCCTTCTTACGCGATACGCACGCGGGGGTCCACCACCGCGTACAGAATGTCCGAGATCAGGTTGCCCAGCAGGGTCAGCACCGCCAGGAAGGTCATGTAGAACATGGAGAAGGGAATGTCTCCCGCCGTCATGGCCGTGTAGGAGGTGAACCCGATCCCGGGGATGGAGAAGAGGGTCTCGGTGATGAGAGCGCCGGAGAACAGCCCCGGCAGGGAGCCGCCCACGATGGTCACCAGGGGGATGAGGGTGTTGCGGAAGGCATGGTGATAGATGACCTTCCGCTCCGAGAGGCCCTTGGCCCGGGCGGTGCGGATATAGTCGGAGTTGAGGACCTCCAGCATATTGGTGCGGGTGTAGCGCATGAGGGAGCCCACCGATACAATGACCAACGTGGCGATGGGCAGCACCAGGTGGTTGGCCTTGTCCAAAAACTGTCCCCAGGCGTCCAGCTGCGGGTAGTCCCGGCTTACCAGACCGCTGAGCTCAAACCACTTCAGGTTCACCGCGAAGGCCAGCTTGAGCAGCGTGGCGAAGAAGAAGGTGGGCAGGGAGATGCCCAGCAGGGCACCGGCGGTGATGGCGTAGTCCGCCTTGGAATACTGCTTGGTGGCGGCAATGACGCCCAGAGGGATGGCGATGATGAGCTCCAGGATAAAAGCGATGCCCCCCATGATGAAGGACAGCCAGATGACCTCGTTGAACTTCTGGAGCACGGGCATGGAGTACTTCCAGCTGTCGCCGAAGTTGCCCACGATGGCCCCCTTGAGCCAGGTGAGATACCCGGGGATCAGCTCCATATCCAGGCCGTAGGCCGCGTTGAGCTGATCGAGCCACTCATTATAGGGCTTGGAACCCGGGGCCTGAGCCAGCTGCATGGCCATGCTCTCCACGAAAGAGGTGGGCAGGGCCCGCATCAGGGCGTAGATGATGAAGGTCACACAGAACAAAATGAGGATGGACAATAAAATCCGCTTGACAATAAACTTTCGCATAGGGCTCCTCCCGTCTTTCTATCCGCGCTTGGCGCTCTTGCGGCGCGCTCTGGCACCGTGGCTCTCGCAACTGCACATCAAGCGGTTGCCCGCCGGAGCAAGCAGCTCCTTGATATGCAGTAGCGATACCCCGCGGCCCGGGAAAGGGCCGCGGGGTGATCGCCACCGGATCATGCTTGGTTTTCCCCGAGAGGGCGGTTTTTAGCCGTTGACCTCCAGGTTGATGATGTCGCTCATCCAGGTCCAGTAGGGGGTCATATCGGGAGTCAGGGAGTCGATGTTGACCCGCTGGGTGGAGAAGATGTAGCACTCGCTGCGCTGATAGACGGGCACCTCAACGCCGTAGTCCATGATGATCTCCATGGCAGCCTTGTAGGTGGCCTTGCGGAAGCTCTGGTCAGCGCTCTGACGGCCCTGCATGATCAGCTCGTCCAGCTCGGCGTCGCTGATGGCGTAGTAGTTGGTAGCACCATCGGTGTGGTAGAGCTGGAACATGTCGGGGTCGGGAGTGGCGCCCCAGGCGGCGGCCCACATGTCGGCCTCGCCGGACTGATAGGTAGCATACAGATCAGCGGCCTGGACAATATCGTTGACCTGCAGGTTGATGCCGATGGTCTTCAGAGCGGCGGAGGTGTTGGTGAGCATCATGAAGGAGGGGTGGTTGCCGGCGCCGTTGCCGCCCACGTTGACCTGGTAGTCAAGACGGGCGCCCTCGGGAGCGGCGGTCACCTTGCCGTTGGCCACGGTGTAGCCGGCGGCCTCAAAGAAGCCCAGAGCGGCCTCCAGAGCGGCGGCATAGCGCTCCTCGGCGGTCATGCCGTCGGTGTAGATGGGATTACCGTCCACATCCACGGAGTAGGCCACCTGGTAGCCGTCGTCAGTGACCTGAGGAGCGGCCCAGGAGGTGGAGGAGATGGGGTAGTTGATGACGGAGGCGGTGTCGCCGTAGTAGGAGTTGACGGACTCGTCACGGTAGACGGCCAGCACGGTGGCGAAGGCCTTGCGCAGGTTCTTGGAAGCCTCGGAGTAGGGATCGTCGCCCACCATCACGTTCTTGGCGTTGATGCCCACATAGGCGTAGCCCAGGAAGTCGTAGAGGCGGGTGGTCACCACGTCGCCGTCCAGGATCTCCTCGCCCTCGGTAGCGCCGTTGTACTCGGAGATCTGCTTGCGCACGGAATCCTCGAAGGAAGGATCGCCGATGTCGATGTTGCCGGACTCGATGCCCACGACCTTATCGGACTCCAGGGTCTCCAGGAACTGGAGCTGGTCGATCTTGGGACGGCCCTCCCAGTAGGAGTCGTTGGCGTTGAGGTAGACGCGGCCGTTGGAGAACTCCTGGAACACGAAGGGGCCGGCGCCCAGAGGCTGGGTGGTCTTGGACTTCACGCCGGACAGGTCGCCCTTCACAAAGCCGAAGGAGTTGTTCTCGTAGTCATAGAGGCTCTCGTCGCCGTAGTAGTGCATGGGGGCGATGGGGATGTTCAGGCCGCTGTAGATGAAGTTGGCGGAGACCTGGGTCAGGGTGATGCGCATGGAGTAGTCGCCGGTCTTCACGATGCCGGAGATGTTGGGGGCGGACTCACCGGTCTGCACGCCGGCCACATAGGGAGCGGAGTCCACACCGGCGGCCTCCAGCTCAGCCACGATCAGGTCGGTGATGCTGGTGCCGGCGGTCTCGAGGTTGATGCCCTCGTTGGACAGGTCGTAGCCGTAGTTGTCCACGATGGCCTGCCAGAAGTCCTCCAGGGTGGCGTCCTCAGCCAGGGAATAGCCCCAGTTGGGAGCCACGGCGGAGATGGGGTCCTCGGCGGTGTTGGCACCGGCGGCCACGCAGTAATCCACGATCTCCTGCACGAACTTGAGACCGGCGGCGTCGAAGGCGGCCCAGAAGGCGTCATACTGCTCCTGGGTGTAGAACTCGCTGCCGTTGTAGCCGTCGCGGCCGTCGCCAGCGATGACGTTGATGAGGGTGGCCATGCCGGAGCGGTACTCCTCCATGCCCTTGATGGGCTGGGAGTAGATGGTGGTGGAGCCGTCATAGGTGGGATCGGCGTAAACATAGAAGGAGAAGATGGCGTCGTCGATGGTGACAGGCACACCGTCGGCGAACACCATGTCGTCCCGGATGGTCACGTCATAGGTGACGGTACCGTCGGCATTCTCAGTCACCACGATGTTGGAGGGGGACTGATAGAAATACTCGGTGCCGTTGTAGGTGCGCTTCTCGCCCTCGATGCCGTTGAAGAGAGGATCGGCCACGCGGTCCAGGCCCACCAGGGAGATCTGGGTCATGGACACGATGTTGTTGTCCTCGGCGCTGGCGGCGAAGAAGGGGGAGAACTTGCCCTCAAAGTGGTTGCTGGCCGCAACCAGGACCTTGGGCTCGTTGGTGCTGGGGTCGTTGGTGGTGCTGGGGTCGGTGTTGCTGGGATCGTCAGCCGAAGGGGCGCAGGCAGACAGCACACCGACACACATGACCACCGCCAGCAGCAGAGCGAGCAGCTTCTTCATGTGCTTCATTTCTTGGTTCCTCCTTATATATGTTTGAACAAAACGGGTCTTTCCCGCAGTTCACCGATCATTTGGCCTGCCAAAGCAGGCCAAAAGGAGGGGGGACATGTCCCCCCTCTGGAAAATGTCCGCAGTAAGCGTTCACTTGTCCATGGACACACTGGCCTATGGTACCAGGTATTTTATCTCTTTTTCTCTGCCGTGTCAAATTGAAATTTCTGTTTTTCTCCACAAAATTACAATTCCGGCCGTTCCTCCGACCAGCGCAGCCCCGAGATGGCCTTCCGCAGCCCCAGGGCAGAGAGGACCAGCACCGCCTGGGCCACCACCAGGGCCACGGTGCCCGGCAGCTTCTCCCCCGGGCCGTTGAGGAAGAGATACACACACTCACCCGCCAGGGTGAGCACGGCCAGACCGGCCGAAATAGCGGCGCGCAGGGGCAGGACGGCCACGGTGGCCTCAAAGATATAGTCTCGCAGGGGGTCACCCCCAACGGAGAGCCGGCACATGGCCCACACCACTGACACCGCCGCCATCAGCTCGGCGGCCCAGGGCAGGATGACGTAAAAATGATTGTCCATTCCCGCCGCCCGCACCAGGCCCGGTACCAGGGCCCCGACGGCCAGGGCCGCCGTCAGGCCCCAGAGAAGGGCCATGCTCCTCTTCCGGTCCGCCCCCTCATAGTAATGCAGCGCGCCGGTATAGACGTACTTGCCGTCCAACTGGGGCTGAAAGTCGCTGAGATAGGCCCTCCGCCCCCGGCGTTTTTTCTCCGCCATTTATGCGATGCCCTCGCCGTTGGGGCCGCTGAGCCACTCCATGGCCTTCTCGCACACGCCCCGCAGGCACTGCTCCTCGAAGGGGCTCTCCAGGCCGGCGCCGCGCAGCAGCTCGGTGAACACCCGGCTGCCCCCCTGGGTGGTGTAGGCCATATACTTTTTCCAGGCGCTTCCCAGGTCTTCCTGGATGGCCGCCCAGAACTGGAGGGCCACCGTCTGGGCCAGGCAATAATCGATATAGTAGAAGGGGCTGGAGTAGATGTGGTGCTGACGCTGCCAGCCCTCTCCCTCAGCGTAGAAGGGGATCTCCCCGTCCAGCTTCATCCAGGGCATATACACCCCCAGCAGCTCCTTCCACACGGCGTGGCGCTGCTCCGGGGTCATGTCGGGATGGGCATACACCTCATGCTGGAAGTGGTCCACCATGGTGCCGTAGGGGATAAAGGTAATGGCCCCGGAGAGGTGGCTATACCGGAACTTGCGCACGTCGCTCCCAAAGAAGCCCTCTGCCCAGGGCCAGGCAAAGAACTCCATGGACATGGAGTGGACCTCACAGCCCTCCATGCTGGGCCAGATATACTCCATAGGCACCCGGTCGCGGTTTGTCCAGCAGGCGAAGGCGTGGCCCGCCTCGTGGGTGACCACCTCCACGTCGTGCTGGGTGCCGTTGAAGTTGGCGAAGATGAAGGGCACGCCGTACTCATCCAGATTGGTGCAGTAGCCGCCGCCCTGCTTGCCCTCGGTGGAGAGCACATCCAGCAGCTCACAGTCCAGCATGGTCTGGAAGAAGGCCCCGGTCTCGGGGGAGAGCTCATGGTAGAACTTCCTACCCTGCTCCAGGATGTCGTCAGGGGTCCCCACAGGCTTGGGGTTGCCGGAGCGGAACTCCAGCGCCGCATCGGCAAAGCTCAGGGGATAGCTCTTGCCCAGGCGCTCTGCCTGGGCGCGGTAGATCTCCTCAGCCACCGGCACCAGGTACTTGACCACGGCGGCGCGGAACTTCTCCACGTCCTCCTTAGTGTAGCAGTTGCGGCCCATGCGGTAGTAGCCCAGTGTGGTGTACCCCTCATACCCCAGGGCGCGGCCCATCTTGTCCCGGAGATGCACCAGCTCGTCGTAGAGCCGGTCCAGCTCGGATTGGTTTTCCTTGTACCACTGGCCTTCCGCCTTCCAGGCCGCCAGCCGCCGCCCGTCGTCGGGGTCGTTTTTGAAGGGTGAGAGCTGGGAGAGGGTATACACGCCCCCCTCGAAGGGGATCTGGGCCGAGGCCAACAGCTTTTCGTAGGCCTGGGTCAGGTCGTTTTCCTGCTGGAGCAGGGGGATGATCTCAGGGGAGAAGGTCTTGCGCTTGATCTCGGCGTTTACGAACATGAGCTCGCCGTACTCCGCGGCGAAGTCGGAGCGGAAGGGGCTCTCCAGCATGGCGGTGGTCCAGGCCTGCTCGTACTCCTCCACCTCGGGCATGGCGGCGTTCCAGAACTTCTCCTCCTCGTCGTAGAAGGGGTCCCGGGTGTCGATGGAGTGGCGCACCTGGGCCAGGGTCAGCAGAGTGGCCAGGTGCTTGGCGGTCTGCTCCTTGGCCAGGAACACCTCTCGGGCCTGCTGGTAGCTCTCCGCGGCCTTGAGCTGCTCGGTCAGCGCCGCCAGCTCCTCCTTCACCGCCGCCAGGTCGGGACGCGCATAGGGCATCTCGGAAAATTTCATCATGGCTGGTACCTCCAAACGGTTCGTTTCGTAGTAGACATTATAGTAATGCGTACTTGAACAAAGCGGTACGCATGGAAAACCAAGGCTTTCCATGCAAAATAGCTTTGTTCAAGTGCAAGGGTTTTGTACCGTTTTCGCCCAAAACCCTTGCACCACTCACACAAGTGCCATGGCACTTGTGTGAGGATACACATTGCAACAATGTTGCACTTGATTGAAAACAACTGAAATCAGCCGTTTTCAATCAAGTGCGCGGCAATGCCGCGCAAATAAACCGCATTGCGGTTTATTCAGCAGACATTATAGTAGTTTTTCCCCTGTTTGACAAGGAAAACCGCGCCCGGCACTTCCGGGCGCGGTATATTTTGGGCTTTACGCCTCCAAAAGGTGCTCCAGGAGGATCTTCACGCCGATGCCGATGAGCACCAGTCCGCCCACCAGCTCGGCCCGCTTCTGGAAAAGTCCCCCCAGCCGCTTGCCCAGAAGGCCGCCTGCCACCGACAGCGCAAAGGCCACCACGCCGATGACCGCCGCCGAGAGGAGCATATTGACCCAGTCGCTCTCCCCGGGAAGCAACACGATGCCCGCGAAGGCCAGGGACACTCCCACCGCCAAAGCGTCAATGCTGGTGGCCACCGCCAGCACGGTGAGCCGCCGGGCGGTGAGCTCAGTGGGGCCCTCCTCCTCATCTCCGCCGCCCAGGGCGCCCCGGACCATGTTGCCGCCGATCACCGCCAGCAGGGCAAAGGCAATCCAGTGGTCAAAGGCGCTGATATAGGCGCTGACGCTGCTGCCCAGCAGGTAGCCGATCACCGGCATGGCGAACTGGAAGCCGCCGAAGTAGCACCCCATCTTCACCGCCTGACACCAGGAGAATCCCTTGACGGCGATGCCGCTGGACACCGACACGGCGAAGGCGTCCAGGGCCAGGCTCACCGCGATGAGAAAGATCTCCACCATGTAAAAAACATCCTTTCTTCTATCCTCCCCGGACGCTCCACGCAGAATGTATGCCGGCGGCGCGCTCCCCATTCCAAACCGGGGCAGAATATGATATAATCTCTTTGCCTATGTCCGAAACGGAGGGATACCACATGGAGCATGAGGGGTATATGCGCCAGGCCCTCGCCCTGGCCCGGGAGGCTCTGGAGAGCGGCGATGTGCCGGTGGGCTGCGTCATCGCGGACCGGGAGGGGAACATTGTGGGCCGGGGCCGCAACCGCCGGGAGGAACGCGGCGATGCCACCGCCCACGCCGAGGTAGAGGCCATCCGGGACGCCTGTAACCATCTCGGCTCCTGGCGGCTCCACGGCTGCACCCTCTACGTCACACTGGAGCCCTGCCCCATGTGCGCCGGGGCCATCATCAATTCCCGTCTCTCCACCGTGCGCTACGGCGCCAGGGACGACAAGGCGGGGGCCTGCACTTCGGTGCTCAACCTCTTTGAGGAGCGTTTTAACCACCGTCCCCGGCTTTACGGCGGGCTGCTGGAAGCCGAGTGCGCCGCTCTCCTCCAGGACTTTTTCTCCCGCCTGCGGTGAGACTTGACAGCTTTTTTACAAAACCAGGAAAAGATTTAAGACTTTTGTAACACTTCCCGCTTTCTTTGTTCACACTCCGTGGGTATTATAGTCCTTGCAAGGGACAGTTTCTTTTCATTTCATTGTATCCTCTTTCCTTACGGCGGGGCCGGACGTCAGGAGCAGGCGTCCGGCCCTTGTCGTGTCCGGCACTCCCGCCGGACACAAAAACCGGGCCGGTCCACATGGGACCGGCCCTTTTTCAAACGTTCAGCAGAACTCGATGCTCCCATCCTCGCTCATGGAAGCCACGCGAGCCAGGCTCTCCACCCGGACTCCCATGTCCCGGATCATCTTGCCGCCGGGCTGGAAGGCCTTCTCCACGCAGATGCCCGCCCCCACCAGGGTAGCACCCGCCGAGCGCACCAGCTCAATGAGGCCCATCAGCGCGCTGCCGTTGGCCAGAAAATCGTCGATGAGCAGTACCCGGTCCCCGGGCAGCAGAAACTCCCGGGAGACAATGATGTCGTACACCCGTCCGTGGGTGAAGGACTCCACCTTGGAGGTATACACGTCCCCCGCGATATTCTTGGTCTTGTTCTTCTTAGCGAAGATCACCGGACAGCCGAAGTACCGGGCGGTGATGCAGGCCACCCCGATGCCCGAGGCCTCGATGGTCAGGATCTTGGTGATCCCCTCCTGCCCAAACAGGCGGTAAAACTCCTTGCCCAGCTCCTCCAGCAGCTCCACGTCGATCTGGTGGTTGAGAAAGCTGTCCACCTTGAGCACGTCGCCGCTCTTGATCTTGCCGTCCTTCCGGATGCGCTCCTCCAGCAATTTCATGTCCCCGCTCCTCTCTTCCGCTTTGCGCCTGGTGTAGACCCTTATTGTACCGAAAATCCGTCCGGGCTTCAACCACAAAAAGCGCAAATTTTGGATAAAATATTCTCTTCTCCCTCCCGCCTTTTGGAAACTTTGTCGTTTCCCGCCGCCGCCGGGGGGAGCGCCGCCTGGTTTGGCTTGTCCTGACGGCCTTGCTCTGGTACAATAATGTCTGAAAAGAAACCGGAAATGGAAACGCAAGGGTTTGGGGCTCCATGGCTACAGCCCCTCCCTCCTTTGCCCTGCGAGCTCCGGTTTTCAAGGCTTTCAGCCTTGCTCGGTACACATTTACAATGGAAATGTCAGCCGGACCGGCTCATCCGGTCCTTTTCCACCCGTTTGTCAGGAGGTCCCTATGCTTCGCCGTCTCTTCGCGCTGCTCCTCGCCCTTGCTCTCATCCTGCCCCTGTCCGCCTCCATCGCCGCCGGCACCCGCTATGCCACCGCGCCTCCCCCGGACTGGGAGGAGAACGCCGCGCTGGCCGGAGAGCACGATCTGCTACCCGAGGCCCTGGCGGGATGCAATTTCGTCTCCCGCGCCGCCTTTTCCAACGTTCTGGAGCGCCTTTTCGCCGGCACGGAGGTCACGCTTCCCTCCCTGAGCGAAGAGGACGGCCCCGTTACCCGGGGGGAGCTGGCCGAGGCGGTGACCGCCGCCCTGGGCTACGAGACCCTCTCCTCCGCCCTCTCCTCCCCCTTCCCGGACGCCGGAGGCCAGGCCGCTCTCCTCGCCGCCTTCGGTCTCATGGACGGCGGCAACGACGGCCTTTTCCACCCTGACGCCCCGGCGCCCAGGGAGCAGGTGATTACCCTGCTCTCGCTGCTCTATGAGAAGGTCCACAGCTCCATTGACTTTCTCCACGGCTTTTACGCCTTCTCCTCCTACTCCCAGATCGCCATGACTGCCGAGATGGACGCGGTGTCGGTGGGCTGGGCCATGATGGACGTGGGAGAGGATGGGACGCCCTTCCTTAACCAGACCGCCCAGGGGGGCAACTCCTGGGTCTTGCCGGAGGACCCCAGCCTGGCCACCGATTATTTCCGGGGAAACGGCACGGCGTGCAACCTGTCGGTCTACGCCGGCCCCTCCACCCTCACCCTACCGGACGGCACCGTCACCGACGACCTCCACGCCATTTTGGCCACGCCCGAGGCCCGGGAGACGGCGGTGGAGCTGCTGGTTTCCGCCGCGGCGGGGTACGACGGCCTCACCATCGACTTTGAAGGGCTGCGCTCAGACCTGAAGGAGCCCTTTACGGCCTTCATGTCCTCTCTGCGCGCTGCCCTGGACCCGGAGAAAACCCTTTACGTCTGCGTCCAGCCCGACGACTGGTACGACGGCTTTGACTACCGCGCGCTGGGAGAGATCTGTGACAAGGTCATCCTCATGGCTCACGACTACCAGTGGCCCTCGGTGCCCGAAAGCTACCTGGGCACCTCCAACACCGACACTCCGGTGACCCCCTTCCTCTACATCTACGCCGCCCTGCGGGACGTGACCGACGGTGCGACCGGGGTGGCCGACAGGGAGAAGTTGGTGCTGGCGGTGTCCATGGCGGCGGTGGCCCTGGAGGTAGACGAGGACGGAATCCTGATCAGCCAGACCATCCACTCTTTGAGCCCCCAGGGTCTCATCGCGCGTCTGCGGCAGAGCGATGCCGAAGTAAGCTACTCGGAGGCCTACCGCAACCCCTTCCTCACCTACACCACGGAGGAGGGCCGTCACTTCATTGTCTGGTATGAGGACGAGCGCAGCGTCCTGGACAAGGTGGCCCTGGCGCGGATGTTCTCTATTACGGGGCTCTCCATCTGGCGCATCGGCAACATTCCAAACTACCCCGACCAGGGGCTTTATTACGACGTGTGGTCCGCCGTCCAGACCCAGCGGACAGGGAGGTAAGGGCCTGTGCACTTTATAGACGTAGGGACAAAAGATCTTCCAGATGCAGGGTATGTCCACTCCGAGAGCTGGAAGGAGTCCCACCGGGGATTCTGCTCCGATGAGTTTGTGGCGCGGCACACCCCCGAGGCCCAGGCCGATTACCTGCGCCGGGAGATGGCCGCCGGGAAGCGGATCTATATGCTGCTGGACCCCCACCCGGTGGGGATCGTGTCGGTGTGGGGCGGCCTGATCGAAAATCTATACGTCCTGCCCCAGGAGCAGAACAAAGGATACGGCACGGCATTGCTGGAATACGCCGTGGGCCGCTGTAACGGCACTCCCACCCTTTGGATTTTGAACATCAACCAGGGCGCGTACCGCCTCTACACCCGGCAGGGCTTTCATGAGACCGGGAACCAAAAGCAGCTCAGCACCCGGCTCCGCGAAATAGAGCTTGCCCTGTATGGGAGAAAACAGGAGGAATAATATGAGTCAAAATTGTGTGCGGGAAGAGGGCAAAGCGGCCAAACTGGGCAAGGAATTCATCATGATGACCTTGGGCACCGCCCTGGTGTCCATCGGCGTATACTTCTTCAAGTTTCCCAACAACTTCTCCATGGGCGGGGTGTCCGGCCTCGCGGTGCTGCTGGGGGAGCTGGTGCACGTGCCCGGCCTCACGCCGTCGGTGTTCAACTCCATCATCAATATTCTCTTTCTCATCCTGGGCTTTATTTTCCTCAACCGCAGCTTCGGCTTCAAAACCGTCTACTGCTCCCTGCTCTACGCCGGTCTCACCCAACTTTTTGAAATCCTCGTTCCCCTCTCCGGCCCCCTTACATCCAACAAGATGCTGGAGGCCTTCTTCGCCATCATCCTCCCTGCCCTGGGCTCGGGCATCCTCTTCAACCTCAATGCCTCCACCGGCGGCACCGACATCGCCGCCATGATCCTCAAAAAATTCTCCGGCCTGGACGTGGGCAGGGCCCTGCTCATCAGCGACATCGTCATCGCCGCCGCCGCCCTGTTCATCTTCGACATCGAGACCGGCCTTTTCTCCCTGCTGGGCCTGGTGCTCAAGTCGGTGCTGGTGGACAGCGTCATCGAGTCCCTCAACCGCCGCAAGAGCATGACCATCATCACCTCCAAGCCCGACGTGGCCGTGGCCTTCATCACCGAAACGCTCCACCGGGGAGCCACCGTGTGGGAGGGCCAGGGGGCCTACACCCAGGAGAAGCACTGGGTCGTCCTTACCGTCCTCTCCCGGGGCCAGGCGGTGGTGCTGCGCCGCCACCTCAAGGAGAAGGACCCGGGGGCCTTTCTGCTGGTGTCCAACTCCAGCGAGATCTTCGGCAAGGGCTTTCTGCGGGCCTGAACGCCAAAAAGCGGGGCGCCGCGCACGAAATACCGTGCGCGGCGCCCTTTCGCGTCCGCTTTCCTTATCTGCGCCCCAAGGGCTCAATGCCCCGGAGGATCATCTCCTCGGCCAGAGCGGCCATCTCCCCGGCACTCTCCGTCCCCCGGCCGGCGGCCCAGCGCTCAATGAGGGACACCACGCCCCCCACGATGAAGGCAAGGCAGTAGTCCCGCCGTGCCTCGCTCTCAAAGCGGTACAGAGCGCTCCATTCCCGCACCACCCGCTCCTGCACCAGCACCGTCAGCTTGCTGAGGAAGGCCTTCTCTCCAGCTGAGCCCAGAGTGGAGATGATGATGTCAGCGTTGCGGATAACAAAGTCGAACATATCCTGCAGGATGGGCCGCAGCCCACAGCGCAGCTGTGAGGCGGGATAGGCGTCCAGCAGCCCCTCAAACTCCTCAAAAAGCTCCTCCTCCAGCTGCTCCACCATCTGGTGTACATCCCGGTAGTGGCAGTAAAAAGTCCCCCGGTTCACGTCCGCCCGGCGGGTCAGCCCGGTGACGGTGATCTCCTCCACCCGTTTCTCCCGCAGCAGCTCCACCAGCGCCTCCCGCAGCCGCGCCTTGGTCTTGCGTACCCGCCGGTCGTCCTCTTTTCGTTCCATCCGCGTCCTCCTCCGCCGTTCAAAAAACGTTTACATTGTTTTTCAACACTTTTGCGTCGTTTGTCCTCTTTTAGACGAGAGCTCCTTCCTTTGCTCATTGAAACCCCTGTCAGATATACTATAATGAAGGTGCCAGAAAAAATCAACACCTGTTTATTACCGGACATTTCCGCACAGAAGGGAGCTTCCCTATGGCTTTCATCACCATGGACCACGTGGTCAAGCGCTACAAAATGGGCGAGGTGGTCATCACCGCCGTCAGTGACATTTCCTTTGAGATCGAGAAGGGAGAATTCTGCGTCATTGTGGGTCCCTCCGGGGCCGGCAAGACGACGGTGCTCAATATTCTGGGAGGTATGGACTCCTGCGACGAGGGCACCATCCTGGTGGACGGACAGAAGGTGTCTGACTACTCCCAGAAGGAGCTGACCAACTACCGCCGCTACGACATTGGCTTCGTGTTCCAGTTCTACAACCTGGTACAGAACCTGACTGCCCTGGAGAATGTGGAGCTGGCCGCCCAGATCTGCCGTGATCCTCTGCCCGCCGCCGACGTGCTGCGCCATGTGGGGCTGGGAGAGCGGCTCTCTAACTTCCCCGCCCAGCTTTCCGGCGGCGAGCAGCAGCGGGTGGCCATCGCCCGGGCCCTGGCCAAGAACCCCAAGCTGCTGCTGTGTGACGAGCCCACCGGCGCCCTGGACTACGTCACCGGCAAGGAGGTCCTCAAGCTTCTCCAGGATACCTGCCGCAAGGAGGGCATGACCGTGGTAGTCATTACCCACAATACCGCCCTCACCCCCATGGCCGACCGGGTCATCCGCATCAAAAACGGTACCGTCTCCGCCGTGGAACAAAACAGCCATCCCACACCGGTGGAGGAGATCGAATGGTGATCCCCGCCCCCGCATCCCCTTCCAGAAAGGAGGGACCTCCCTTGCGTTCCAGGTCCCATGTCCCCAGCCGTCTGCTCACCGACGCCTTCCGGGAGATCCGGCACACCATGAGCCGCTTCCTCTCCCTCTTCCTCCTCTCCGCCCTGGCGGTGGCCTTCCTGGCCGGCCTGCGTTCCACCGCCCCGGACATGGAGTACACCGCCGACGCCTATTATGACCGCACCCACCTGATGGACGTGCGCGTCCTGTCCACCCTGGGCCTTACCGACGAAGACATAGAGGCCCTCGCGGGCCAACCGGGGGTGGCTGCGGCCGAGGGCGCCTGGTATGTGGACGCCACTGTCCACGCCCAGGAAAACGACTACATCGTCCGTCTCCACTCCCTGAGCGAGGCGGGCATCAATGACCCCGAGCTGGTGGAAGGCCGCCTGCCCGAGGCCGACGACGAGTGCGTGGTGGAGCCCGAGCTGCTCACGCAGACCGGGCTTTCCATCGGCGACACCCTGGTTCTGGACACCGCCGACACCGATTACGAGGAGTCCCTCCACCGGGAGAGCTTCACCATCGTGGGCACTGTCCACTCCTCCCTGTACGTTTCCATGGACCGGGGCACCTCCACCGTAGGCACCGGCCGGCTGTCCGCCATCGCCTTCCTGCCCCGGTCGGCCTTCGCCCAGGAGGTATATACCGAGGCCTACCTGCTGGCCGAGGGTACCGCGGAGCTTCTGTGCTACGGGGAGGATTATGAGGACAGGATCGACACCCTGGTGGACGTCCTGGAGCCTCTGGGAGAAGAACGGGCCCAGGCGCGCTACGACCAGGTGGTGGGCGAAGCCCAGGAGGCCCTGGACGAAGCCCGGCAGGAATACGAGGACGGCAAAGCCGAGGCCGAGGCCGAGCTTTCAGACGCTCGCCAGCAGCTCGACGACGCCCGGAAAGAGCTGGATGACGGCTGGGCGGAGTACTACGACGGCCAGGAGACCCTGGAACAGGAGTACGCCGACGGCCTTGAAAAGCTGGAGCAGGGGGAGGCCGACCTCTCCGCCGCCCTGGCTGAGCTCCAGGACGGCGAGACGGAGTATCAGGACGGCCTGACCGCCCTGGAGGAGAGCCGCTCGCAGTACGAATCGGGCCTCGCCGCCTATCAGGCGGGCCTTGCACAGTATGAGGAAGGCCGGGATGCTCTGCTGGCGGCTGAGGAGGAGTATAAGCGGCAGGAGGCCGCTCTCCAGGCCGCCCAAGCCCAGTACGAGCAAGCTCTGGCCGCCGCCGGGGGTGAAGGCTCCATGAGCCCGGAGCTCGCGGCCATGGCCGCCCAGATCGAGGCAGGCAAGGCCCAGCTCGCCGCCGGGCGGGAGGAGCTGGACCAGTCCTGGGCGCAGCTGGAGGCCTCCCTGGCTCCCCTGGAGGCGGCCAAGGCACAGCTCGATGACGCCCAGGCCCAGATCCAGGCCGGAGAGGAGCAGCTCTCCGCCGTGCGCTCGCAGCTGGACAATGGCTGGACAGAATACGAAAGGGGCATGGAGCAGGCCCAGGAGGGCCGGGAGCAGCTGGAGCGGGAAACCGAAAAGGCCCGGCAGCAGCTCTCTGACGCCCTCTCCGAGCTGGAAAACGGCGAGGCGGAGTACCAGGACGGCCTGCGGGAGTACCAGGACGGCAAGGCTGAGGCTGACGCCGAGCTCTCAGACGCCGAGGCAAAGCTCTCTGACGCCCAGGCTGAGATCGACAAGATCCAGGCCTGCGAGTGGTACATTCTGGACCGCAATACCAACACCGGCTATGTCTCCTACCAGCAGGACGCCCAGCGCATGGGCAACCTGGCAAACCTCTTCCCCGTCATCTTCTTCCTGGTGGCCGCCCTGGTGTGCCTGACCACCATGACCCGCATGGTGGAGGAAAACCGGGTGGAGATCGGCGGCTTCAAGGCCCTGGGGTATGGCCGGGCGGCCATCGCCTTCAAATATGTGGGCTACGGCTTGCTCTCCTCCCTGGCCGGCGGTCTGGTGGGCCTGGCGGTGGGCTGCACCATCATCCCCACCATCATCTTCAACGCCTGGAAGGTGCTCTACACCATGGGCGAGCTGCAGATTTTCTTCTTCCCCGGCATCTACGCCATGGCTGTGGGCGCCGCCGTGCTGTGCGTGGCGGGCACCGCCCTGCTCACCTCCTTCGCCACCCTTACCGCCGTGCCCGCCGCCCTCATGCGGCCCCGGGCTCCCCAGGCGGGCAAACGGGTGCTGCTGGAGCGCATCACCCCCCTGTGGAAGCGTCTGTCCTTCACCCATAAGGTGACGGTACGCAACCTCTTCCGGTACAAAAAGCGCCTGCTCATGACCGTTATCGGCATCGGAGGCTGCACCGCCCTGCTCATCGCCGGCTTCGGCCTGCGCGACTCCCTCCACGCCATCTTCACTCTCCAGTATGATGAACTGACCACCTATGACGCCCAGGTCTCCCTCACCGACGACGCCACTGCCGAGGACCTCTCCGCCATCGGAGAGGCGCTGGACTCCATGGAGCTGGTAGAGGACTGGAGCCTCACCTCCACCGTCACTATTTCAGTGGAGAGCGAGGCACGGTCCATGGACAGCTACACCTATCTCTTTGCCGTCACCGACCCGGACTCCTTCTCCTCCTTTGTCACCCTCCGGGACCGCTCCACCGGCCAGAGCGTCTCCCTTCCCGACGACGGCGCGGTCATCACCGAGAAGCTCGCCCGCCTGCTGGACGTGGAGGTGGGCGACACCGTGACCATCGTGGACGCCGACAACACCCGCACCGATGTCACCGTCGCCGGTATCACGGAAAACTACATCATGCACTACGTCTACCTCAGCCATGAGGCCTACACCGCTATCTACGGCCAGGAGCCCCCTGTCAACAGCATCATGCTCCACTACACCGGGGACACCGAGGACGTGGCCGACACGGTATCTGCCGCCCTTATCCCCCTCTCCGGCGTCTCCTCCGTGAGCCGCACCACCACCCTGCGCGACCAGGTCTCCCGGGGCCTGGAGGGCGTGGACTACGCTGTGGTGGTCATCGTCTTCGCCGCCGCCGCCCTGGCCTTTGTGGTGCTCTACAACCTGACCAACATCAACATCACCGAGCGTCTGCGGGAGCTGGCCACCCTGAAGGTGCTGGGCTTCCAGGACAAGGAGCTCTTTGCCTATGTCTACCGGGAGAGCATCGTGCTCACCATCCTGGGCATCCTGCTGGGTTTGGTGCTGGGCAAACTGCTCCACCTGTGGCTGGTGCAGACCGTGGAGATCGACATGGCCATGTTCGGCCGGGACATTGAGCCGGTGAGCTACCTCTTCTCCGTGGCCCTCACCGCCGTGTTCTCCATCCTGGTGAGCCTGGCCGCCCGGCGCCGGCTTCGCAAGATCGACATGGTGGAATCCCTCAAAACCGTGGAATAGTCCCTAAAAGCAGCCAAAAGGAGTCCCTTTTTCACAGAAAAGGCACTCCCCTCTCTTCCCGCCATGGGGCGGCCCGGTTGGGCCGCCCCACATTCCTTTTTCTGGAAAAAAACATTTCCCGTCCGACGCGCTTCCCCTTTCTTTGCGGCAAAATATGGTAATATATGGTTATCAAAAGTCTTTCAACAAAAGAAGGGGGTCTTTCCATGCCGTTTGGAAAGCGAAAAGGTCTCTTTGAGAGCAGCCGCGTGGTCTTTTTGCCCGTAGATCTGATCTTTCCCAATCCCAATCAGCCAAGGACTAATTTTTCCCAGGATGGGCTGGAAGAGCTGACCGAGAGCATCCGGGAGCACGGAGTGCTCCAGCCGCTCTCGGTACGCCGGGCGGCGGGTGGCTATGAATTGGTGGCGGGAGAGCGCCGTCTGCGGGCCTCCAAGCTGGCAGGACTGAAGGAAGTGCCCTGCATCCTTCTCTCAGTGGATCAGCAGGCCTCTTCTCTCCTGGCCCTGGTGGAGAACCTCCAGCGGCGGGACCTGGACTTCTGGGAGGAAGCGGCCGCCCTCTCCCGGCTCATGGATCTCTACGGCCTCACCCAGGAGGAGGTAGCCCACCGTCTGGGAAAGTCCCAGAGCGCCATCGCCAACAAGCTGCGGCTGCTGCGGCTGCCGGAGGATGTGCTTGCCTTGCTGCGGGAGAAGGGCTTCACCGAGCGCCACGCTCGGGCGCTGCTCCGGCTTCCCGCCCCCTCTCTGCAGCGGGAGGCCGCCCGTCACATCACCACCCAGGGCCTGACGGTGGCCGCCACTGAGGCTTATGTGGAGTCCCTTCTCTCCCTCCCCCGTAAGAGCGAAAAAAAGAAGCCCACTTACATTATTAAGGATGTGCGTCTCTTTCTCAATACCGTGCGGCGGGGCCTGTCCATGATCAACGCTGCCGGCATCGGCGCCCGGTGCGACCGCCGGGAGACCGAGGATGCCATTCTTCTCACCATCCAGATCCCCAAGCGCTCGGCCTGAGGGATGCCCGGTGTTTCACGTGAAACACCGGGCCTTTTTGTTTCACGTGAAACACACTCCTTCCGCCTCGCGGATGTTTCACGTGAAACATCCACAGGAAACATTTGCGGAAAGCGGTTGAAAAGCGGCGGCAATGTGTTTATAATTGAGGTTGCCGTGTAAACCTAAGGAAGGCGGGTGTTCCCGTGGCAAAATGTATTTCCATCGTCAATCAGAAGGGCGGCGTGGGTAAAACCACCACCTGCGTCAACCTGGCCGCCGCCCTGAAGGGGCTGGGCTGCCGGGTGCTGGTGTGCGACTTTGACCCCCAGGCCAACTCCACCTCCGGGCTGGGAGTGGACAAGAGCGCCGCGTCCCCCAACGTCTACGACGTGCTGATCAACGGAGCGGAGGTCCGCAGGGCCATCGTCTCCACCCCCTATGCTGATGTGATCCCCTCCAACAAAGCTCTGGCCGGAGCGGGTATCGAGATGATCGGCCTCAACGACCGGGAGCATGTCCTGCGCCGGGCGCTGGACACGCTCCGGGAAGACTACGACTACATTCTCATCGACTGCCCCCCCTCTCTGGAGCTGCTCACCCTCAACGCTCTGTGCGCCTCCGACACCATTCTGGTGCCGGTCCAGTGTGAGTACTACGCTCTGGAGGGGCTCAGCGACCTGCTCTCCACCATCCGCATCGTTAAGCGATCCCTCAATCCAAGCATTGCTCTGGAGGGCGTGGTCCTCACCATGTACGACGGGCGGACCAACCTGTCCATGCAGGTGGCTGAGGAGGTCAAACGCCATTTCCCCGGCCAGGTGTATGCCACCGTCATCCCCCGCAACGTGCGGCTCTCCGAGGCTCCCAGCCACGGAAAGCCCGTCACCGCCTACGATCCCCTCTCCCGGGGGGCCGATGCCTACCGCGCTCTGGCGGAGGAGGTCATGGCCCACAACCGGGAGGCAGTGGGAAACAAGTAAGAAAGGACTGATCCCTTTGCCGTCTGCCAATAAGAACCGGGGCCTGGGCAAGGGTCTGGGCGCCCTGCTTGGAGACGCTCAGCTCCAAAACCAGGAGGGCGGCTCCGTCCTCCTCCCCATCTCCCAGGTGGAGCCAGGGCTCAAACAGCCCCGCAAGCGCTTTGAGGAGGAGGCTCTCCAGGACCTGGCCGACTCCATCCGCACCCACGGGCTGCTCCAGCCCCTCACCGTCCGCCGTCTCTCCTCGGGCTACTACCAGATCATTGCCGGAGAGCGCCGCTGGCGGGCCTCCAAGCTGGCGGGACTCACCGAGGTGCCCGCCATCGTCATCGAGGCCGACGACCGTAAAGTCATGGAGCTGGGGCTTATCGAAAACCTCCAGCGGGAGGACCTGAATCCCATGGAAGAGGCCGGAGGCTACCAGGTCCTCATGGAAGAGTACGGCCTGACCCAGGAGGAAGTAGCCCAGCGGGTGGGCAAATCTCGCCCCGCAGTGGCCAACGCTCTGCGGCTCATGGCCCTGCCCGACGCGGTGCGGGCCCTGGTGGAGGAGGGCAAGCTCTCCGCCGGCCACGGCCGGGCCATCCTGGCCGCCCCCGCCAGGGATCAGAAGGCCCTGGCCCGCAAGGTACTGGAGGGTGACCTGTCGGTCCGGCAGACCGAGGCTCTGGCAAAGCGCCTTGCAAATCCCGCCGCCCCCAAGGAGCCCCAGGAAGACCCGGTGATGCTCTACCGGCTGGAGGCCGCCAAAGCTCTCTCCGGCCGTCTGGGCCGCAAGGTCAACATTGTCCACGGCGCCAAGCGGGGCAAGCTGGAGCTGGAATACTACAACGACGAGGATCTGACCGTCCTGCTGGAGCTGCTGGAGCAGCTCCCCTCCGCTGAGAAAGGAGGGGAAGGCCGATGAGCCGTACTTCCAACGAGGGGAAAGACCCCCACCATCTCCAGCATGAGGCCGAGCACTCCCGGGTGCCCAAATCGGGCTCCTTCCTGGTCTATCTGGTCATCCTCTTCGCTGCCGCCTTCCTGCTGCTGCTTCTCTCCTTCCTCATGCAGCATCGGGCCAACCAGGAGACTATTGACGGCCTCACCAATACCTCCAACTCCGCTCTTCAGTCCCTCAACGATCTAATCGAGCAGAAGGATGCTCTCCAGGCGCAGGTACAGCAGCTTCAGGAGGAGAACGCTACTCTGCAAGAGGCCCTCTCCGATCAAGAGCAGGAGCTGGAGGAGGCTCAGCGTCTGGGCCAGCTGCTCTCTGCCTACGCGGTGGTGGAGTGGGATCTGCGGGAACGCAACTATGAGCGGGCCGCAGAGGACCTGCGTGCCCTGTACGACCTTTGGGGCGGAGAAGGAGAGCTGATTCTGACGCTGCCCACCTCCGGCTCCGAGGAAGAGCCGCTGGATCTTCTCTCCCGGCTCCAGGACATCACCGATACCCTGGAGAGTCGGGACGCTCTGGAAGAGGGCGAGCTGGTCTTTGTTCAGGAGGAAGCCTGAGCGTTTCACGTGAAACATTTCTCCGCGGGGAGAGCCCCGCGCATCATATAACAAGAGAAGAATGAGGTGTCTTTTCCATGCTGGACATTCGTTTCATCCGGGAAAATCCCGAGGCCGTCAAGGAGAACATCAAGAAGAAATTTCAGGACGCCAAGCTCCCCCTGGTAGATGAAGTGCTGGAGCTGGATGCTCAGAACCGTGCCGCCATGACCGAGGCCAACGAGCTGCGGGCTGCCCGCAATACCCTCTCCAAGCAGGTGGGCATGCTCATGGGTCAGGCCAAGAAGGACCCTTCCAAGCTCGCTGAGGCCGAGGAGGCCAAGGCTAAGGTCAAGGCCAATGCAGACCGCCTGGCCGAGCTGGAGGCTCTGGAGGACAAGCTGGCCATCCAGATCCGCCATATCATGCTCCAGATCCCCAACATCATCGACCCCTCGGTGCCCATCGGCCCCGACGACTCCTGCAACGTAGAGGTGGAGCGCTTCGGCGAGCCTGTGGTGCCCAACTTTGAGATCCCCTACCACACCGAGATCATGGAGTCTCTCAATGGCATCGACATGGACGCCGCCGGCCGCGTCTCCGGCAACGGCTTCTACTACCTGCTGGGCGACATCGCCCGTCTCCACGAGGGCGTGCTGGCCTACGCCCGGGATTTCATGATCAACAAGGGCTTCACCTTCTGCATTCCCCCCTACATGATTCATGGCAATGTGGTGGAGGGCGTCATGTCCCAGACCGACATGGAGGCCATGATGTACAAAATTGAAGGCGAGGACCTCTATCTCATCGGCACCAGCGAGCACTCCATGATCGGCCGATATATCGACCAGATCCTCCCCGAGGAATCCCTGCCTCAGACCCTCACCTCCTACTCCCCCTGCTTCCGCAAGGAGAAGGGCGCCCACGGCATCGAAGAGCGGGGCGTCTATCGCATCCACCAGTTCGAGAAGCAGGAGATGATCGTGGTTTGCAAGCCCGAGGACTCCATGGCTTGGTATGAGAAGATGTGGCGCTACTCCGTGGAGCTCTTCCGCTCCATGGACATCCCCGTGCGGCAGCTGGAGTGCTGCTCCGGCGACCTGGCTGACCTGAAAGTCAAGTCCTGCGACATCGAGGCCTGGTCTCCCCGCCAGCAGAAATACTTCGAGGTCTGCTCCTGCTCCAACCTGGGTGACGCCCAGGCCCGCCGTCTGAAGATGCGCGTGAAGGGGGCCGACGGCAAGATGTATCTGCCCCACACCCTCAACAACACCGTGGTGGCGCCTCCCCGCATGCTCATCGCTCTGCTGGAAAACAACCTCCAGGCCGATGGCAGCGTGCTCATCCCCAAGGTCCTTCAGCCCTACATGGGCGGCAAGGAGCGGCTTGTCCCCAACGCCTGAGTCCGTCCCATCACCATGATAAGGAGACCGTTATGTCTGAACAAGACCCCAAGCTCCCCTCCGAAAGCGGCGAAGCCCCGGAGGAGCCCCGGGAGAGCATCACCTACGCCTCCCCCATGAAGCGCATTTGGGCCTGGGTAGGCGTGGTATATATGCTCATCATCACCCTGCTCGTCACCTACCTGCTGGCCACCGGAGAGGCTCTGAGCGGCATCCCAGGGCTCATGCTTGTCCCCGCTCTGGGTGGCATAGCCGCTTCCACCGTCTACCTGTGGCTCGCCGCCCGAAAAGAGCGCCGCACCCCAGGCCGCCAGGCCCTCATGTTGCTCATCGCCGCCGCCTGTGTGGCCCTCATCGCCCTCAATCTCATCGACGGCATCCCCGTCCTGCTGGCCAAACTGGGAGGTTGAACATCATGGAACAGATCATCTCCGAGGGTCTCGCGGCCATGGGCCTTACCGGCCAGGTGCCGGAGAGCTCCCCCGCCCTTCTGGCCCGCTACGGCTCCATGATGCTTGAGAAAAACCAGGTCATGAACTTGACCGCCATCCGGGAGAGCGATCAGGCAGCCCGGCTGCATATGCTGGACAGCGCCGCCCTCCTCCGCTGTGCCGACCTGCAGGGAGGCAAGACCCTCATCGATGTGGGCACCGGAGCAGGCCTGCCCGGCATGGCCCTGAAAATCCTGATTCCCGACCTGTCGGTGACATTGCTGGACAGCCTCCAGAAGCGTCTGGACTGGCTGGACGAGGTAGCGTCTACCCTGGATCTCTCCGGCGTGACCACCCTCCACGCCCGGGCCGAGGAGCAGGGCCTCCTCCCCGGCTTCCGGGACAGCTTCGACTTCGCCGCCGCCCGGGCGGTGGCTGACCTTCGGCTCTTGTGCGAGCTGTGCCTCCCCTTTGTAAAGGTGGGGGGCAAGTTCCTGGCCATGAAATCGGTGGACTGTGATGAGGAGCTCTCCGCCGCCGCGTCTGGTATTTCCTTTCTGGGCGGTAAAGTGATTTCACTTTACGACTATCCTGTCCCCGGTACCGATGTGACCCACAGGGTGGTGGTGATCGAGAAGGTCTCCCCCACCCCCAAGGGCTACCCCCGCCGGTGGGCCAAGATGCAAAAGCAGCCTCTCTGACCCGGGCTCCCCGGGGGGAAAGATCCCCCCGGGGAGTTCTTTTCCGTCACTTGACGAAATTTTACCATTTTGCACAAAAAAGATTTGAACATTTGGTAATTTTATGCTAGAGTAAAAGAGTACGAAGTGGAGGGGAAGTCATGGCAACCGTGATCGCGATCACATCGGGCAAGGGCGGCACCGGAAAGACCTCCCTCACCGGAGGCGTGGGCTCCTGCCTGGCCGCTCTGGGGCGAAAAGTCCTGTGCATCGACATGGATATCGGGATGCGCAACCTGGATATCTCCCTGGGTATGACCGACCTGGCGGTGATGGATTTTTCCGACGTGCTTGCCGGCCGCTGCGGCCTGGAACGCTCCGCCGCCGCCCACCCGGACATCCCCGGGCTGTGGCTGCTCACCGCCCCCCTCTCCCTGCCCGGTCCCCTGCCCCTGGATGGTATGAAGCGCCTGGTACAGCAGGCCAGAAGCCGCTTCGACTACATCCTTATGGACGCCCCTGCCGGTCTGGGGGACGGCTTCCGGCTCTGCGCCGCTTGCGCTGACCGGGCCATCGTCATCTCCACCACCGACGCCTCCGCCCTGCGGGACGCTCAGCGCACGGTGGCGGCCCTAATGAAGTCTATTCCTCGCATCCACCTGGTAGTCAATCGTGTGCAGCCCAGGCTTCTGCGGCGGCTGCACACCACCATCGACGACGCCATGGATACCGCCGGCCTGCCTCTGCTGGGGGTAGTGCCCGAGGATAGCCAGGTCATGCTCTCGGCCAACCTGGGCCGCCCACTGATTCTCTCCAGCCGCCGCTGCGCCTCGGTGGCCTATCTGAACATTGCCCGCCGGCTGATGGGCGAGAAGGTACCCCTGATGAAAATCCGCTGAACCGAGGAGGAAAGGAAGGTTTACAAGCAATGAACATCGCCCTTATGAGCCACGACCGGAAAAAAGAGCTGATGGTCCAGTTCTGCATCGCCTATTGCGGCGTTCTCTCCAAGCACACGGTCTGCGCCACCAACACCACGGGCAAGCTGGTGGCTGAGGCCACGGGGCTTCCCGTTCACCTCTTCCTCTCCCATGAACACGGAGGCAGCCAGCAGATCGGCGCCCGCATCGCCTACAATGAGATCGACATGGTTCTTTTCTTCTCCGACCCCCACTCCAACGATCTGGACGAGGACCTGCGCTATATCACCCGCCTGTGCGACCAGTACAACGTCCCCTATGCCACCAACGTGGGCACCGCCGAGATGCTCATCCACGGCCTGGAGCGGGGGGATTTGGACTGGCGGGATATTGTCAATCCCAAGACCAAACCTTTTACCGCCTGAAAAGCGGAGCTGCACTCCCCCACTCCAGTACGCCGCTTATGCGGCGCGGCGGCTCTTGTCGCCGGAGGCCGGCGGGATTCACTCCTGCCGGCCGCGAATCAAATCCTCGGGGTCCCCGCACGATGCCGCGCATCGGGTGGGGCGCGGGGGGATCTGGACTGGCGGGATATTGTGGGTCCCAAGACCAAACCTTTTACCGCCTGATCGTCCGCACCGCCGGCGCCAAAGGGGACCCTTTGGCGCCGGAACGGTTGACATTTGCGGGATTTTGGGATACTATCTTACCCAGCGTAAGCGTATACCGCCATGACGGGGCATGAGTACCAGGAGCGCCGCCGGACAGAGAAAGGGGCCAGAGGCTGAAAGCCCCCCACGGACCGGTCCCTGGGAAAGACGGCTCCAGCAGCGGGGATGGAGACATCCACGGCACGCTCCCCGTAACAGGAGCAAGAGGGCGGGAGCATGCTCCCGCTGAACATGGGTGGCACCACGGAGGCAGGCGCTTTCGTCCCATTTCCCCGGGGACGAGAGCGCCCATTTTCTTTCATCCCCGGCTTGAATTAACTTGCCCCAAATGAATCCGGCCAATTTCAAGGTTTTGCTGCGCAAAACGCTTGGCGCCGCATTCGCGGCGGCCCGGCAGCAGCGCCTAACCCCATACAAAAGGAGTTTTCGTCATGGAACGTATCAAGCCCCGCACCCTC
>DVLB01000110.1 GCA_018715695.1 Candidatus Galloscillospira stercoripullorum
CTGACCGCATCCGGCGGCATTGGAAATTTCCCGTTCAGCCAGTCCAATTCAGCCTCGTGTGCATAGAAGTCAGGGAAATATTTGTGGCCCCCTATGTGATCCCAATGCACATGGGTGGCCACCGCCGTCACTGGCTTGTCCGTGAGCTTTGCCACTTGGTCCCATATGTTCGAAATACCAAGCCCTGTGTCGATCAGCAGGCTGCGCTCCTCCCCATTGAGCAGATAACAGTTGGTCTCTTCCCAATGGCGGTACTCACTGATGACATAAGTCTCACAGTCTATTGAATCAACGGTAAACCAATTGCTCATCCTCTGCATTTCCAGCCCGTCTCTCTCCCCTGTCCATGCGCCAAAATCAATATCATTCCCGCATATCCCCTGTCTTCGCATCGATCTCTTCCGGCTCGGATATGCCCCAAAACTCTTTCGCCCCCTGCGTGATCCATCTGCAGAAGAGGCCATCCATCCGGATGTCCTCTTTCTTTTACGATCCGCCGCCCCGCTGCGCGGAAGTCTGGATCTGCTCCGCCACGTCCGCCGTCCCCAGATCCGTGACGCCGCTGCCCATATTGGGGACGAACTGCGAATAGACCGCGTCGCACAAAAACAGCGCGAAAAGCACCCCGCACACCGTCTTCACCCCTCGCTCCGGCAGGCGGCTGAGCGCCGTGTCGATCATGGGGGCCGCCACATAGACGATGATCAGCCCTCCCACGCCGAACACCAGCAGCCCCTCGGCACAGATGCGCCCGTTGAGATTGAGAAAATAGCCGCTGTAATCCCACCACCGCACGCCGCCGGTGGCCCACTCCATCACCAGAGAGGTCATGTACTCCAGAAACCCGCACAGCACCACCGTCGTCACAAATTCCAGCACCGGACTGTATCGGAAGCGGTTGAGCACCGTGAGCATGAGCACCGCGCCGGTGCCGTAGATGGGCAGCCACGGCCCGTGCAGCACCCCCCGGTTGACCAGTTCCCCGTAGGAGAGCAAGTGCAGCCCCACCTCCCACAGCCAGCCGAAGACCGACAGGCTCAGGAAAATGGCGATGAGCGACCACACCGAGTAGTGGCGCATATAGTTGAGCGACTCCACCAGCATCCGCCGCTCCCGCTCCCCCATGGGGTAGAGCCGCACCGGATAGGCCTGGCCCAGGACGTCGTCGATCAAGGAGTGGATGCGCACATAGTCCGCCCGGCGGCGCTCCAGCTCCCGGTCCTGCGGGCGGCGCAGCAGCAGTACGCCGAAATTGCGAGCCAGGAACCCCCGCCAGCCCGGGAGCTCATCCTCGGTACTCGGGTGCTCCATCACCTCCAGCACATCGCCGTAGCGCTGCTCAATGAGAGCCCGGGGCGCCGGCTCATAGAGATAGGTGTCCCCAAGCAGCTCGGTGCCGGGCAGGCCGGCGGCGATGGTCTGGGCCCGCAGCTGCGCGTAGTAGCGGGTGAAGGCAGCCACCTTATAGGGATTGGTGTAGAAGATGTTCAAAAGCCCCAGGGTGAGCACGCCCAGCGCCTCCCAGCCCAGGAAGGAGAGCTCGAAGAGGAAGCACTGCCACTTGTGGCCCTTCATCATGGTGCGGGAGAGGGTGATGGCCTGCCGCGCGGTCATCCCCGGGTTCTCCGCCACCAGATAGGGCACCAGATAGTAGGAATAGCGCTTCACTACCGCTCCCACCACAGTGAGACACCAGAGCGAGTAGTACACATACCGCACCAGCATGATCCACGACGCCCGCAGCCACCTGCGCACCCGCAGCAGAAAGACAAAGCGCTGGGGCGTCACCCGCTGATAGCACATCCCCTCCAGAAAGACCCGGCGGATGACCACCGGAAAAACGTTCTGGAACAAAAACCAGAAAAGCCCCATGCCAAGGGCAAACAGCACGACCAGCACCGCCACCCCGCCGCTCTCCGAGCCGGTCAGGGAGGCGGCCGCCGCCACGGCGGTCACCAGAACGGAGCCCGAGGTGAAGCCGTTGACCAGGCCGGCCAGCACCCCCCGGGTACGCCCGAATATGGGGTCCCCCTCCTCCGCGCGCTCCACCGCGGCTTGCTGGGACTCCATGGCGATCTCCTCCCCGGTCTGCAGGTCATCCTGCATGATGATCCGCAGCAGATCCTCCCAGGAGATGCGCTCCAGCCCGCTCCCAGCTCCGCCGCTCTCCTGCGTCTCCTGCCCCGAAGGGCTCTGGAACCGTGAAAAATTCAGGGAGCCCCGGAACTCCGCGGAGAGGAACGCGGCGATCAGGCAGGCCGCCACAAAAATAAAGTAATGCCGCTTCAGATCCCTGCGTCCCTGGCGCTTGATCTCTTTCCTCGTCTCCATCATGTCCCCATCCGACCTCCTGCGCCAAAGCCGGCCGGAACCCGCTCCAGGTCCGCCGCCGCGCTTTTCAATATCCCAAACATCTCCTGCCGCTCCCCTCCGCACCGCCGCACACTCAGCCTTCCTTCCGGAAGCACAGATAGAACGCCTCGCCCTCCCCGCGCTCGGCCACGAGGGTCAGCCCCGCGTCCAGGCACATCGCGCGGATGGCGCGCCTGTCCTGCGTGCCCTGCTTGCCCACGCCGTAGGTAGTGGAAATATGCTCCCCGGGCAGCGCCACCTCCACATCCACGCAGAAGGGCTCGGGCCAGGCGGAGGGGATGTCGCAGTCCCAGATGTGCAGCTCCCCGCCCGCCTTCAGCACCCGCGCCGCCTCGGCGATGGCGCGCCGCTGCTCCTCCGCCTCCATATACATCAGGGTGAAAAAGACGGTCACATGGTGGAAGGAGCCGTCGTCAAAGTCCAGGTCGGCAGCGTCCATGACCACCTTCTCAAAGCCCTCGGGGGCCTCCGCCAGCTCCTCGGGGCGGTTGTCGATGGCGGTCACCTGCTCCTGGTAGAGCCGACCTATGACCCCCTCGCCCCCGCCGCCAATGTCCAATATCCGCCCCGGCCACTCCCGGTAGAGCCGGATCTCCACGCGTCCGTTCAAGCCCAGTCCCTCCCCGCTTTCTCCTCACCTTATGGCCGGCAGCTCTTCCCAATGCGAAAAGCCATTTTCCATACGGCCTTTTTTAGAATTATACAACAATTGATTCCCCGGGTCCAGCCGGTCATTTGCTCCCGAATGCAAAGAGGGGGACGAGTACTCCCATCGGGAATACCCGTCCCCCTCTTCTGGAAAAGCGCTCTGTCTTTTGCCGCGGCGGCTCCTGGCAGCGCCTTTAATTCCCTCTCTTTTTCAAAATCAGCAGTCCCAGCACCAGCACCGCGGGAAACGCCGTCGCGGCAAGCAGGCCGGCTTTCAGGTCCCCGCCCGCCAGCTGGGCCAGGCCGCCTGCCATGGTGGGACTCACGGTGGCGCCCAGATCGCCGGCCAGGGCCAGAAACGCGAACATGGCCGTGCCTCCCCGCGGGCACTCCCGGGACGAGATGCTGATGGAGCCCGGCCACATGATGCCCACCGACAATCCGCAGAGGGCGCAGCCCGCCAGTCCCAGGACGGGGGACGGGGACAGGGCCGCCAGCAGATAGCACCCCCCGCACATCACGCCGCAGAGCAGCATGACCCTGGTCAGGTCCAGCTTCTCGCTGAATTTGCCGTAGAGCATACGGGAGAGGCCCATAAACATGGCGAACAGGCCGGGTCCGGCCAGGTCGCCCACCGTTTTGGAGACGCCCAGCGCCGACTCGGTAAAGGCCGACGCCCACTGCGCCATGGTGGCTTCGGACGCGCCGGTGCAGATCATCAGCACGATGACGAGCCAAAACAGCGGCAGCCGGAGCAGCTCCCGGATGCCCATGCTCTTGCCGTCCTCCACCAGCCGCCCGATGGGGCAGCGGATGAAGTTCCACGTGTTGTAAAGCGGCACGATCGCCCAGAGGACCGTAAGAACCTTCCAGTGCTCTATGCCGAAAACGGCGAAAAAGAGGGTAGAGCCCAGAACGACCCCCAGGGCGCCCCAGCAGTAGAAGGAGTGCAGAAGGCTCATCCTGCCGTCCTTGTGGTCGAAGGGACAGGCCTCTACAATGGGGCTCACCAGGACCTCGATGAGGCCGCTGCCCACGGCGTAAAGCACCACCGAAATCAGAATGCCCGCAAAAGGAACGGGCAGCAGCTCCGGCAGCACGGTCATGGAGGCCAACCCTGCCGCCGACAGCACCTGGGACCCCACCACGCAGGCGCGGTACCCGATCTTGTCGGCGAATTTGGTGGCCGCGAGGTCGATGAGCAGCTGGGCCAGATAAAATACCATGGGGATCATGGCGATCTTTTCCAGGGTAATCCCGTAGGTACTCCTGAAGGTCAAAAACAAAAGCGGGGTGAAGTTTGCGGATATAGCCTGCGTTACAAAGCCGAGATAGCAGGCGAGCAGTGTTTTGCCGTAGTTTTTCTGCTTTTCCATGATGATTCCCTTCCGACGCGCGTCTGTCAATTCAAGACCGCATTATATCATCATACATCGGCAGAGCAAAGGCATAAAGCGCCCAAAAGAAAGCACTATTTACCCAAACTTCTATCCTGGCCAGGCGCACATCCGTAGGCCTTCCGGAAGGCGCGGCTGAAGTAGTTTACGGAATGGAAGCCGCAGGCGGCGCTGATCTCCTGGAGGGTAAGGCTTCTTTCCCCCAGCAGTCTGCGGGCAGTTTGCAGCCGGTACCCGATGAGCGCCTCAACAGGCGAGCAGTCCATATAGGTCCTGAAGCAGCGGCCCGCCTCGCTGCGGCTGATATGGGCGGAAGCGGCGATCTCCTGGAGGGTGACGGGCTGGGCATAGTGCTCGTAGATGTAGGTGAGCATTTTTTGCAGCCGTATCTGGCTCTTGAGCTGCACGCGGGTGGCTTCGTATCGGGGAAACCGCTTCAAATTGCAGAATATGTACTCAAAAATGCTGTTTATATTGCGCTGCACCGCCATCTCATAGCACGGCGCTCCTTCGCTCAGGCGGCGGCAGGTATCCTGGATCAGGCGGTTCACTTCGCCGTGCAGTCCGCTCCCGCCCCGGAATACGATGAAGGGCAGCCCGTCGCACCGGGCAACGGGCTGGATATATTTTTGATGGATCACGCTGTGTTCTGGGGCGATGGCGGCTGCGGAGAAGAGGATGATGGGGACGGGATCGGGGCTGCCGCCGGACGCCTGTCTGACCCGGTGGAGCACATTCCCGTTGACAAAGATGCTCTCTCCCGGCTCCAGCGCCACGTGCTGCTGCCCGACCTGGTAATCCAAAACGTTTCTGGCGGCAGTGGCGATCTCAAAGTCGGGATGCCAGTGAAAGGGCCCCGCCCAGTCAGGCAGCTCGGACAGCTCGTCGTGATAATAGCGGACGGGAAACTCCGCGGCAGCATGGGGGATCTGTTCCCGTAATTGATGGTCAAGAATGATAGGCATGACTTGATCGCTCCCCTATGGCAGTGAAAGGATGATGCTCCCTATCCGCGCCCGTTTCCCGCCCCGTGAAAAGGGTGTCGGCCCGTGAGACCCTCTTCTGGGCAGACAGCGCCGTCAGGAGGGCTTCCTCACCAAACCGACCACCGTCTCCACATGGGCGGTGCGGGGGAAGAGGTCCACCGCCGCCGCCTTCTCCGCCGTGAAGCCCCGGGCGGTGAGCTCCTTTAAGTCCCGGCCCAGGGTGCCCGGATCGCAGGAGACGTAGACCAGGCGCTCCGGGGCCATGGCGGCGACGGCGTCGATGACCTGGGGCGAGAGCCCCTTGCGGGGCGGGTCCACGCAGATCACGTCGGGCCGCTTGCCCTGCCCGGCCAGAGTCTGGGCCGCCTCTCCCGCGTCGGCGCAGAGGAAGGAGGCATTTTGCACTCCGTTTCTCCGGGCGTTCTCCCAGGCGTTCTCTACCGCCTGGGGCACCACCTCCGCCCCGATGACCTCCCCCGCCCGCCTGGCCATCACCAGGCTGATAGTGCCGATGCCGCAGTAGAGATCCAGCACCGTCTCCTTCCCGGTGAGGCCGGCAAAGTCCAGGGCCTTCTCGTAGAGCACCTGGGCCTGGGGGGCGTTGACCTGGTAGAAGGAGGGTACCGAGAGCCGGAAGGTAAGGCCGCACAGCGTATCCGTCAGGGCGTCCTCCCCCCACAGCGTGCGGTAGCTCTCCCCCAGGATCACATTGTTTTTCTTCTCGTTGACCCCCAGCACCACCCCCACAAGGCCGGGCTCGGCGGCGCGGAGGGCCTCCACCAGCTCTTTCTCGTGGGGGACCGTCTTCCCGTTTACCAACAGGCAGAACAGGCTCTCTCCCTCGGCGTTGGTGCGGACGTAGAAATGGCGCACCAGTCCCTTGAAGGTCCGCTCATCGTAAGCGGAGACGCCGTAGCGCTCCATCCACGCTTTGGCCGC
>DVLB01000111.1 GCA_018715695.1 Candidatus Galloscillospira stercoripullorum
ATACTATTTTGATACTAATAAACTTTACAGCCGAAAATAGCAGGTGGAATATTAACATATTTGCGAAAGTTTTTCCTGCGAAATCACCTCAAATACACCCTACTATATCTGAATTTGCCGAGTGGGAATAATTTCGGAGACCCGGAAAAGCCTGATTTTGCTGGGTTTTTGAGAGGTTAAGGCCCTCTGTAGCAACGATTTGGCAACATTTTTTCATTATTCATAAAAAGAGAGCTAGCTGATTTTATTCATCAGCTAGCTCTTTTTTGATACTTTCCTGAATCATACACCAATGACAATAAAGCCGCATGCATCGTCAATATGAACTTCAACCCAGTCGTTTATGTCCGATAGAATTTGCATGACGATATTAAAGTCGTTGGGATCAACAATCTCTTTTAGATTGAGTTTCATGATACGCTGCCATTGAGACTTTGAAATATAAGTATCCTCAAACATATCAAAATCCTCTACGACTTCACGAAATATTGCCTCTAAGAAGAAAAAGAAAGCATCATCTATCACATAAAGGGAATCCGGTCTTGTCAACTTATGATCTTTAATGTTGCAAGCTTTTCGTAACTCAAGAAAATTACTGTCACTAAATTCCCCAAGGGCAAAAATATACTTATTCATTTTGTATCCCACCCATCTGTTAGCCGGCCCCTGTGACAGAAACTTGGTCTGCTTCCACGTAGAAACTCCGGATAGTGTGGCGCTGCTTGTCATAGTCCTCTTTGGAGATTTCGCCAGCCTCCAGCCTGGCAGCGGCCTGTTGCCAGGAGCGGAGCATCTCATGTGGCCGGGCGGCGTCCTAGTTCCTCTGCAAATCGACCTTCAGGCAAGCTTCTCCGGGAAGCCCAGCGCCATACCGAGATATTTCTGTGTCATTTCCCGCAGGAGACGGAAAAGTGAATTTGTTCGCCAATCCCCACATCATCAATTCCAACTGTTGGCGTCTTTAGAAAAACGTAGCAGAAATGATTCGTAAAGTCAAGAAAGTACTAAGTAATTATATTTAGTTTATTGTATAAAGGCGGGCAAGCCCAAGGAGGCTTGCCCGCCGCCTTTGATTTGGTGGTACCAAAGCAAATCCGCCGGAAGCGGCATCTCAAAGAGTCGCTTCCGGCGGATTTTTTACATCTTATCAATCAAAGCGAATACAACGGCTTGCTGTTCTTCGCTCAGCCTCGACCAGCGTTCCAGAAGCTTTTTCTGCGCCTCAGTCAAGGAAACAGGTGTATCTTCTTCAGCAAATAGCTGAGAGAGCGTAATGCCAAAAGCTGTGCAGATTTTCTCCAAGGATGGAATGGTCGGAACCATGTCCTTACGATACCATGAGGAGATCGTGGATTGCGGCAAACCAGAGCGCTCTGCAAGCTGATACTCTGTCCAACCCCGCGCCTCCCGATATGAGGTTATGACCGAGAGAATATCCTTCACCTGCATCACTCCTTTGCTTGTGTTCTTCGTAAATTATACTTTGATAAATCGTTGTGATTTAATCATTTATATCGTATAATTTTAACGATAAATACAACTATAAAGGAGGGAGAACTTTGGGCGGAAAAAGCTGTTTTTTCATCGGACACCGCGAAACATCGGAAGAAATTTATCCAGCACTGTATGCGACTGTAGAACAGCACATTTTGGAATATGGCGTCACAGAATTTATCGTCGGCCACTATGGCGGATTTGACCGGCTTGCAGCGTCAGCGGTCAAGGCAGTAAAGCGCTTTCAACCAGAAGTGAAACTCACTCTGCTGTTGCCTTACCATCCAGCAGAACGGCCCGTCCTACCGCCAGATGGATTTGACCGTACCTTCTATCCGCCAGGGATGGAAAGTGTTCCGCGTAAGATCGCAATCGTGAGAGCAAACCGCTATGTTATGGATCATGTAGATTACCTCATCGCCTATGCCTGGCATCCTGCCAGCAATGCACGGGAGCTGGTGGAGTATGCAAGAGGGCGAGAAAAGAAAAATTCTCTTTTTATAACATTGATAAATCACGATGATGGATACACACAGAAGTAAAAAACGTGAGGAAACTTGGAGAGCGGGCAGGGCTTCCGGCAGCGCGGAGCTTCTCTGCGGGTGCGATTTAGGATTTACAACGGAGAGAAAGCGTGCTATGATGGACAGGAATTGAATACCAATCCGGCTTTTGTGGCAACATGCGCGACCCTGCCGATCTGGCAGGACACGCATCCTTGTTTTGAACAAGGGAATCGGGTGAAAGTCCCGGACAAGGACCGCGGCAGAACCTCGGGCGAAAGCCTGGGCGGAGCGCGGACCCTTAGCTGTGATGGTGAAGGATGCCTCTTTTCTGCGAAAGCAGGTCACTGGCGGCTGGGCCGCTGGGAAGGCGGGCGGCATCCGCTGGCCCTATATTGGGCCTGAACACCTCAGTCAGAAGACCTACTGGGAGCTCCATCCTCCTCGGGAGGGGGGGCCTGCTCTGAAAGATGCCAGGAGAAACGGCGCGCATGCGCCTGTTTCGTGTTTTCAGGAATGGAAGCAAAAGCGGACGTGGAGGCGTCCGCTTTTTTGCGCGCTTTTTTCGGTGGGCGGCAAAGCGCCGGCATGAAGGCGGGAAAAAGACCATATGCTGCAAACAGCAGGAAGGCAACGGGGAGGGAAGGCCACTGACCAAAGCGGGAAAGCAGAGCGGAACAGACAAGTGAATCAGGCAGCTTTTGTGGCCCCGGCTCGGCCTTGACGACAGAGACGGGGATGGACAAGGGAATCGGGTGAGAATCCCGAACGGTAACCGCCGCTGTAAGCGCTGAGATACCGGATCGTTGGCGAAAGCCAGTCACTGGGAAACTGGGAAGGCAGATCCGGCGTCGTGGGGCAGAGTGTCCCGCAGGCGCAAGTCAGAAGACCTACAAGAGAGGCAGCGGCCGCGTGAGCGGCCAACCATGGGAAAACGGCTGTGGAGATCAATGGGATCTGCCACGGCATTTTTCATGCCGCGGCACAGGAGTTGAAAGGAGACGCGAGCATGAAAACAAGAGGATTGAGCCTTTTGCTGGCCCTGGTGATGGTGCTGGGACTGCTGAGTGCCCCAGCGCAGGCGGCGGAGGGCACCGAGGAGATTTCCAGCCAGGCGCAGCTGGCGGAAATGACGGATGGCGGCAGCTATATCCTGACAGCGGATATTGTGCTGAGCGAGTGGGAGGCCATTTCCTTCTCCGGCAGTCTGGACGGAAATGGCCACACCATCACCCTGAGCGGGACGCCGCTCTTTGATACCCTCAGCGGCACGGTGAAAAACCTGCTGCTGGACGGGAGTGTGTCCGACAGCAAAACGCCGGCGCCCTGGCGTACAGCGTGACAGGCGGGACCGTCCAAAACTGCTGGTCAGGGGCCAGCGTCAGCGTGGGCTATATCGCCACTCCGGCGGGATTTGCGGGCAAGCTGACAGGGAGCGTCATCAAAAGCTGCCTTTCCACCAGTCCGCTGAAATCCTATGACAAGGGGATCGCTTCCACGGCGGACGCCTCCTCCCGGATTTCAAATTGCTATTGGCTGCCGGCAAGCTCCCCCAGCGGCGGGAGCTTTGCGGGAGAAGACAATCAGAAAATAACCGCCGACGACTATCTGGTGGCCATGGCAAACCTCAACGCCGCCCACGAGGAGGGGCTGCTTTACTGGACCATGGGCCAGGACGGCGTGCCCCGGCCCACTTCCGAGGCGGCGCCTGAAGTGGAGCGCACCCAGCTGGACCAGGCCATAAGCCAAGCGGCGGCGCTGCGGGAAGAGGAGTATACGCCGCGCTCCTGGTCCGCCCTGGAAGCTGCCCTGCAAAGTGCCCAGGCGGTGGGCCAGGACGCCACCCAAGCGGAGGTAAACGCCGCGGCAAAGGCGCTGACCGACGCTATGGCGGCGCTGGTGGTGCGGGGGGACAAGACGGCCCTGGAGGAGCTCTGCAACAGCGTCAGGGACAAGACAGACGCCGTGAGCGGAGAGGAAGGGATTTGTTATACCGCCGAGAGCTGGGCCGCCTTTGCCGACGCCCGGACCGCCGCCAACGCGGTGCTGGAGGATGAAAACGCCGATGAGCGGCAGGTGCTTGACGCCAGGGAAGCCCTTCAGCAGGCCCTGGAGGGGCTGATCCCGGACCGCACCGGGGTGACCGCAGAGGAGCGAGCAGCCCTTGGCGGGGAAATGGAGAAGGCCCCCGGTGAGAAGGGTTGGTACCTTCGCGCCCGGCGCCCCGGCCAGCCGGGCCATGCTGACCACCGTCCTCTACCGCCTGGAGAGCCCGGCGTCCGGCGAGCAGCAGGAGATGCCCTTTGCCGATGTGGCGCAGGACGCCTGGTATGCCGGCGCGGTGGCCTGGGCTGGGGAAAACGGGATCGTCAACGGCGTGGGCGGCGGCGTCTTCGCGCCCGGAAAGGCCATTACCCGGGAGCAGATGGTCACCATGTTCTACCGCTACGCCTGCTATCGCGGTGAAGCCACCGGCGCGGCGGGAGACCTGGAGCAGTTTGCCGACGGAGAAGAGGTCTCCGCCTGGGCCGTGGAGGCCATGAGCTGGGCCGTGGGCGCCGGACTTATCTCCGGGGTGGCCCCCCAGACCCTTGCCCCCGGCGGCACCGCTACCAGCGCCCAGATGGCGGCCATCCTGATGGCGTTCATCGAGATGATGAAATAACAGGGGGAGCGGCCCGGAGCGGTCCATTGGGCTCCGGGCCATCCCCTGACAGGAGAAAGAAGATGAAAGGCTTAAAAAAACGGGCGCTGAGCCTGCTGCTTGCCCTGGGGGTGCAGCTTGCGCTCCTGGCGACGGCGGCGTCTGCCACGGCGGCGCTGCCCGACGCGCTGCACACCGCCGCCGCACACATGCTGGACACGGTGACCCAGCCGCAGGTGGGCTCCGTGGGAGGCGAGTGGGCGGTCATCGGTCTGGCCAGGAGCGGCGTTGCGGTGCCTCAGTCCTATTGGGACGAGTACTACGCGGGGGTGGAGGACTATGTGGAGGCGTGCGGCGGCATTCTGCACGAGAAGAAGTATACGGAATATTCCCGCCTCATCATCGCGCTGACGGCCATCGGCGCGGACCCCACCGATGTGGCCGGGTACAATCTGCTCACCGCCCTGGGGGACTATGAAAGGACCATCTGGCAGGGCCTCAACGGCCCCACCTGGGCGCTCATCGCTCTGGACTGCGGCGGATATGAGATCCCGGAAAATCCCGAGGCCAAGACCCAGGCCACCCGGCAGATGTATGTAGACCGGATCCTGGCGTGTCAGCTCCCGGACGGGGGCTGGAGCCTGTACGGCGGCACGGAGCTGGAGGCCGCCGGCTATGATACCGCCGACCCGGACATCACCGGCATGGCCTTGCAGGCCCTTGCCCGGTATCAGGATCAGAGCGCCGTGGCCAAGGCAACGGAGGAAGCCCTCTCCTGCATGAGCGGGAGGCAAAACTCCGATGGCGGCTTTGAGAGCGAGGGTGTGCCCAGCGCCGCGAGCACCGCGCAGATCCTGGTGGCGCTGTGCGAGCTGGGCATCTCCCTGGACGATTGGCGCTTTGTGAAAACGGCAACACGGTACTGGACGATCTCTTGCAGTTTCGCGATGGTAAAGGTGGATTCCTTCACACGAAGGAGGGCTCCGGCTCCAGCCAGATGGCCTCAGAGCAGGGGCTGTACGCCCTGGCGGCCGCCTGGAGAGCGGAGAGCGGGCAGAGCAGCCTTTACCGGATGGACGACGTGGCCATCCGGGTATCCGGCCAAGGGGCGGCGGGCTCCGGCCTGCCTGGAAAGGACCCGGCGGTGCGCTTGCCCGCCGTCTCCGCCCAGGGAGCCACCTTTGCGGACATCGCCGCCCATGAAAATAGGCAGGCCATCGAGGCCCTGGCGGAAAGAGGGATCATTACCGGCATGGGCGGCGGACTTTTCTGCCCGGACGAGACCATGACCAGAGCGCAGTTTGTCGCCATCGTCATCAAGGCTCTGGGCCTGACCCCGGAGCTCTGCGACGATTTCAGCGATGTGGCCGATACCGCCTGGTACGCCGGGTATGTGGGGACGGCCTCCCGCCTGGGTCTGATCAACGGCCGGGGCGGCGGGATCTTTGACCCGGGCGGGACCATCACGCGACAGGAGGCCGCGGTCCTGGTGGCCCGGGCGGCCGCGCTCTGCGGGATGGATACCGAGCTGGACAGCGGCAGCGCCCGCGATACACTGGCCCAGTTTGGTGACTATGTAAAAACGGCCCAGTGGGCCCGGGAGGGGCTGGCGTTTTGCTATCAGGCGGGGATTCTGGATGATGGCGCGCTGGAGATCCGGGGCGGGGAGGCCGTCCGTCGCTGTGAGGTGGCGCAGATGATCTACGGCCTGCTCTGCGCGGCAGAGCTGCTGTGACGGAAGAGAGGGGCAGTCTGTGTGGTGGAAGAGACATAAGTGGAAGGTCCTCCTTCCCGTCATAGCCGTGGCCGTGCTGGCCGCCGCCTTCTGGTACGGCGGCGACGCCCCCGGCTTGCAGGGCTGGACCGTGCCGGAGGGCGGGGGAAGTGCGTCGGTCAGTCACAGCCAGATGCCGCAGCAGACTCCTGAGCCTGCGGAGAGCGGAAAACCGCAGGCGGCGGAGGAGAGCGCGCTCCCGACTCCCGAAGAAAGCCCGGGGACGCCGGCGGAGCCGTCCCCCAGCACCGAGACGGAACAGACGCAGGCGCCGGGGGATGAGCAGGCCGAGCAAAGCGGTCCGGAAGAGGAGGAAAGCGCCGGGACACAGAGCGCCGGCGGGGAAGAGACGCCGCCCCAGGCCGTGGAAGGGGACGGTGATGCTGAGAAGGACAAATACCTTACAGATACTGTGCCGGAAGGAAAACCGCTGCCGGTGGAGCCCCAGGACGCGGTGCTCTCCGACACGGCCTACACCTGCACCATTTCCATCTCCTGCGCCTCCATCCTGGACCATATGGACTGGCTGGACGAGGAAAAGGCGGAGCTGGTGCCGGAGGACGGCTGGGTCCTTGCGCCGGTGGAGGTCACCTTCTACGAAGGGGAGAGCGTGTTCAACGTCCTTCAGCGCACCTGCAAGCAGCAGAAAATTCATCTGGAATTTGAAAACACACCCATGTATAATTCTGCCTATATAGAGGGCATCCATAACCTGTATGAGTTTGACTGCGGCGAGCTGTCCGGCTGGATGTATGAGGTCAACGGCTGGTTTCCCAATTACGGCTGCTCCCGCTACCAGCTCCGGGACGGCGACGTGATCTGCTGGGTCTATACCTGCGAGCTGGGGGCGGACGTGGGCAGGGACGACGCCCTGGACGGCTGAGGGCAGGAGAAAACAAGAGAGGAGGCGGCGAAATGCCGGGGAGAGATACCTTTTCAAGCTACCATCCCATGGTCAATTTCCTTTACTTTGCCCTGGTGCTGGTCTTTTCCATGTTTTTTCTGCACCCGGTCAGCCTGATTTTCTCTCTGGCGTGCGCCGCCTGCTACAACCGGTATCTCAATGGCCCCAAGGCCCTGCGGTTCCAGCTTTTGTATCTGCTGCCCATGGCGGTGCTGGCGGCCGTGATAAACCCGGCCTTCAATCACCAGGGCGTCACCATGCTTGCCTATCTCCCTTCGGGAAATCCGCTGACCCTGGAGAGCATCCTCTACGGAGCCGCCGCGGGGGCCATGCTGGCCACGGTGATCTTGTGGTTTTCCTGCTATACGGCGGTCATGACTTCGGACAAGTTCGTCTATCTCTTCGGCCGGGCCATCCCGTCGCTCTCCCTGGTGCTGTCCATGACGCTGCGCTTCGTGCCCCGGTTCAAGGCCCAGCTCCACACGGTGGCGGAGGCCCAGCGCTGTGTGGGCCGGGACGTATCCGGCGGGAGCGTGCTGCGGCGGGTCCGCAATGCGGTCACCATCCTGTCCATTATGGTGACCTGGGCGCTGGAAAATGCCATTGAGACGGCGGACAGCATGAAAAGCCGGGGCTACGGCCTGCCGGGGCGCACGGCCTTTTCCATCTACCGCTTTACAGAGCGGGACCGGCAGGCACTGGCGTGGCTTTGCTTCTGCGGGGTCTACGTCTGCGCGGGCTGGGCGACGGGGGGCTTTGCCTGGCGCTATTACCCCGCGGTCAAGGGCGCGCCCTGGACGCCGTTTACCGTCAGCTTCCAGCTGGTGTACCTGGCGCTGTGCCTGACGCCGGTGTTTTTGGACCTCCGGGAGGATAGGCGCTGGAAGCGCCGGGAGGCCGGGCAGGATAGGACCTGTTCCCAGGCGTGAAGCGCATAGGAGCGGGCCAAGGAGGATTTTTTGTGGAACATACGCCGTTTTTGCATATAGACCACCTGACCTTCTTTTATCCCGAGCAGGAGGACGCAGCTCTGCGGGATGTGACGCTCACGGTGGAGCGGGGGGCCTTCTGGGTGCTGTGCGGGCCCTCGGGCTGCGGGAAGAGCACGCTGCTGCGCCACCTCAAGCCGGCCTTGGCCCCCCACGGGCGCAGGAGCGGCAGCGTGACGATGGAGGGCGTGGAGCTGAGCGCCTTGGAGCAGCGGGAGCAGAGCCGCCGCATGGGCTTCGTGGGGCAGAGTCCGGAGAACCAGATCGTCACCGACAAGGTATGGCATGAGCTGGCCTTCGGCCTGGAGAGCCTGGGCTGCGACACCCCCACCATCCGCCGCAGAGTGGCGGAGATGGCCTCCTTTTTCGGCATCGAGGGGTGGTTTTATAAAAATGTAGCTGATCTCTCCGGCGGGCAGAAGCAGCTTTTGAATCTGGCCTCGGTGATGGCCATGCAGCCTGATGTGCTGATTCTGGACGAGCCCACCTCCCAGCTGGACCCCATCGCCGCCTCGGAATTTCTCTCCACCCTGGGCCGGATCAACCGGGAGCTGGGCACCACGGTCATCCTCACCGAGCACCGGCTGGAGGACGCTTTTCCCCTGGCCACCCAGGTGGCGGTGCTGGACGGGGGGCGGCTTCTGTGTACCGGCACGCCGGGGCAGGTGGGGGAGCGACTGCGGGAGGCAGGCCACGGCATGTTCCTGGCCATGCCTACGGCCATGCGGATCTGGGCGTCCGTCCGTGACGGCGGACCCTGTCCCGTCACGGTGCGAGAGGGCCGGGACTGGCTGAGTGCCTGGGCCTCCGGGCATCCCCTCCGGGCGCTGCCGCCGGAGCGGGTGGCAGCCCCCTCCGGCGAGACGGCCATCGCGGCGGAAGAGCTGTGGTTTCGATATGAGAAGGACGGGGAGGACGTGGTGCGCGGGCTCACCCTGTCCGTGGGAAAAGGGGAGCTTTTGACTCTGCTGGGCGGCAACGGCACGGGCAAGACCACCTCGCTCAAGCTGCTGGCCGGGCTTCTGACGCCCCACCGGGGCCAGGTGCGCCGGGCGGGCCGTATCGGCGTGCTGCCCCAGAATCCCCAGACGCTGTTTGTGAAAAAGACCGTGCGGGAGGACCTTTTTGAGCTTCTCCGGGACGGCGGCGCGCCAGCTGCGGAGCGGGAGGCGCGGGTAGCCCATGTGACCGCGCTGTGTCGCCTGGAGGGGCTGCTGGACCGGCATCCCTACGACCTCTCCGGCGGGGAGCAGCAGCGCACCGCCCTGGCCAAGGTGCTGCTGCTGGACCCCGACATACTGCTGATGGACGAGCCCACCAAGGGCCTGGACGCGGAGTTCAAGGAGAGCTTCGCCCAGATCCTGCGGGTGCTTTTGAAGCGGGGGGTGGCCATTGTCATGGTCAGCCATGACATTGAGTTCTGCGCGGCCCACGCCCACCGCTGCGCCCTGTTTTTCGACGGCGCCATCGTCACCGAGGCGGCGCCCAGGGCCTTCTTCTCCGGCAACAGCTTCTACACCACCTCGGCAAACCGCATGGCCCGGATGCTCTGCCCCCAGGCGGTGACGCCGGAGGACGTGATGGCGGTATGCGGCGGAGAACTGCCCGCGCCGCCGGAGCTGCCGGAGGATATTCCGCCCCTGCCCGCGCCCAGGCCGGAGAGCGCCGCGGCGAGGCCGGAAAAGCTGCCGCTGTGGCGCAAGCTGCTGGCGGCGGCGTCCGGCGTGGGGGCCGCCGTGCTGCTGGCGCAGGTGCTGAGTGTTACGGACCTCACCGCCCTCATCTCCCAGGAGGGGGTGCGGCCCCTGAGCGAGGGGCTGCCCGGCGTGTATGTGCTTTTGGTGGCGTGCCTGCTGGTCTTTGCCGCCTGTGTGACGCGGCGCTCCCACAGGCCGGACTATATGCAGCAGCAGCCCCGGGCAAAGCGAAAGCTCACCAGGCGGACCCTGGTGGCGGCGGTCCTCATCGTGTTGCTCATCCCACTCACGCTGTTTGTGGGGATCTACTATCTGGACGGCAGGAAGTATTACTTTATCGCCCTGCTCATCCTGCTGGAGACCATGCTGCCCTTCTTCCTGGTTTTTGAGGGCCGCAGGCCCCAGGCCAGGGAGCTCATTGTGATCGCGGTACTGTGCGCCCTGGCGGTGGCGGGGCGGGCGGTTTTCTTCATGCTGCCCCAGTTCAAGCCGGTGATGGCGCTGACCATCGTGGCCGGTGTGGCCTTCGGCGGCGAGACCGGCTTTCTGGTGGGGGCCATGACCATGCTGGCCTCCAACGTACTCTACGCCCAGGGCCCCTGGACGCCCTGGCAGATGTTCGCCATGGGAATCATCGGCTTTCTCTCCGGAGTGCTCTTCCGAAAAGGATGGCTGCGCCGCACCCGGGGGGCGCTGGGGGTGTTCGGCGCCCTGTGCGCTATTTTGATCTATGGCGGCATCATGAACCCCGCCGCCGCGCTCTTGTGGGCGGGGGAGCTGAACTGGAAGGTGCTGGCGGCTTATTATGTCTCCGGCTTCCCCTTTGACTGCATCCAAGCCGCCGCCACATGGCTCTTTTTATGGGTGGGCGCGGAGCCCATGCTGGAGAAGCTGGACCGGATCAAGGTGAAATACGGCCTGGTGGAGTGAGAAGGTCCATCTTCTGGTTGACATCCGCCGCCGCAGCTTCCATACTGAATCCACAGGGAGGGATGAGAATGGAACTTTCCGACTGCCTGCCATTCTGGGATACACTGTCCGAGCAGCAGCGGCAGCAGCTTGTGCATGCCGCCGCGCTGCGCACCGTGGAGAAGGGGACCGTGATCCACGGCCCGGGTGGCCGATGCACCGGGCTGCTGGCGGTGGTTTCGGGGCAGCTGCGGGCCTATATCCTTTCGGAGGAGGGACGGGAGATCACCCTCTACCGCCTGTTTGAGCGGGACATCTGCCTGTTCTCCGCGTCCTGCATGCTGCGCAGCATCCAGTTTGACATCGCCATTGAGGCGGAGAAGGACACCGCCTTCTGGGTGATCCGGCCCGAGGTGTACAAGGACCTGATGGAGCGGCTGCCCGCGGTGGCCAATTATACCAACGAACTGATGGCCGACCGGTTTTCCGAGGTGATGTGGCGTATGGAGCAGATCCTCTGGAAGAGCTTCGACAAGCGCCTGGCCGCCTTTCTGCTGGAGGAGGCGGCCCTGGAGGGGAGCGATGTGCTGAAAATCACCCATGAGGCCATCGGGCACCACCTGGGCAACCCCCGGGAGGTGGTCACCCGGATGCTGCGCTATTTCCAGGGGGAGGGGCTGGTGGAGCTGGCCCGGGGCAGTGTGCGCATCACAGATATGGAGGGCCTTCGGGCCCTTGCGGGCTGATTTCAAAGCCGGTCCAAAAGCAAAAAGCGGACGCCATGAATTTTTCATGGCGTCCGATTTTTTGTGTATCACAGCATGGAGAGGATCTGGGCCTTGGGGCGGGCACCCACCATCTGGTTGAGCAGCTTGCCGTCCCGGAAGACCAGCAGGGTGGGGATGCTCATGATCTGGAACTGGGCGGCCAGCTGGGGCTGCTCATCCACGTTGACCTTGCCCACCTTGATGTCGGACCGCTCCTGGGCGATCTCCTCTACAACGGGGCCCACCATGCGGCAGGGGCCGCACCAGGGGGCCCAGAAGTCCAGCAGGACGGGCTTGTCGGAGTGAAGGACCTCTTCCTGGAAATTCGAGTTGGTGATATTGAGTACGGACATGTGAAAAACTCCTTTCTCTGGCGCCGGGGATACCGGAGCCGGTTCCCTTTGACTTGTTATGGGCTTAGTATACCCCCTTGGACGGCGGACTTCCGTGATATTGTCACAGTACGCTTTTATAATTTGTTCAAATCCCACTCACAGTTTTCTCATAACTGCCCGATACAATAAAATACGGCCAGACAGGCCCTCTCCGCGGCCGTTTTCAGCGTCAGTTCAGGAGCGCGGAGTATGATAAAGTGATAAAAAGCGGGGGGAATGGCCGTGAGGATCCTGGTGGTGGAGGATGAGAAGCTGCTGGCCGATACTGTGGCAGCCTTTCTCAAAAGCAAGGGCTTTGGAGTGGATACCGTCTATGACGGGGAGGCGGGAGAGGCGTACGCCCGCCTGGGCGTCTATGACCTGCTGATCCTGGACGTGATGCTACCGGGGCAGGACGGCTATCAGGTGGCCAGGCGGATTCGGTCCGAACGGGTGGGCACCCCCATCCTCATGCTCACCGCCCGCTCGGCGCTGGAGGACCGGGTCACCGGGCTCAACGCCGGCGCGGACTACTACCTCACCAAACCCTTCGACACCCGGGAGTTGCTGGCCTGCGTCAACGCCCTGCTGCGCAGGCAGGGGGAGCAGGTGGACGAACTCTCCTTCGGCAATACGGTGCTGGATCTCTCTTCGGCCACCCTCCGCGCCGCCGGCGGGGAGGTGCGGCTCTCCGCCCGGGAATTTGACATCATGCGTCTGCTGCTGCGCAGCGGAGAGCGAAACCTGTCCAAGGAGTCCATACTGGAAAACGTGTGGGGCTTTGACTCAGAGGCGGTGGAAAACCATGTGGAGGTCTACATCGGATTTCTGCGCAAAAAGCTGATGAGCATCGGCTCCGATGTGCGTATCGAGGCCAGACGCAGGCTTGGATACCATTTGGAGGTGTGCGGGAATGATCCGAAAGCTGCGTGTTAAATTTGTACTGGTCAATATGGCCATCGTCTCCATCATGCTGGGAGTCATCCTGGGCATGGTGCTTTACTTTACCAGCGCGGATCTGGAGCAGGAGAGCATCCGTATGATGCAGGACCTGGCCACCCAGCCCCTCCAGCTCCGGGGGCCGGGGGAGCAGCAGGGGGAGGTGCGGCTGCCCTTCTTTACGCTGCACCTCAGTCCATACGGCGACGTGGTCTCCACCGGCGGCGGCTATTACGACCTCTCGGACGACGCCTTTCTGAACACCCTCATCGACCAGGCCATGTTCTCCGCCAAGCGCCTGGGGGTGATCGAGGAGTACGACCTGCGGTACTACCGCCTTGACACGCCCGCCGGGCGGTGCCTGGTCTTTGCCGACATCTCCAGCGAGCAGGCCACCCTCAACGGGCTGGTGAAGACCTGCGTGCTGATCGGGGCGGTGAGCTTTCTGGCCTTTCTGGTTGTGAGCATCCTACTGTCCAAATGGGCGGTACGCCCGGTGGAACGGGCGTGGACGCAGCAGGGACAGTTTGTGGCGGCGGCCTCCCATGAGCTCAAGACCCCGCTGACCGTGATCATGACCAGCGCCGAGCTGCTCCAGGACCCCGCCTATGACGAGGAAAAGCGCAAAACCTTTTTGGCGGGCATCCTCACCATGTCCCGGCAGATGAAAGGGCTGATTGAGCAGATGCTGGAGTTGGCCCGCTCGGAGGGCGCCCAGACCAAGAGCGTTTTTGGCAGAGTGAACCTGAGCGCGGTGGTGGCGCAGGCGGCGCTGCCCTTTGAGGCGGTGTTCTATGAGAGAGGGCAGTCCCTGACCTCCAGCATCGCCGACGAAATCCAGGTCTGTGGGGATGAGGGCTCCCTCCGCCAGGTGGTGGAGATCCTGCTGGACAACGCGCTCAAGTACGCCTCGCCGGGCGGAGCGGTGCGGATGACCCTGGAGCGCAAGGGGAGAAGCCGCTGCCTGCTGACGGTGGCGAACCAGGGAGAGCCCATCGCGCCGGAGGATCTGGAGAATATTTTCAAGCGCTTTTACCGCTGTGACCCCGCCCGCAGCCGAAACGGCAGCTTTGGACTGGGACTGTCCATTGCGCAGAGCATCGTCACGCAGCACCGGGGGCGGATCTGGGCGGAGAGCAAGAACGAGGAAAACAGCTTTTTTGTGGAGCTGCCCTGCGCGTGAGAAGCAAAAAAGATGAAGATCGCGAGCGACTTACCTCAGCCTGTCAAAAAATCCCCCGCAGGGAAGCCTCGCAGAGTTCCGGCGCGCGCACGCGGCGGAATAAGATTAAAATCTGTCATTTCCAAGGACATGTGCCTTGGAAATGACACTTCTCATGACGGATGGGGTGACAATTTCGTAAGAAATCGAACCCTATCCGTCATGCAGCCTTTTGTCGGAAAAGGCCGAAGGCCTTTTTCGACAGTCTCAGGCGAAGGCCGGGGGGCCTTCGCCTTTTTTGCGCCCTGTTTCAGCGTGGTTTCAGCGGGCACGGTTATAATGGCCTGCGAGAAAAGCTCCGCGCACGGCGGAGCGTGCAACAAGGAGGTCGACCATGATCACAGTGGAACATCTGACAAAGTGCTATGGCGATTTCAAGGCGGTGGAGGACCTCTCCTTTGAGATCGGGGAAGGGGCGGTCTACGGCTTTCTGGGGCCGAACGGCGCCGGGAAATCCACCACCATGAACATCATGACGGGCTGTCTCTCGGCCACGGAGGGACATGTTCGCATCGAGGGCTATGATATTTTTGAAGAGCCCATGAAGGCAAAGCGGCTCATCGGCTATCTGCCGGAGCAGCCGCCCCTCTATATGAACGAGACGCCGGTGGAATACCTGCGCTTTGTAGGGGAGACCAAGGGGGTGCACGGCGCGGAGCTCAAGCGCCAGATCGACGAGGTGATGGAACAGACCCGGATCACCCAGATGCGCAGCCGGCGCATTTCCCAGCTCTCCAAGGGATACAGGCAGCGCGTGGGGATCGCCCAGGCGCTGATGGGCTCGCCCCGGGTCGTCATTCTGGACGAGCCCACCGTGGGCCTTGACCCCATCCAGATCGTGGAGATCCGGGAGCTGATCCGGGACCTGGGCCGGAGCCATACGGTCATCCTCAGCTCCCACATCCTCTCCGAGGTCCAGACCATCTGCGAGGAGATCCTCATCATCTCCCGGGGAAAGCTGGTGGCCTTTGGCCGTCCGGGGGACCTGGAGCGGCAGCTGCTCTCTCCCAGCGAGATCAATCTTGTCGCGGAGACGGGGGAAAAGGAGGCACGGGAGATCCTGGAGCCCCTGGAGCACATCACCCAGGCCGACTTCCACGCGGAAGGCGGCGAGCGGGTGGCGGTGTGCCTCAAGACCGACCAGACCGACATCCACGACATTTCCAGGGACATCTTCTTTGCCTTTGCCCGCCGGGGGACCGCCCTGCTGGAGATGAATCTCAAGAAAGCCAACCTGGAGGACGTCTTCCTGGAGCTCACCGAGAAGGACCAGGGCGGCAGCGCTGAGAACAAGGAGGAGGAGCCGGCATGAGCGCCATCTTGAAGCACGAGCTGAGAAGCTATTTCCACTCTCTGACCGCCTATGTCTTCGGGGCCTTTCTGCTGGCCTTCATCGGCATCGGCGCCATGCTCTACAACATTGAGGCGGCGGTGAGCAACTTTGAATACGTCCTGGGCTTTGCCGAGCTTATCTTTGTGGTCATCGTGCCCATCCTGACCATGCGCTGCATCGCCGAGGAGCGCAAGCAGAAGACCGACCAGCTGCTCTACTCCCTGCCCGTCACCACCACCCAGGTGGTGCTGGGCAAATACCTGGCCCTGCTCATTCTTTACCTGATCCCCTTGGCGGTGATCGCCGTCTACCCGCTGATCTTCGCCCAGTTCGGCGATGTCTATCTGCTCACGGCCTACGGCTCCATCCTGGCCTTTTTCGTCATGGGCGCGGCGCTCATTGCCCTGGGGGTGTTCCTCTCCTCCCTCACGGATAACCAGGGCCTGGCGGCGGGCGTGGGTATCGCAGTGATATTGTTCAATTATTTCAGCGTGAGCCTCTCTGAGTATGTCTCCTCCACCTCCTTCGGCACCCTGGTGGTGCTGCTGGTGCTCATCGTGGCCCTGGGAGCTCTGATCCGCCACCTGACCGGCAACGGCAACCTGGCCTACTGGGTGAGCTTTGCCCTGGCGGTGGCGCTGCTGGTGTTCTTCTTCTGGAATGGCACCGCTTTGGAAGGACTGCTGCCGGAGATCATGACCACCCTGTCCCTCTTTGAGCGGTTTGACGTGTTTGTCAACGGGGTCTTCGACATGACGGCCATCGTCTACTACCTGTCGGTGGTGGTCTTTTTCCTCTTCCTCTCGGTTCAGTCCCTGGAAAAAAGGAGGTATAACTGATGAAATCGCCAAAACTCCTTTCCAAGCGGGATGGCGGGGGGAACAGCCGGGTGGCCTTCCATGGCGGTTCCTATTCCCTGGTGATCACCGCCGTGGTCCTGGCGCTGCTGGTGGTGGTGAATATCCTGGCCTCCGCCCTGCCCACCACCCTCACCAAGTACGACATCAGCGCCGCCCAGCTTTACTCCGTCACCAGCAACACCAAGGTGGTACTCAACGTGCTGGAGGAGGACGTGACCATCTATTGGATCGTCCAGTCCGGCGAGGAGGACTCCATCCTGGAGAACCTGCTGGGCAAGTATGAGAGCCTCTCCGAGCACATCACCGTATTGAAGCGCAACCCGGACGTCTATCCCACCTTCGCCCAGCAGTACACCGACGAGACGGTGGCCAACAACAGCCTGGTGGTGGAGTGCGGAGACCGCAGCCGCTATATTGCCTACGACGACATCTACCTCTTCGAGACCGACCTCTACAGCTACGTCACCTACGCCGACTCCTTCGACGGCGAGGGGGCCATCACCTCGGCCATCGACTATGTGGTCAGTGAGGACCTGCCAGCGCTCTATGTGCTGGAGGGCCACGGGGAGCAGGAGCTGCCCACCACCTTCAGCGATCAGCTTACAAAAGACAACATCCAGGTCCAGAGCTTCTCCCTGCTGACGGCGGACGCCGTGCCCGAGGAGGCTGACTGCCTGATGATCTACGGCCCCTCCAGCGACATCTCCCAGGAGGAGAAGGAGATGCTCAGCGACTATATCGAGGGGGGCGGGAAGCTGCTGGTCATGGCCGGGCCCATCGAAGAGGGCTCCCTGGACAACCTTAACAGCCTCCTCGCAGACTACGGCGTGACCGTCAATGAGGGCGTGGTCATCGAGGGCGACCGGGACCACTACGCCTTCCAGACCCCCTGGGCCCTGATGCCGGACATGGCCTCGGATGAGATCACCGATTCCCTCATTGAAGAGCACTACTATCCCATCTTCACCATCGCCCAGGGCCTCACGGTGTCGGGGAATGCAGGAAGTGCCACGGTGACCGAGCTGCTCACCACCTCGGATGCGGCCTTCAGCAAGCTGGCCGGCTATGGCATGAGCACCTATGAAAAGGAGGAGGGGGACATCGACGGTCCCTTCGCCCTGGCGGTCTCGGTGGAGACGGCGGGCGGAGGAGAAATGATTTGGTTTGCCTCCTCCACCTACCTCAGTGACGCCTACAATGCCTATTCCTCCGGCGCCAACGTGAACCTGACCATGAACGCCATGGCCTCTCTCATCGGGGAGAGCGAGAGCATGGCCATCCGCAGCAAGTCCCTGAACTATAATTACCTGACCATCAGCGGCTCCACCTCGTCGCTTCTGAAGGTGACCCTGATCGGCGTGATCCCGCTGCTCTACCTGGGCGTGGGCATCAGCGTGGTGCTGGGCAGAAGGAGGGTACGCGATGAAGCGGTATAAACGAATCGGGATCCTGCTCCTGGCCCTGGTCGTCGTGTGCGCGGTGACCTTCGCCGTGAGCCGGTATGAGGAGTACAAGGAGCAGATCAGCGTCAGCGGCCAGGTGGTCCTGGAGATCCCCGTGCAGTCGGTGCAGACCCTCTCCTGGGAGTACAACGACCAGAGCTTCTCCTTCCAGAAGGGGGAGGACGGCTGGAGCTATGATGCCGACTCGGCCTTCCCGGTGGATGACGGGGAGATCGAGGCGCTGCTCGCTCCCTTTGAGGCCCTGAGCGCCGCCTTTATCATCGAGGACGTGGAGGACTACGGCCAGTATGGTCTCTCTGACCCCATATGCACCATTACCCTCTCCGACGGGGAGCAGACCTGGGAGATCACCCTGGGGGATTTCAGCGCCATGGACTCCCAGCGCTATCTCTCCCTGGGAGACGGCAACGTCTACCTGGTGGAGGACGACCCGGTGGACCTCTACTCCACCCAGCTCAGTGGGCTCATCCTCCACGATGCCCTGCCGGAACTCCGGCAGGTGAGTGCCATCACCTTCTCCGGGGAGCAAGGCTACTCCATCACCTATGAAGAAGAGGGGCAGAACACCTACCGCGCCCAGGACGTCTACTTCGCGCAGCTGAGCGGAGGGACGCTGCCTCTGGACACCGACCTGGTGGAGGACTACCTCTCCGCCATTTCGGGCCTGGACCTTGAGGACTATGTGACCTACAACGCCACGGAGGATGAGGTGGCCCAGTGCGGCCTTGATGAGCCGGAGCTGACCATTTCGGTGGACTACACCTGGGAGGATGAGGACGGAGAGAGCCTCTCGGACACCCTGGTCCTCCACATCAGCCGGGATCCGGAGCAGGCGGCGGGGGCGGAGGACGGCGAGGAGGAGAATGCCGATGCCATCACCGCCTACGCCCGGGTGGGGGACTCCCAGATCCTCTACCAGATCTCCGGGGAGGAGTATCTGACCCTGATGGCGGCTTCCTCCGATGACCTGCGCCACCGGGAGGTCATTCCCGCCGACCTGGAGAATGTGACGGCCCTGGACATCACCCTGGAGGGCGAGACCTACACCCTCACAGTCCAGGGAGAGGACGACGAGCGGGTCTTCCTCCTGGGCGAGGAGGAGATCGACAGCGGCGATCTGGTCTCCGCCCTGGAGGGTCTGAGCGCCGACAGCTTCACCGATGAAGCGCCCACCCAGAAGGAGGAGATCTCCCTGACGCTCACCCTGGACCTGGAGGGAACGCCCACTGTGGACGTCACCCTTTACCGGTATGACGGCAGCACCTGCCTAGCCGTGGTGGACGGCGAGACGGTCTCCCTGGTGGCGCGCAGCGCCGTGGTGGACCTCATTGAGGCGGTCAACGCCATCGTCCTGGATTAAGGCAGAGCCTACACAGGCAGAGTGAAAAAGAATGCCCGGCTCCCGCATCAAGCGGGAGCCGGGCACTTTTTGTATGGAGGAGAGAAGAAAGGGCACGCAGGCTGGGGACAGGTCATCCCACGCCGGCGTAGCCGCCCACATCGTCTCCCAGATCGCAGGTGTAAAGGAAATCCACTGTATCCCCGCTCTCCAGCAGGTACTGGGAGCAGCCAAAGCCGGGGAACTGACCGTTGACCCGGTAGGTCCAGCCGGAAAGGGGACCGCAGTCGAACTCGTAGAGGTTTCCGATGCCCTCGATATAGGCGCTGTTGTAGAGCGGGGTGGAGGAGAACTCCAGGTGGATGCCCTCCTCACGGCAGACGCGCTGGAGAAGGGAGAAGGCGCTCTCGCCTTCCTCCCATTCCACCTCGGTGGGGGGGAGGACCCAGCCGTCAGCGGGGATGAGGTCGATTTTGTCTTCCTCCAGGTCGGCCAGGTTGTCCAGCACCGTGGCGCAGGAGATGGAGAGGGTGCAGGTGAGGGCGTCGGGCTCCTCCTCCGCTGAGGGGGTGGGCTGCGCTGCAGGCGGCAACGAGGGGGAGGGTGTAGGCGCGGCCGTGGGAGTGGGGGAGGGCGCTTCACCGCTCTCCTCCGGTGTGGGCGTGACAGCGGGAGAGGGGGTGAGAGCGGGAGAAGAGGCGGGAGCTTCGGAAGGCTCCGGCCGCTGGGTCAGCGCCGCGGTGGGCGTGGCGGAAGGGGCGGGCGGCGCGGTGGGGCCGCTGTCCCCCAGGAAGAAGGCGGCAGCCAGCACCGCCGCCGCGGCGGCCAATACGGCCAGCCGGAGCCATAGCTTTTTTCGGTCCATGGCGCCTCCCCGTCAGATGAGCTGGGCGCGGAGCAGCAGCGTGTAGACCATCTGGGCTACCTGGCTGCGCAGAGCGTTTTCCCGGGCCGACGACTGGACGAGATCGGCCTCCACGATCCCCTCACGCAGGCAGAAGGCCGTCCCGGTCCTGGCCCAGGAGGAGAGGTCCGCACCGGCGGGGAGGAGCGCGGCGGTCTCCTCTTCGGTGAGGGCGGTGTCCAGTCCGCACAGCACCGCGGCCCGGGAGAGCAGGGTGGCCGCCTCCTGGATGGAGATGGTGCCCTTGGGATCAAAGGTGGTCTCGCTTCTGCCGTTGATGAGACCGTAGCCGTAGGCGGTGCCCACATAGGGGGCGTACCAGGCGGAGGGGGATACGTCGGCAAAGACGTCGCTCTCCCGGGGAATGAGCCCCAGCGCCCCCACCACGATGGCGGCGAATTCCGCCCGGGTCATGGTGTCGTCGGGCGCGAAGAGACCGCCGCCCTTGCCGCTGATCACGCCACGCGCGGCCAGAGCCTCCACCGCCGTGCGGCAGTCCTGGCCGGCAATGTCAGTGAATGTAATATCAGGGTTTGTAACGGGAAGTACCTTTACATCGGGGTGGCGGCCGCTCAGGCCGCCGGAGACAGCGGCGGGCACGGTGTAGGGCGTGTCGTTCATGGAGAAGAAGGCGCTTTCACCCTTGGCCGAGCGGAGGGCGGCCCCCAGGGCACACACCCCCTGCTCGGTGGAGCGCAGGTCTCCGGTCTCGCTGCCGGCGGTGTAGCAGAAGCTGCCGTCGCTGAGCTGGAAGGAGAGCAGGGCGTCCAGGGGAGAGCAGCCGTTTTTCACAAAGCGGCTGTCGGTCATCTCCACGCCCAGGGCGCACAGGGCCATGACCACCTGGGCGATGGTAGGGGCGTTGGCGGTGCCCCGGTAGAGGAAGCTGCCGTCCTCCGCTTGGAGGCCGCTCAGGCAGTCAAGGCCCCGTTCCACAGCCTGGGCCACCGCTGGCTGATCGCGGTAATTTGCAAGGGCCAGCAGGGCGCCGGCGGTGAGGTCCACGTCGGCCTCGCCGTCCCCGCCCCGGTCGCCCAGGTTCCAGCCGCCGCAGTCAAGCTGCCGGGAGAGGATCTCGTCCACATAGAGCTGCCGGGTGGCCTGGACCGGGGCGGAGGGGTTCACGGGCATCTCGTAGCTTCCGCTGTCCAGGGCGAGGAGGGCCCAGACCGGGCCGTTGAGACCCTGCCAGACCACCTGCTCAAAGTCGCCCAGAGGGGCGAGCAGGTCGTAGCCCGCCACGTCGGTGGGGTCGGCGCCGATGGCGGCGAGAGCCAGGACGGTGCGGCTGTACTCGGTGTAAAGCCGCTTGTCCAGCACGCCCTCCAGCAGGGTCACCTGCTCGGAGAGTCGGGTGTAGTAGTACTCCAGATAGGACTGAGGCACCGCCAGGGTGCTCCGGGTCAGAGCCAGCACGGTCCACTCGCCGCCCAGGGTGCCGGGCTGGGGGAGGTTGACCGCGGCGCGCAGGATGGAGCAGCCCTGCTCCACAGCCTGTTCCAGACTGTCGGAGGGCTGGGCGGCCCGGACCGGGGCGGCCAGGGACAGGACCAGGGCGAGAGCCAGCGAGAGCGCGGCGAGGCTGTGTTTGAATCGGTTCATGTGCTCCTCCTGTTCTTCCTGCCGGGACGGAAAACGCCCGCTGCGGAAGGCAGCGGGCGTGCGGCAGACAGCTTCCGGTTCCGGCAGAAACTAGGGCGCTCCCGGGTTTCCTGACTTATCTCCCTGGCGGGAGCTTCACAGTGACCGACTCGCGGGGCCTTTCACCCCATTTCCCCTTCCGCATGGCGCGGCGGGAGCGCCTATATGGTTTTGTGGGAATAGCTTATCACGTTCCCGCATGAAATACAAGGGGGGGAGATATTTCTTTACAACCGGCGCGGGGATAGGGTAAAATAAAAAATTAGAGCAAAGGAAAATGCCCGCCCTCCGGGGCGGGAAGAGAGAGGGGAGAAATCAGGTGAGGCGGTCTTTGTTGCCTGAGGCAGGAGGACAGGGGCGCTGGCGGCGGTATCTGCCGTGGCTGCTGCTGGTCTTGCTCATCGCGGCGGCGGTGCCCATGCTGTGGCTGGGGCTATATGCCCACCCCTCGGCGGACGACTACGCCTACGGCGTGGCTGCCCACGCCGCGCTGCGGGACGGTACCTCCGTGCTGGGGGGCGTCTGGGCCCTCATTCGCAGGTATTACGGCGGCTGGCAGGGGACCTATTCCGCCATCGCCCTCATGGCTCTGATGCCGGGGGTGTGGGGGGAGGACCTCTACGCGCTTACCACCGTGGTCATGCTGGGTATGCTGGCCTTCTCCACCTTTAAGCTCACCCATACGCTGATCTGCCGCATGGCCGGGGCGCCGGGGAGCTGGGCCATCGGAGCGGGGAGCGCCCTCACCCTGCTCTCGGCACAGCTGGTGGCCGACCCGCTCCACAGCTTTTACTGGTGGAACGGCTCGGTGTACTATACCTTTACTTATGGGGTCATGCTGCTGCTGGCCGAACGGATGCTGCGCCTGCTTTTGAGCAAGGATCTGCGGCAGAGCGTCTGGCCCCTGGCCTCCGGGGTGGTGCTGGCGGTCTTTGTGGGGGGCAGCAACTACGCCACCGCCCTTCTGACGGCGGTGCTGCTGGGGGTGTTGTGCCTGTCCTGCCTGGTCTGGCGGCGGGAAAAGCTGCCGGGCGCCGCAGTGGTCACCCTTGTGATGCTGGTGAGCTTCGCCCTCAGCGCCCTGGCCCCGGGCAACGCCCGCCGGCAGGCCCAGCTCACCGGTATGCCGGCGGTGGAGGCTATCCTCAGCGCCATCGGCCAGGCATGGGAGGACTTCGGAACGTGGATGAGCCCGGTGCTGGCCCTCTCCATGGCCCTGGCCGTGCCGCTGCTCTACGGCCTGGCGGGGAGGACGAAGCTGCGCTTTCGTCTCCCGCCGCTGTTCATGGCCTTTACCTTTCTTGTGTACGCCACCCAGAACACCCCCCACTTCTTTGCCGCAGGGACCGCCGGGCCGGAGCGCCTGCGCAACGTGGTATTCTTCTCCTGGCTGTGGCTGCTCTTCCTGTGGGAGTTTTACCTGCTGGGGTGGCTGCGCCGGCGGTTTGCCATCCATGAGAAGCTGAGCGCCGCCGCCGCCCCGGTCTGGACGGCCGTGCTGGCCGCGGCTCTGGCGGTGAGCTGTGTCCTGGCGGCTGGGGCGGGGGAGCTCACCACGGCGGAGGCGGTGAGAGAGCTCTCCGACGGCTCGGCGGCGGCCTACGATGCCCAGATGGACGCGCGCCGGGTACTCTATGAGGATATGGAGGTGCGCAATGTGGTCCTCTCGCCCATCACCGCGCGGCCGAGGCTGCTCTACTGGAGCGACGCCGTTGAAGACGCGGACAACTGGGTGAACACCGCCATCAGCAATTATTTCCTCAAGGACTCCGTGGTCCTGGTGCCATAGCACAGCAGGTGCATGACGCGAGAGGAAATGTTGCATAAAGGCCGGGCGCTCTCCGGGCGCCCCTGGGGATATTTGCAACAAAGATAAAAAGAATTTGCAAAAACACTTGACAGTGAGCGGGAGAATCCGTATACTGGGTCCATCAGTTGAGAACGAAGGCGTTCCGACCCAGATGGGCGGAGCGCCTTCTCGCTGTTTCAGGGAAAAACAGGAAAGGGGATACCCGCTATGGCGTATACGAAGGAAGACATCATCCGCATGGTAAAGGAGGAGGACATCGAGTTCATCCGACTCCAGTTCACCGACATCTTCGGCCAGCTCAAGAACGTGGCCATCACCGCCTACCAGATCGAGAAGGCGGTCAACAACCAGATCATGTTCGACGGCTCTTCCATCGAGGGCTTTACCCGCATCCACGAGTCTGACCAGTACCTCTATCCCGATCTGGACTCTTTCGTGGTCTTCCCCTGGCGGCCCCAGCACGGCAAGGTGGCCCGGCTGATCTGCGACGTGTATAACCCCGACGGCACTCCCTTCGTGGGCGACCCCCGGGGCGTGCTCAAGCGGGTGCTCAAGCGGGCTGCCGACATGGGCTATGAGGCCTTCAACGTGGGCCCCGAGGCCGAGTTCTTCCTCTTCCAGACCGACGAAGAGGGCAAGCCAACCACCAAGACCAACGACGAGGCCGGCTACTTTGACCTGGGTCCCCTGGACCACGGCGAGGGCACCCGTCGGGAGATCTGCCTGGCCCTGGAGCAGATGGGCTACGAGATCGAGGCCAGCCATCACGAGGTGGCCGAGGGCCAGCACGAGATCGACTTCAAGTACGCCGACGCTCTGAAGGCCGCCGACAACATCATGACCTTCAAGCTGGCGGTCAAGACCCTGGCCCAGAAAAACGGCCTCCACGCCACCTTCATGCCCAAGCCCATCTACGGCATCAACGGCTCGGGCATGCACACCAACATGTCCCTGTTCAAACACGGCAAGAACGTCTTCTACGATCCCGACGGGGAGAAGGGCCTTTCCAAGGAGGCCTATGCCTTCATCGCCGGACTTCTGCACCATGTGAAGGGCATGGCCGCCGTCACCAACCCGCTGGTCAACTCCTACAAGCGCCTGGTGCCCGGCTACGAGGCCCCCTGCTACCTGGCCTGGTCTGCCTCCAACCGCTCGGCCCTCATCCGTATCCCTGCCTCCCGGGGCCAGTCTACCCGCGTGGAGCTGCGCTCTCCCGACCCCTCCTGCAACCCGTATCTGGCCTTTGCCGTGTGCCTGGCCGCCGGCCTGGACGGCATCGAGAAGGGTATGACCCCGCCCCCCGAGATCACTGAGAACATCTTCGCCATGGACCAGGCCACCCGGGAGGCCAACGGCATCGAGAGCCTGCCCGGCTCCCTGGAGGAGGCCCTGCACGCCCTGCAGAAGGACCAGCTCATTCTGGATACCCTGGGCGAGCATGTGGCGGAGAACTTCATCCATGGCAAAGAGAAGGAGTGGGATGAGTACCGTACCCGCGTCAGTTCCTGGGAGCGGGAGAAGTACATCATCAACTATTGATCAGCGGCGGCCCTGCCGTCTCTGATCCAGCTCCCGAAATCAGGATGAACGGGGAGTGAGAGACGCAATGGAAAAAGTGATCGTTGCCTTTGAGAGCGCCAAGAGCAGCGACCGGGTCAAGGAGATCCTGGAGAGCGCCGGCGTCTCAGCCTGCATCCTCTGCCGTTCGGCGGCGGAGGTCAAGCGGGTGGTGAACAAACAGAATGTGACCACAGTGGTGTGCGGCTATAAATTCGCCGACGCCTCGGCGGAGGAGCTGTTCAGCGACCTGCCTATCTCCTGTGCCATGCTGATGGTGGCGCCCCAGAGCCTGTTGGACCTGTGCGGAAACGGAGACATCTTCACCCTGGCCTCGCCGGTGGGAAAGAGTGACCTGGTGGCGTCAGTGCGGATGCTCACCCAGATCGGCCACCGGCTGGAACGTTTCGTCCGGCCCCGCCGCAGCGATGAGGACGCGGCGATCATCGAAGAGGCCAAGGCCGTGCTGATGGACCGGCATGGCATGAGCGAGGAGCAGGCCCACCGCTTCCTCCAGAAAAAGAGCATGGACACGGGCTCCAAGATGGTTCAAACCGCCAGGATGGTCCTGGACGGATAAGAAAATAGCGTGTGACAACGTCGTCATGGCCCCATCGGGCGACAGAATAAAATGACTGCCGTCCGATGGGGCCTGTTCATTTCAATCAATGGATCAGGAGGGCCTCATGCAGTTTACCAAGATGCATGGTCTGGGAAACGACTATGTCTATCTGGACTGCACGAAGGAGACACCGGCGGATCTGCCGGAGCTGGCCGTGCGCCTTTCAGACCGCCATTTCGGCGTGGGGGGCGACGGGCTGATCTGCATTTGTCCGTCCCGCAGGGCGGATTTCAGGATGCGCATCTTCAACGCCGATGGCTCGGAGGGGGAGATGTGCGGAAACGGAATCCGCTGCGTGGGGAAGTTCGTCTACGACAAGGGCATGACGGACAAGAAAAGCCTCACGGTGGAGACCCTGGCAGGGGTCCGCACCCTGGAGCTCCATACCACCGGAGGGACGGTGTCCGCCGCGACGGTGGACATGGGTGTGCCGGCCATCGCGCCGGAGCGCATCATCACCGTTGGAGGCAGGGAGTACCGGGTGATCCCGGTCTCCATGGGCAACCCCCACGCGGTGACCTATTTTCCCCAGGTCGCCGCCCTGGACCTGAAGGCCCTGGGCCCCGGCTTTGAGTGCCACCCCAGCTTTCCCCAGCGCACCAACACGGAGTTTGTGGAGGTGCTGGGCCCCGCAAAGCTGCGCCTGCGGGTGTGGGAGCGGGGGAGCGGGGAGACCTTAGCCTGCGGCACCGGTGCCTGCGCGGCGCTGGCGGCCTCGGCGGCGGCGGGCTTCACCCAGCGCGCCGCCGTGGTGGAGCTGCCCGGCGGTGACCTGGAGATCCGCTGGGAGCCATCCGACGGCCATATCTACATGACCGGTCCGGCTGTGACCGTATTTGAGGGGCTGCTGCCCGACTAAAGAAAAAGGAGGACCAACGATGGCCCGTATCAATCAGAATTTTCTCAAACTGCCCGGTGGGTATCTCTTCCCTGAGATTGGCCGCCGGGTGAGGGCGTTTTCCGCCGAGAATCCGCCCATGCCTCTCATCCGCCTGGGAATCGGCGACGTGACGCAGCCCTTGGCCCCCGTGGTGGTGGAGGCTATGCGCAAGGCCGTGGAGGAGATGGGCCGCAAGGAGACCTTCCGGGGCTACTGCGAGGAGACCTGCTGCGCCTACGACTTCCTGCGCTTTGCCATCCGGGACTCCTATAAGGCCCTGGGTGTGGAGGTGGCCGACGACGAGATCTTTGTCTCCGACGGCGCTAAGAGCGACTGCGGCAACATCGGGGACATCTTCGGCCTGGACAACGTGGTGGCGGTGTGCGACCCGGTCTACCCGGTGTATGTGGATACCAACGCCATGGCCGGCCGGGCGGGGGAGTATGTGGACGGGAAGTGGACCGACCTCATCTACCTGCCCTGCACCGCTGACAACGGCTTCTTCCCCGAACTGCCCAAGGGGAAGGTGGCCGACCTCATCTACATCTGCTCCCCCAATAACCCCACCGGCGCCGCTGCCACCAAGGAGCAGCTCAAGGTGTGGGTGGACTACGCCAATGAGCACGGCAGCGTGATCCTCTATGACTCGGCCTATGAGGCCTTCATCACCGAGCCGGGCATCCCCCACAGCATCTTTGAGGTGGAGGGAGCCCGGGAGTGCGCCATCGAGTTCCGCTCCTTCTCCAAGACCGCCGGCTTTACCGGTACCCGCTGCGCCTATACCATCATCCCCAAGGACCTCAAGCGGGACGGGGCCAGCCTCAACGCTCTGTGGAACCGCCGCCAGGGCACCAAGTTCAACGGCGTACCCTATGTGGTGCAGCGGGGTGCCGAGGCGGTGTTCACCCCCGAGGGCCAGCGGCAGATCAAGGAGACCATCGCCTACTACCTCAACAACGCCAAGGTCATCAAGCAGGGCCTCACCGACGCGGGGCTCACGGTGTACGGCGGCGTCAACGCTCCCTACATCTGGGCCCGCACCCCCGACGGGAAGGACTCCTGGGGCTTCTTCGACCGCCTGCTGCATGAGGCCTGCGTGGTCACTACCCCCGGCGCCGGCTTCGGCCCCAGCGGCGAGGGCTATATCCGCCTGACCGCCTTCGGCGACGCCCAGGCCACCCGGGAAGCGGTGGAGCGCATCCGCAAGATCCTCTGAAAAATCTGAAGAGAACGTGCAATGGGGCGCGGTCTCTCCCGGCGCTATGACGCCGGGAGAACTGCGCCCCGTTTTTTTGGCGATCTCACCCAAGAGAGGGGAAAATCATATGAATGAGCAGAGAATGGAAGGCTACCGCCGCCGGGGTCTCTATGACCCGGCCTTTGAGCACGACGCCTGCGGCATCGGCGCGGTGGTAGACATCAAGGGCCGCAAGAGCCACCAGACGGTGGACGACGCGCTGAAGATCGTGGAGAAGCTGGAGCACCGGGCGGGCAAGGACGCCGAGGGCAAGACCGGTGACGGCGTGGGCATCCTGCTCCAGATCTCCCATAAATTCTTCCGGAAGGCTGTCAAGGAACTGGGCTTTACGCTTGGAGAAGAGCGGGATTACGGCGTGGGAATGTTCTTCTTCCCCCAGGACACCCTCAAGCGCAGCCAGGCCAAGAAGATGTTTGAGATCATCGTGGCCAAGGAGGGCATGGAATTTCTGGGCTGGCGCACGGTGCCGGTGGAGCCGGGCATCCTGGGTCAGAAGGCCCTGGAGAAGATGCCCTGGATCGAGCAGGGCTTTGTGCGCCGTCCGGAGGGGGTGCGCCGGGGGCTGGACTTTGACCGGCGGCTCTATGTGGCCCGGCGGGTGTTCGAGCAGTCGGGGGACGAGACCTATGTAGCCTCTCTTTCCAGCCGGACCATCGTCTACAAGGGTATGTTCCTGGTGGGCCAGCTGCGCAGGTTCTACCTGGACCTGCAGGACAGCGACTATCAGAGCGCCATCGCCCTGGTCCACTCCCGTTTTTCCACCAACACCAACCCCTCCTGGGAGCGGGCCCATCCCAACCGGCTCATTGCCCACAATGGGGAGATCAACACCATCCGGGGCAACATCGACCGGATGCTGGCACGAGAGGAGACCATGTCCTCCCGCGTCCTGGCCCCGGATATGGACAAGGTCCTGCCGGTGGTCAACACGGATGGCTCCGATTCGGCCATGCTGGACAATACCCTGGAATTTCTCACCATGAGCGGAATGGACCTGCCCCTGGCGGTGATGGCGGCCATCCCCGAGCCCTGGCGCAATGACGCCTCCGTCTCCCGGGCCAAGCGGGATCTCTATGAGTATTACAGTATCCTCATGGAGCCCTGGGACGGTCCGGCCTCCATCCTCTTCTCCGACGGCGATGTGGTGGGGGCGGTGCTGGACCGCAACGGCCTGCGTCCCAGCCGCTACTATGTGACGAGCGACCACCGGCTCATCCTCTCTTCCGAGGTAGGGGTGCTGGACATCCCGGCCGGGCGCATCCTGCGCAAATCCCGGCTGGAGCCCGGAAAGATGCTCCTGGTGGACACGGTGGGGGGCCGTATCATCGGCGACGAGGAGCTCAAGGAGACCTACGCCCACCGCGCCCCCTATGGGGAGTGGCTGGACCGAGAGCTGGTGCGCCTGCGTGACCTGCCCATCCCCAACCACCGGGTGGAGACATACAGCACCGCCGAGCTGCCCCGCATCCAGAAGGCCTTCGGCTACACCTATGAGGACGTGAAGGACACCATCCTCCCCATGGCGCGCACCGGCGCGGAGCCCACCGCCGCAATGGGCATCGACATTCCCCTGGCGGTACTGGACGACAAGGGCCAGCCCCTGTTCAACTACTTCAAGCAGCTCTTTGCCCAGGTGACCAACCCGCCTATCGACGCTATCCGGGAAGAGGTGGTCACCGACACCACCGTCTACCTGGCCGACGACGGCAACCTTCTGGAGGAGCGGCCGGAGAACTGCCGGGTCCTCCAGGTGAGAAACCCCATCCTCACCTCCACCGACCTCATGAAGATCCGCAATATGAAGCGCCCCGGCTTTACCGTGGAGACGGTGTCCATCCTCCACTACAAGAACACCCCCCTCAAGCGGGCCCTGGACCAGCTGTTCCTGGCGGTGGACCGGGCTTATCGCCACGGGGCCAACATTGTGATATTGTCCGACCGGGGAGTGGATGAGAACCATGTGGCCATCCCGTCCCTGCTGGCGGTGTCCGCCATCGAGCAGCACCTGGTGCGCACCAGGAAGCGCACGGCGGTGTCCATCGTACTGGAGTCCGCCGAGCCTCGGGAGGTGCACCACTTCGCCACCCTGCTGGGCTACGGCGCCCGGGCCATCAACCCCTACCTGGCCCATGAGACCATTCATTCTCTCATCGCCGACGGCCTTCTGGACAAGGACTACTACGCCGCCGTGGACGACTACAACAACGCGGTGCTCCACGGCATCGTGAAGATCGCCTCCAAAATGGGCATCTCCACCCTCCAGTCCTACCAGTCGGCCCAGATTTTCGAGGCCGTGGGCATCGACCGCCAGGTGATCGACGCTTACTTCACCAACACGGTCTCCCGGGTGGGAGGCATCGGCCTCAAGGAGATCGCCGACCTGGTGGACCGCAACCACTCCCGCGCCTTTGATCCCCTGGGACTGGGCACCGATCCCACCCTGGACAGCCTGGGCGCCCACAAGGCCAGGGCGGGCCAGGAGGACCACATGTATAACCCCCAGACCATCCACCTGCTCCAGGAGGCCACCCGGCGGGGAGACTACGGGCTGTTCAAGCAGTATTCCGCCCTGGTGGACGACGAGACCAAGCCCCACACCCTCCGAGGCCTGATGGAGATGCGCTATCTGGACACCCCCATCCCCCTGGAGGAGGTGGAGAGCGAGGAGGAGATCGTAAAGCGATTCAAGACCGGCGCCATGAGCTACGGCTCCATCTCTCAGGAGGCCCACGAGTGCATGGCCCAGGCCATGAACATGCTGGGGGGCAAGTCCAACTCCGGCGAGGGAGGCGAGGAGCCCGACCGGCTGCGGGACAGCGCTCGCAACTCCGCCATCAAGCAGGTGGCCTCCGGCCGCTTTGGAGTCACCAGCGAGTACCTGGTCTCCGCCCAGGAGATCCAGATCAAGCTGGCCCAGGGCGCCAAGCCCGGCGAGGGCGGGCACCTGCCCGGGAAGAAGGTCTATCCCTGGATCGCCCGGACCCGCCACTCCACGCCCGGCGTGTCTCTCATCTCGCCGCCGCCCCATCACGACATCTACTCCATCGAGGACCTCTCCGAGCTTATCTACGACCTGAAAAACGCCAACCGCGCCGCCCGCATCAGCGTGAAGCTGGTCAGCGAGGCGGGAGTGGGCACCATCGCCGCGGGCGTGGCTAAGGCGGGTGCCCAGGTGGTGCTCATCTCGGGCTATGACGGCGGCACCGGCGCGGCCCAGCGCACCTCCATCCACCACGCGGGCCTGCCCTGGGAGCTGGGCCTGGCCGAGACCCACCAGACCCTCATCCAAAACGGCCTGCGCTCCCGGGTGGTGCTGGAGACCGACGGCAAGCTCATGAGCGGCCGGGACGTGGCTATCGCCTGTATGCTGGGGGCGGAGGAGTTTGGCTTCGCCACCGCGCCCCTGGTGACCATGGGCTGCGTGATGATGCGGGTGTGCAATCTGGACACCTGCCCGGTGGGCGTGGCCACCCAGAACCCGGAGCTGCGCAAGCGCTTCCAGGGCAAGCCGGAATATGTGGCCAACTTCATGCGCTTTGTGGCCCGGGAGCTGCGCGAGCACATGGCGCGGCTGGGCGTGCGCACCGTGGAGGAGCTGGTGGGCCGCACCGACCTGCTCAAGGTCAGGGAGCACGCGGTCAACGAGCGCGCCGCCCGGGTGGACCTCACCGCCATCCTGGACAATCCTTGGGCGGGGGCGGACAAGACCCGCTTTGATCGCGCCGACATCTATGACTTCCAGCTGGAGCGCACGGTGGACCTCAGCGTGCTGGAGCGGGAGCTGGGCAAGGCCCTGGAGCGGGGCGAGAAGCGGCGCCTGGAGGTGGAGGTGTCCTCCACCGACCGCACCGTGGGCGCCATCCTGGGCAGCGACATTACCCGCCTTCACGGAAATTCCCTGCCCGACGATACCTTCACCGTCAAGTGTACCGGCGGGGGCGGTCAGTCCTTCGGCGCCTTCATCCCCAAGGGCCTGACCCTGGAGCTGGAGGGAGACGCCAACGACTACTTCGGCAAGGGCCTCTCGGGGGGCAAGCTCATCCTCTATCCCCCCAAGGACAGCACCTTTGAGGCCGGCGAGAACATCATCGTGGGCAACGTGGCCCTCTACGGCGCCACCAGCGGCAGGGCGTATATCGCCGGCGTGGCGGGGGAGCGGTTCTGCGTGCGCAACTCCGGAGCCTGCGCGGTGGTGGAGGGCGTGGGCGACCACGGCTGCGAGTATATGACCGGCGGCCGCGTGGTGGTGCTGGGACGTACCGGGAAGAACTTCGCCGCCGGTATGTCCGGCGGAATCGCCTACGTCTGGGACGCCGACCGCAGCCTCTATATGCGCCTGAACAAGGAGCTGGTGAGCATGGACAGCGTCACCGAGCCGGAGGACGCCGAGGAGCTGCGCGCCCTGATCGAGGCCCATGTGGCCGCCACCGGCTCTGTCCGGGGCGCGGAGATCCTGGCCGATTTTGAGGCCAATCTGCCCAAATTCAAGAAGATCCTGCCCCGGGACTACGACCGGATGCTCAGAGCCATCGCCCGCTACGAGGCGGAGGGCCTCTCCCGCGACCAGGCCGAGACCGAGGCCTTCTACGAGAATACGAAAGGAGGGAAGGAGTAATGGGAAAGCCGACGGGATTTCTGGACTATGACCGGCTCAACAACCCGGCCCAGCCGCCCCTGGAGCGGATTCGCCACTTCAATGAGTTTCATCCCATGCTCCCCCCGGAGCAGCGCCGGGAGCAGGGGGGACGGTGCATGGAGTGCGGCGTCCCCTACTGCCAGTCCGGGGTGGTGCTCTCCGGTATGGTCACCGGCTGCCCGCTTCACAACCTGATCCCCGAGTGGAACGACCTCGTCTACACCGGCAATCTGGATCTGGCCCAGCGGCGGCTGCTCAAGACCAATAACTTTCCCGAGTTCACCGGCCGGGTGTGTCCGGCCCTGTGTGAGGCGGCCTGCACCTGCGGGCTCAACGGGAAAAGCGTGACCGTCAAGGAAAATGAGCTGGGCATCATCGAGGATGCCTGGGCCAGGGGGGCCATGGCTCCCAGACCGCCCAAGGCGCGCAGCGGAAAGCGCGTGGCGGTGGTGGGCTCGGGACCCTCCGGCCTGGCCGCCGCCGACCAGCTCAACCGCCGGGGCCACTCGGTCACGGTCTTTGAGCGGGAGGACCGCCCCGGCGGCCTTCTGATGTACGGCATCCCCAACATGAAGCTTCAGAAGGAGATCGTGGCGCGCCGCACCGACCTTATGAGCGCCGAAGGGGTGGAGTTTGCCCTCAACACGGACGTGAGTGGGGAGGGGAAGGCGGAGGAGCTGCTGGAGCAGTTCGACGCCGTCATCCTCTGCGCCGGCGCAGGTAAACCCCGGGATTTGACTGTGACTGGAAGGGATGTAAAAGGAGTTTGCTTCGCGGTCGATTTCCTCAAATCCACCACCAAGGCCCTGCTCTCCGGCGGCTTGCGGGAGGGCAACCACATAAGCGCCAAGGGCAAGCGGGTGGTCATCGTGGGCGGAGGCGACACGGGCAACGACTGTGTGGGCACCTGCATCCGCCACGGCTGCGCCTCGGTGGTGCAGCTGGAGATGATGCCCAAGGCTCCCGACGAGCGCACCGCGCAAAACCCCTGGCCCGAGTGGCCCCGGGTGTGCAAGACCGACTACGGTCAGGAGGAGGCCATTGCCGTTTTCGGCGCCGATCCCCGGCTCTATCAGACCACGGTCACCGAGCTGCTCTCCGACGAGAGCGGGGCGCTGCGGGCGGTCAAGACGGTGAAGCTGGGGGCCGATCTCAAGCCCCTGGCGGGCACGGAGGAGGAGCTTCCCTGTGAGCTGCTGCTCATCGCCGCGGGCTTTACCGGCTGCGAGGGGGCCCTTCCCCAGGCCTTCGGCGTGGAGCTGACCGGGCGGGGCGTGGTCCAAACCCAGGCCGAGGGCTACGCCACCAACGTGCCCAAGGTGTTTGCCGCGGGTGACATGCGCCGGGGCCAGTCCCTGGTGGTGTGGGCCATCGCCGAGGGCCGCGCCGCGGCCCGGGAGGTGGACCGCTTCCTCATGGGGTATACCAATCTCTGATTTGTGCTCACCGCCGCAAGGCCCGGGCCGGCAAGCTGCCGGCCCGGGCCTTTTCCGCGCAAAAAAGATGGAAATGTTTTTGGTTTTGTGATAATATATTTTCGTATGCCGCTTCCGGCAATCTTGGCACAGCGGAGGGAAACCGATGAGCTATCTCATGTCAATTCTTATGGGCCTGATCCAGGGCGTGGCAGAATTCCTGCCCATTTCCAGCTCGGGGCATCTGGCCCTGTTCCAGGCGTTTTTTGGAGTGGAGGATGTGGAGGCCAACCACATGCTCTTCACGGTCATGCTCCACTTTGGCACCTTCATCTCGGTGTGCGTGGTCTACTGGCGGGACATCGTGGCCATGATCCGGGAGTTTTTCCTGGGGATCGCGGCGCTCTTCTCCCGGCAGGGAGGGAAGAGCGCGCCTCCCCCTGAGCGGCGGCTGGTGCTGCTCATCATCGTGGGCACCCTGCCGCTGCTGGTTATGGTCTTCCTAAAGGATTACATTGACCAGCTCTTTGTCAACTCCATCCCCGTCTCGCTCATGCTGCTGATCACCGGCTTCATCCTCTTTTTCTCCGACCGGCTCTCCAGGGGACGGAAGACGGCGAAAAACACCAAGCTGACCGACGGACTGCTCATCGGCTGCGCCCAGGCGGTGGCGGTGATCCCCGGCATCTCCCGCTCGGGCGCCACTATCTCTTCGGGCATGATGCTGGGCCTGAACCGGGATTTCGCCGTGCGCTATTCCTTCCTGCTCTCGCTGCCCGCTATCGTGGGGGCCAACATTCTGGAGCTTAAGGACGCGCTGGAGGCGGAGAATTTTGCTGAGACGGTGGTGCCGCTGCTGCCGGTGTATCTGGTGGGCGTGCTGGTGGCTGCCGTGGTGGGGTACTTTGCCATCCGCCTGGTGAAGAGCCTGGCCGACAAGGGAAAGTTCGGCAAGTTCGCCTATTACTGCTGGGCAGTGGGGGCGGTGTCCCTGGTGGCCGGCATCCTGAAATTTTACGTTTTTGCCTGAATACCAAAGACTTTGACTCTCCTGGGAGGGAATGACGCAGATGGCTGCAACACAGAAGAAAGACGCGGGGAAGGGAAAAAGCAAAAGCACCGCCTCCGCCGCCGGAAAACGGAGCGCAAGCAGACAGACGCCCGCTCCCGGCAAGCGGACGGCGCAGAAGACCGCTCCGGCGCCCCGGCCCATCCGGCGGGAAGTGTGGGCGGTGGTATGCCTGTTGCTGGCCCTCTTCTCCGCCTTGGGATATTTCCAGATCCAGGCGATCTTCATCGACTTTTTCTGCTCGCTGATCAAGGGCCTGCTGGGCTATGGCTTCTGGCTGATGCCCCCCATGCTGCTCTGGGCCGGCGTGATCCTGCTCTTCCACCGGGGAAGGCCCGTGCGTGCCCGGGTGGCGTGTACGCTGCTGCTTCCGGTGATGCTGGGCAGCATCCTGCAGCTTTTCCTGAGCCAGGGGGAGTACGCCTGGAATGGGGAGCTGCTGCCGGCGCTGTGGACCAGCGGAGAGGCCCTGGAGAGCGGCGGCGTCGTGAGCGGACTACTGGCGCTGGGTCTGTCCGCGGTGTTCAGCCGCCTGGGCACCCAGATTTTGATGATTCTGGGCGCGGCGGCCATGGTCATGGCCTCGTTTAAGATCAATCCCGTGGATATTTTTGAGTGGTACCGCAACCGTCCCCACCCGGAGTATGTCTACGAGGAGGAGCCGAGGAAGCGGGAGCAGCCCGAGCGCCAGCGCGTCCCGGCGCCGGCGCCTGACCGGAGCCGCTCCAGACGGAATATCGACATCCCCCTGGAGGATGAGGCCTCGGCTGAGGAGCCCCAGGTCCGGGAAGTGGGGGAGGAGCGTGGGGAGAAGAAGCGCCGCTTCTTCAACCGCAAGCCGGCGGTGCCCACGCCTGACCAGGTGCTGACCGGGGCTACCGGAGCCTCCGAGCCCGCGCCGGAGGAGGAGGCCGTGCCTGTGCAGGAGGAGCCGGAGTGGACGCGGGAGCCGGTGCCGGAGAGCGCGCCTGAAGTCCCCGTCCGCCCGGTGGTCACCGGCGTATCCGCCGCTGCCGCGCCCGTCCAGACGGCGGAGCCTCTGCCCGTGGTGGAGATCACCCGGGAGGAGGCTGTGCCCAAGGTAAAGGCGGAGGAGGCGGCCCAGGCCGCCGCCGAGGTGGCACAGGACATCGAAAAGCGCCTGGAGGAGGGACATGCCGCCTACCAGTACCCGCCGGTCTCCCTGCTCAAGGAGGGGGACGCGGTCATCGGGGCGGAGGCGCTGGGCGAGCTGCGCACCAACCAGAACCGCCTGGAGGAGACCATCCGCTCCTTTGGCATCGACGCCCACATCGTCAACGTGACCCGGGGCCCGTCGGTGACCCGGTATGAGCTGGAGCTGGACCAGGGCGTGCGGCTCAACAAGCTCACCAATCTCTCCGACGACATCGCCCTGGCCCTGGGGGCGGCGGGCGTGCGCATCGCCCCCATTCCGGACAAGATCTCCATGGTGGGCATCGAGGTGCCCAACAAGCTGGTCTCTCCGGTGTACATCCACGAGGTCATCGACTCTCCCAATTTTACCGGCAGCACCTCCAAGGTGTCCTTTGCCGTGGGCAAGGACATCGGCGGCAACTGCATCGTGGGCAACATCGCCAAGCTGCCCCACCTGCTCATCGCCGGCACCACCGGCTCGGGTAAGTCGGTGTGCACCAACTCCCTTATCATCTCTCTGCTCTATAAGGCCAGCCCCGAGGAGGTCCGCCTCATCATGGTGGACCCCAAGATGGTGGAGCTGGGCATCTACAACGGT
>DVLB01000112.1 GCA_018715695.1 Candidatus Galloscillospira stercoripullorum
AATGCCCTGCGAGCACCTGGTGTATCTGCCCGAGACCAGCTTCGACAAGGAGCAGTTCCTCTCCGCCGTGAAGGAGAAGTGGAGCCGCGGCCGCGGCCTTCTGGTCACTGTGTCCGAGGGCATCCACTACGCCGACGGCTCTCCTGTGGCCGATTCCGGCATCGTGGACGGCTTCGGCCACAAGATCCCCGGCGGCGCCGCCCAGACCCTCAGCGACATGATCATGCAGGAGACCGGCCTGAAGTCCCGCTCGGAAAAGCCCGGCCTGCTGGGCCGGGTGAGCGTGGCCCTCATGAGCGAGGTGGATCAGCGGGAGGCCGAGGAGGCCGGCGCTGTGGCCGTGCGCTCCGCGGTGGAGGGCAAGACCGGCTTCATGGTTGGCTTCCAGACTGTCCGCCAGCCGGAGTACCGCAGCCAGACCTGCCTCATCCCCCTGGAGCAGGTGGCCAACGCGGAAAAGAAGTTCCCCCTGGAGTGGATCGGCGAAGACGGGGCCAGCATCCGTTCGGAGTTCCGGGACTATTGCCTGCCGCTGCTCGGCGCGTATGACAATCGCTTCGCCCAGCTCCGCTGAGAGGGGTGAGCGCCCAGCATGCAGATCCTCTTCAGTTTCCTGATTTGCCTTTTGGCCACCACGGTCGGCGGCATCAGCGGGGTGGGCGGCGGCGTCATCATCAAGCCGGTGCTGGACGCGGTGTCCGGCATGCCGGTGGCCACAGTCAGCTTCCTGTCCGGCTGTACCGTCCTGGCCATGACGGTCACCTCCATGCTCCGCAGCCGCGGAGGCGACGTGAAGGTGGAGCCCCGCAGGGGCACGCTGCTGGCCATCGGGGCCGCGGCAGGCGGCGTGGCCGGCAAGGAGCTCTTTGAACTGGTCCGCGCCGCCGGCGGCATTACCGTATCCGTGGCGCAGCAGGTCATGATGATCGCCCTGACCCTGGGCGTTCTGGCTTACACCCTCAACCGCTCCCGCATCGCCGCAAGGGACGTGAAGCAGCCGGCGGCCTGCGTGTGTATCGGCCTGGTGCTGGGCCTCTTGTCCGCCTTTCTCGGGATCGGGGGCGGCCCTATCAATCTGGCCGTGCTGTACTATTTTTTCTCCATGGACAGCAAGACGGCTGCGCTCAATTCCCTGTACGTGATCCTGTTCTCCCAGGCCGCCAGCTTTATCAGCACCATCCTGCGCGGCACCGTGCCGGAGTTTGAATGGCCGGTGCTGCTGGTGATGGTGATCGGCGGCGTGGCGGGCGGGAACCTGGGCCGCAGCATCAGCAAAAAGCTCAGCAACAGCGGTGTAGACCGGCTGTTTTTCTGGCTGCTCATCGTCATTACCGCGATCAGCTGCTACAACCTGGTCAACTGCTTTGTCTGACGGCACACAGATGGTGAGGAAACATGTTCTATTCCATAAAAAACGGCTTCCTCTGTGTGTCTGTGAACAGCAGGGGAGCTGAGCTCTGGGACGTCCGCACGGCCGGGGACGCTCCCGTCTCCTGCCTGTGGGACGGGCAGGAGGCCTTCTGGCCCCGCCGGGCCCCGGTCTGCTTCCCCTGGTGCGGGAAAGTGGACGGCGGCTGGTTTTCGGCGGACGGCCGCCGCTATGAAGCCGGGACCCACGGCTTCGTGCGGGATATGGAGCACCGCCTCGTGGAACAGGGCGCCGACCGTCTCCGCTTCCGGCTTGACTGGACCGGCGACCGCAGCCGGTGGCCGTGGCCGTTTTCCTTCGAGACCAGCCATGTGCTTGAAGGCAGGTCCCTGACCACCACCTGCACAGTCACGAATCTCAGCGCAGACGGCATGCCCGTGCAGCTGGGGTTCCACACCGGCCTTCGGTGCCCTTTCTCACCCGGGCGCAGCATCCGCGACTACTGCATACGCTTTCAGGCCCAGGAGAGTCCCGAGGGGGGCGACTGCCTGGCTCTCACCGAGCAGCTTTTTGAGAACGACAGCATCTGCCTTCCCGGCCTGAAGTCGGAATGGCTCCAGCTGGAGGAGCTCGGTACCGGCCGCTACCTTCGCATCGCGACAAAAGGCTATCCCTACGTCCTCCTCTGGAGCCTCCCGGATATCCCCGGATGGGTCTGTATCGAACCCTGGACAGGCTATCCGGGCCCGGGACATCAGCTGGCGGAGCGTCCCGGAACGATCCTCCTGCCGCCCGGCGCTTCGTTCAGCCGCGCACAGCGGCTCGACATATCTGTCTAGGCAGGCGGCACTGCCCCCGGACCCCATTGGTTTTCCTACATTTTGCACAGGCGTATGCGGCTGGTCAGGACGGCGGCATGATCCCGTGAAAAATGTGAAAAAAGCGCAAAAAGGAAGGTGTCATATTAACGGGAAAACAAAAAAGAAGGGAATCAGCGACAAGCTCTGGCTGCTGCTCTCGTTCTGCGCGGCGCTGGCAGTTTGGTTCCTGCTCTCCCTAGGCAAACGGACAGGAAACAGTTTCCCCTTTGTCCCGGTGGTGATCGAGGGGCTCCAGACCATGATCGAGCGCGGCGCGTTCTGGTCGGACCTGACCAGCAGTCTGACCTCCATCGCCGCAGGCTTTGGCCTGGGCTTCCTCACCGCTGTGCCGGTCGCATTCCTGATGGCCTGGTACATGCCCGTACGCAAGATCATCGAGCCCTGGATCAACTTTATCCGCAACATCCCCGCTCTGGCGTACGCGCCCCTGATCGTCATTGCCGCCGGCGTCGGCAAGCCGCCCCAGATCATCCTGATCTGGATCTGCACCTTTATGACCATGTCCATCACGATCTTCCACGGCATCCGCAGCATCGACAACACCCTGATCAAGGCCGCCAAGGTCCTGGGCGCCAACGATATGGATATCTTCTTCCGCATCATTCTTCCCGCAACGCTCCCCTTCGTCATCACCGCTGTCCGGCTGGGCCTGAGCGCCGGCCTGACCACTCTGCTGGCCGCTGAATCCACCGGCGCGCAGGGCGGCCTGGGCATGCGCATCCGTAGCCTGCAGACCACCTTCGAGACCGGATCCATGCTGGCGTACATCATTATCATCGGTATCATCGGCTTGCTGCTGAACCTGTTCGTGGACATCATTGAAAGGAGGCTGACATCGTGGCAGGAGAGACGCGAGGAGTAAAGCTCAGCATCAGAAACGTAGTCAAGGAATACAAGGGGGAACACGGGACGACCGTGGCCCTGAACGGCGTGAACCTGGACATCATGGAGAACGAGTTCGTCTGTGTCGTCGGTCCTTCCGGCTGCGGCAAGTCCACACTGCTGAACATCCTGGCCGGGCTGCACGAGGCCACCAGCGGCGAGTGCTATCTGGACGGCGAGCGGATTGTTGGAACAGATGTGAGACGCGGCGTGGTCTTCCAGCAGTACGCCCTGTTCCCTTGGCTGACTGTTCTGCAGAACGTTATGTTCGGCCCCGAGATGAAACGTCTGCCCAAGGAGCAGTGCAAGGAAATTGCCCGCAAGTACATCAAGCTGGTGGGCCTGGAGGAGTTTGAGAACTCCTTCCCCAAGGAGCTATCCGGCGGCATGAAGCAGCGCGTGGCCATCGCCCGCGCCTATGCCAACAACCCCGAGGTCCTGCTCATGGACGAGCCCTTCGGCGCCCTGGACGCGCAGACCCGCGCGCAGCTCCAGACCGAGTTGCTGAAGACCTGGGAGGGCGAAAAGAAGACCTGCTTCTTCATCACCCACGACGTGGAGGAGGCCATCATCCTGGCCCAGCGGGTGGTCATTATGTGTGCCCGTCCCGGCCGGGTCAAGGACATCGTGGACATTGACATCCCCTACCCCCGCAACCAGGAGACCAAGATGACTCCCCGCTTCCTGGAGCTCAAGAACTACATCTGGAGCCAGGTCTATCAGGAGTACCTGGCCGTGCGCAAGTAAATATGTGATCTACCGGCTCTGAGGATAGGCCGGATAAATCAAATTTAACTAGGAGGAATCACAATGAAGAAGCTTCTTTCCCTGCTGCTGGCCTGCGGGATGCTCTTTGCCCTGGCCGCCTGCGGTCCCGAGGCCAGCGACCCCACCCCCACCCCCACCGAGAGCCAGCAGACCGAGCAGGGCGGCGAGCCCACCGACAACACCCCCAGCTATGAGCCCGCCACCGTCCGCGTGGCCTACATGCCCAACCTGGGCTCCGCTTCCAGCCTGTTCACCGCTATCGAGCAGGGCTACTTTGAGGAAGTGGGCCTGACTGTGGAGCCCTATCAGTTCTCCGGCGGCCCCGCTGAGATCACCGCTATGAACTCCGGCGAGATCGACATCTCCCAGATCGGCCACGGCGCCCACAAGCTCTGCATCCAGGGCGAGGCCGTCATCTTCGCGTTCGACCAGCTCTCCCAGGCTGACGCCGTGGTGGCCAACAAGGCCCGTGGCATCGAGACCGGCGCCGACCTGGCCGGCAAGACCGTGGCCGTGTCCTCCGGCACCTCTTCCGAGATCATCCTCCAGTTCGTGCTGGCTGACGCCGGCCTCACCATGGACGACATCAACACCGTTGAGATGAACGTGGAAGGCATGACCACCGCCATCCTGTCTGATCAGATCGACGCTGCCGCCACCTGGTCCCCCAACACCATCACCATCCAGGAGGGCCTGGGCGAGAACTATGTGGTCCTGGGCACCAACAACGACTACACCGATCAGGCCGCCTTCCCCTCCAGCTTCATCACCACCACTGAGTATGCCGAGGCCAACCACGATGTCCTGGTCCGTTTCTCCCAGGCCATCCTGAAGGCTCAGGTCTACCGCAACGAGCACATCGACGAGGTGGCCGTGATGCTGGCCAAGGAGCTGGAGGCTCCCGAGGAGACCATGCTCTCCGCCACCGGCGAGGGTAACTGGCAGGATGCCGTGGACACCATGGGCGACTATGAGACCATCAAGGCCTACTACGCCGCTCAGCAGCAGGTGTTCCTGAACAACGACGCCGTCACCGAGGAGGTCCCCGTTGAGAACTATGTCCTCTTCGACGTGATGGAGGAGGCCTACAACAACTATAACGGTTAAGCCGTACCGAACGTCAATCGGAATGCCCGCCGGGGCTCCGCTCTTCAGGCGGAGCCCCGGCGTCTTTCTCGCCCCGCGATTGCATTCAGACGGGAAGTATAGTATACTCAAACCCAGGAGAGGGGGAGAGAAACTATGCTCATCATCGTGCTGGGACTGTGCGTAATCATGTCCGTCTTCGTGGCCATCCGGCGGCGGGACGCCCTTTCCCTGTGCTTTTTGGGCATGACGCTCTCCCTGGTGCTCATGCTCAGCGGCGTCACCGTCTACATCGCCAAGATGGGCGGCGTGGCGGCTGCCGAGCGGGCCTTTCTCTACCTGATTCCGGGCTTGCAGCGCTGGCTGCGCTACCTGCCTGTCTATATGGATGTGCTGGGCTATATCACCGCGGTGGGCAGGACCCTTTTCCCCAACTTTGTGATGCTGGCCGCGCTGGAGATCACCATGCTCCGCTGGGTGCGCCGGCATGTGCGGCTGCTGCGGGGGCTGAGCTTTGTCCCCACTGCGCTTTTCCTGATCTACTATTACCCGGCGGTTTTCCAGAGCCTGATGCGGGGACGCCTCTGGCTGCTGCCCATCGCCATCAACATCTCCCTGGGGTGGGTGGTGATCTATCTGCTTCTGGCCCTGGCCCTTATTTTCCAGGAGTACCGGGCCACCACCATCTCCTTTTTCAAGCGCAACATCCGCTATGTGATGCTCTCGGTGGTGAGCATTGCGGCCCTCTACCTGCTCTATGCCACCAAGGACCCCGCCCAGATCTACAATATGTTCATCGACGAATATATCCGTCTGGGCATCACCACTTACATAAGCGCCAACCTCTCCAGCCTGGGATGGGTGCTGCTGGGACTGTTCACCGTGTTCTTCCTGGTGCTGGGCAGCTACGGCATGGTGCGCTATATCCAGATCGACTATAACGAGAACCGGGAGGACCTGACCCTCCAGCGCAAGTTCGACGCCGCCGGCATGGGCGTCTCGGTGTTCGTCCACGGCATCAAAAACCAGCTGCTCTCCAGCCGGGTGCTCCACAAGAAGCTCTCCCGGGCCCTGGAGCACGATCCCCCGGATCTGGAGCAGGTCCGCGCTTGCGCCGCACAGCTCAGGGACCTCAACGAGGGAATGCTGGGCCGTATGGATGAGCTCTACCGCACGGTGAAAAATAACGCTCTCTCCCTGACCCCTGTGGGGGTGGACCAGGTGGTGGCCTCCGCTGTGCGGCGGTTCCACGGCAAGTACCGGGAGGGAGCGGTGCGGGTGGATCTGGGCACCAGCCGGCTGGTACTGGCCGACCTGGGGGCCCTGAGCGAAGCCATTTATAACCTGCTCACCAACGGCTATGAGGCGGCCCTCCAGTACCACCGGGAGGACCCCCGGCTGGAGATCGTCACCCGGGCGGAACGGCTGTGGACCGTGCTGGAGATCCGCGATAACGGCGGCGGCATCACCCGGGAGAATATGGGCAAGATTTTCGACCCGTTTTTCACCAGTAAGAACACCAACTACAACTGGGGCATGGGCCTTTACTATGTCCGCAAGATCGTCAAGAGCCACTGGGGCCTGCTGCGGCTGGAGAGCCAGCCGGGGGAGGGGAGTACCTTCTACGTCATGCTGCCCCTGTTCGATGCCGAGCAGAAAGGAGGGGAAGCGGATGGGTGAGAAGATCAGAGTGATGGTGGCCGAGGACATGGACCTGCTGCGGGAGGACGTGTGCGACGTGGTAGGCCAGCAGGAGGACATGGAGATCGTGGGCTGCGCCGAGAGCGGCCAGGAGATCTGTGCCCTGGCAAAGGAGCGGGAGTGCGACGTTATCCTCATGGACATCGAGATGGAGACCATGCAGGCCGGCGTCCAGGCCGCCGAACAGATCCACCAGTTCCGCAGCGACATCCGCATCATCTTCATGACCGCCCACGAGACCGACGATATGATCACCACCGCCATGGGCAGCGGCGCCGTGGACTACATCGTCAAGGGCTGCGACGAGGCCGTCATGCTCGACCACATCCGCAAGGCCTACTTAAACCAGACCACCCTGGAGCCTCGGGTGCGCCAGACCGTCATGCAGGAGTACTCCCGCCTGCGCCAGAGCGAGCGCTCCCTCATCTTTTTCATCAACAATGTGGCCCGCCTCACCCCCGCCGAGCGGGAGCTGGTCAAGCTCCTGCTGGAGGGCAAGAAGATCTCCGAGATCGCCAAGGTGCGGTGCGTGGAGGTGGTCACCGTCAAGACCCAGATCAAGGGACTTTTGAGCAAGTTCGGCTGTTCCAGAAGCAAGGAGATCGTACAGATGATCCGCCAGTTGGGGCTGGAGCATCTCTTCTAAAAATCAAAGGAGGTCATGCAAATGGCAACGGAATACTATCACATCCCGGCCAGCGAGCTGGGTAAGGGGGCAAAGCTGCCCATCGTGAAGCTGGGGGACTCCGGCGAGGTCTTCTACGAGCTGGCCATGGAGATGTGCAATGAGATCCGCGCCAACAACGCCGCCGGCAAGCACACCGTCTTCATCTGCCCGGTGGGCCCTGTGGGCCAGTACCCTATCTTCGTGCGCCTTGTAAACCGGGAGAAGCTCTCCCTGAAGAACTGCTGGTTCATCAACATGGACGAGTACCTCACCGATGACGGCGAGTGGATCGACAAGAATGACCCCCTCTCCTTCCGGGGCTTTATGGACCGGGAGGTCTACGGCAAGATCGACCCCGAGCTGCTCATGCCTGAGGAGCAGCGGGTCTTCCCCGACCCCAAGGACCTGGGCCACATCCCCGAGCTCATCGAGAAGCTGGGCGGCGTGGACATCACCTTCGGCGGCATCGGCATCACCGGTCACCTGGCCTTCAATGAGCCCCAGAGTGAGCTCACCCCCGAGGCCTTCGCTCAGCTCCAGACCCGGGTGCTCTCCATCGCCCCCGAGACCCGGGCCACCAACTGCGTGGGCGACCTGGGCGGCGCCCTGGAGGACATGCCCCACAAGTGCGTCACCATCGGCATGAAGGAGATCCTCTCCGCCCGCAAGCTGCGCCTGGCTGTCTTCCGCGACTGGCACCGGGCCGTCTGCCGCCGGGCCGCCTACGGCGAGGTGACCGCTTCCTTCCCCGCCACCCTGGCCCAGAACCACGGTGACGCGGTGCTCTACGTCAACGCAAACGCCGCCCAGCAGCCCTTCTGATATTTGTAAAATAACGGCCCGCTTCCGGCGGGACCCAAGATGAAAAGGAGTGTTTTCTATGCCTCTCGTCCCTATGCGTCCGGTGCTGGACGCCACTTCCAAATACGGATACGCCCAGGGTGCCTTCAACGTCAACGCCGTGGCCCAGGCCGAGGCCGTCATCGCTGTCCATGAGATGTTCCGCTCTCCCGCCATTCTGCAGGGCGCCGACCTGGCAAACGCCTTTATGGGCGGCCGGGTGGACTTTACAAACGGCACCCTGGAGGACAAGAAGAAGGGCGCGAAGAACATCGCTGAGGCGGTGAAGAAGTACGCGGAGAAGAGCCCCATCCCCGTGGTGCTCCACCTGGACCACGGCAAGAACTTCGACTCCTGCGTGGCCGCCATCGAGGGGGGCTATACCTCCGTCATGATCGACGGCTCCTCTCTCCCCTTTGAGGAGAACGTGGCCCTCACCCGCGAGGTGGTCAAGTACGCCCATGCGCGGGGCGTCAGCGTGGAGGGCGAGCTGGGCGTGCTGGCCGGCGTGGAGGACCACGTCTTCGCCGCCAACTCCACCTACACCAACCCCCTCTCCGCCATCGACTTCTTCAAGAAGACCGGCGTGGACGCCCTGGCCATCAGCTACGGTACCATGCACGGCGCCAGCAAGGGCAAGGACGTGAAGCTGCGCCGGGAGATCCCCATCGCCATCAAGGAGTGCATGAACCACGAGGGCATCCAGGGCGTCCTGGTCTCCCACGGCTCCTCCACCGTTCCCCAGTACATCGTAAATGAGATCAACGCCCTGGGCGGCGACATCCAGAATGCCTACGGCATCTCCAAGGAGGAGCTCAAGGCCGCCATCCCCTGCGGCATCGGCAAGATCAACGTGGACACCGACATCCGCCTGGCCGTCACCCGCAACCTGCGGGAGCTGTTTAGGGATATGCCCGAGCTCAAGAACGACGAGAAGGTGGGCGGTATCTGGAAGCTGCTGGATGAGAAGCGCTCCGCCTTCGATCCCCGGGCCTTCCTGCCCCCCATCATGGACACCGTTATGTACGGCACCGGCGACGAGGGCACCGTGGCCCTGGTCACCGAGGCGGTGCGCCGCGGCGTGAAGGAGGCCGTGGGCACCCTGATCGTGGAGTTTGGCAGCTACGGCAAGGCCCCCCTGGTGGAGATGGCCACCCTGGAGCAGATGGCCGAGCGCTATGCAAAGGGGCTGTAAGAGATGAATAAGGACATCACCCTCTCCTACCTGGACACCCGGGGACAGATCGCCCCCGGCGAGCTGGAGGAGAAGATCAAAGCCTCCGCCGGCGTGCTGGCCGCGGCTGTGGCCGGGGAAGAGCAGTACAAAGACTGCCTGGGCTGGCACAATGTGGACGACTGGGCGGGAAGCGAGCGCCTGGACTTCCTCATGGAGCAGGCTTCCCGGGTCCGCGCCGACGCCGACGCCCTCGTGGTCATCGGCATCGGCGGGTCCAACCAGGCCTCCCGGGCCGCCGTCAAGGCCCTGCGGCCCAAGAACGGCCCCGCCATCCTCTGGGCGGGCAACACCATCTCCGCCCGGGAGATGGCCGATACCCTCTCCGAGCTGGACGGCTACAAGTCCATCTACATCGACTGCATCGCCAAGAACTTCGAGACCCTGGAGCCCGGCATCGCCTTCCGGGTGCTGCGCCAGTATCTGGAGAAGCGCTACGGCGAGGCTGAGGCGGCCAGGCGCATCTTCGCCACCGGCACCCCCGGCTCCACGCTGCACCAGCTGTGCCGTGACCACGGCTACACCTTCCTCACCTTCCCCGGACCCGTGGGCGGCCGCTACTCCATCGGCACCGACGTGGGCCTCTTCCCCATGGCGGTGGCGGGCATCGACATCAAGGCCATGGTCCAGGGCATGCGGGATATGCGCGACCGGCTCTTCACCGAGAAGGCGGAGGACAACCTGGCCCTCAAGTACGCCTGCCTGCGCAGCCTTCTCCAGGAGAAGGGCTACCGTCTGGAGATGCTGGCCTTCTTCGAACCCCGGCTTGACTACTTCGCCAAGTGGTTCATCCAGCTCTTCGCCGAGAGCGAGGGCAAGGAGGGCAAGGGCCTCTACCCCGTGTGCGCCTCCAACTCCGAGGACCTGCACTCCATCGGCCAGTTCATCCAGCAGGGAAGCCCCATCCTGTTTGAGACCTTCGTGGAGATCCGCGCCCGCGACGCCAGCGTGGTCATGCCCAAGGAGACCAAGGCCGACTACTTCCAGTACCTGGACGGCAAGGACTTCTGGGACATCAACGACATCGCCCGCAAGGCCACCATGGAGGCCCACAGCAAGGGCGGCATCCCCTGCCTGAACCTCTCTGTGCCCGCCCTGGATGAGCACACCCTGGGCGAGATGTTCTACTTCTTCCTCTTCTCCTGCTATCTGGCCTGCAAGCTGACCGGGGTCAACCCCTTCGACCAGCCGGGCGTGGAGGCCTACAAGGGCTATATGTTCAAAAATCTGGGAAAGCCGGGGGTAAACTGAGATGAAGCATATCTTTCTGAACCTCAAGCGTTTCGACGTGCCGGTGGAGCTGGGCGGCGTGAACCGCCTGGCCCCCATGGACCAGTGGGGCGGCGTGATCGTGTCCGAGACCCAGAAGGGCCTCACCGGCTACGAGGCGGGCGAAGTGGAGTTCGTGGACTTCTTCCCCGAGGCCCATCTCCTCACCGCCGCCGCTGCCCGCACTGCCGACAGCAAGGTGCAGCTGGGCTGCCAGGGGGTCTACCGGGCGGACACTGCCGTGGGCGGCAACTTCGGCGCCTTCACCACCAACCGTCCCGCCCACGCCGCCGCCGCCCTGGGCTGCGGCTGGGTCCTCATCGGCCACTGCGAGGAGCGTAACGACAAAGCCGGTATCCTCGCCGAGGCCGGCGTCACCGACACCGCCGCCGTGAACCGCCTGCTCAACCAGGAGATCAAGTGCGCCCAGGCCGCCGGCCTCAAGGTGCTCTACTGCATCGGTGAGAAGAGCGAGGAGCAGGAGCAGTGGCAGCAGGTGCTGGGCGACCAGCTCTCCATCGGCCTGGACGGGGTGGACATGAGCGCCGTGGTCATCGCCTACGAGCCCATCTGGTCCATCGGCCCCGGCAAGACCCCGGCCGACAAGCCCTACATCGAGAAGATCGCCCGCTTTGTCAAGGAGCGCACCGGCGGCCTCCCCGTGGTGTACGGCGGCGGCCTGAAGGCCGACAACGCCGCCATGCTCGCCTCCATCCCGGAGATCGACGGCGGGCTCATCGCCCTCACCCGCTTCAGCGGGGAGATCGGCTTCTACCCGGAGGAGTATCTGGAGATTATTCGCCTTTATATGGGCCACTAAGGACGGAGGTCAAAGAATGAAACTGGATTTTGAGTACGGCAACGGCTTTATGAGCGCCGAGCTGCCCGACAGCACCGACATCTTCATCCCCGGGGAGACCGTCCCCGATCCCCCTTGCCTGCCCCAGGACTGGGACAGCCTGTATAACGCCACCCTGGAGTCCATCCGCAACCCCATCGGCATGCCCCCCCTCAAGGAGCTGGCCGGTCCGGGCAAGAGTGTGGTCTTCGTCATCCCCGACATCGTCAAGGGCGGCAACCAGCCCACCTCCCACCGCAAGGTGGCCATCCGGGCCTGCCTGGACGAGCTGTACGCCGCCGGCGTGGAGAAGAAGGACATCCTGCTCCTCTTCTCCAACGGCCTGCACCCCCGGGCCACCGTGGCCGAGATGAAGACCATCCTGGGCATGGACCTGTTCAACGAGTTCTATCCCACCGACCAGATCACCAGCCACGACAGCGAGGACTATGACCACCTGGTGGACATCGGCTACACCGCCGCCGGCGACCACGTCATCATGAACAAGTACGTCTATGACGCCGACATCGCCATCCTCATCGGCCACACCCAGGGCAACCCCTACGGCGGCTACTCCGGCGGCTATAAGCATTGCGCCACCGGCATCAGCCACTGGCGCAGCATCTCCGCCCACCATGTGCCCCGGGTCATGCACCGGCCCGACTTCGTGCCCGTGTCCACCAACAGCGTCATGCGGGATAAGTTCGACCAGCAGGGCATGCTCATGGAGGAGAAGATGGGCAAGAAGTTCTTCTGCTGCGACGCCGTGCTGGACACCAAGTCCCGCCAGATCGAGATCAACTCCGGCTGGGCCAAGGAGATGCAGCCCATCTCCTGGAAGACCGCCGATAAGCGCACCTACGTCCACTGGGCCGAGAAGAAGTACGACGTGGTGGTCTTCGGCATGCCCACCAACTTCCACTACGGCAACGGCATGGGCACCAACCCCATCCAGATGATGCAGGCCCTCTCCGCCCAGGTCATCCGCCACAAGCGAATCCTGTCGGACAAGTGCGTGTTCATCGTCTCCTCCATCTGCGACGGCTACTTCCATGACGAGCGCTGGCCCTACCTGCGGGAGCTGTACGATCTGTTCCAGCACGACTATATGAACATCCTGCCCGATATGAACCGGTATGGTGAGTACTTCGCCACCAAGGAGGAGTACATCCGCAAGTATCGCTTCGCCAACGCCTTCCATCCCTTCCACGGCTTCTCCATGATGAGCTGCGGCCACCTGGCCGAGGAGCACACCAGCGCCATCTACATCGTGGGCGCCCGGGAGCCTGGCATCGCCCGGGGCATGGGTCTCAAGACCCGGGCCACCTTCGAGGAGGCCCTCCAGGACGCCATGAAGAAGTATGTGGGCCAGAGCCCCAACATCCTGGCGCTGCCCAAGACCTTCACCACCGCGGCGGTCCACCTGTGCATGAAGGACCCCGCCCTCAACAGCCACACCCGGGACGGCGGACCCGCCCATCCCTGCGGCTGCTGAGCGGGAAGGAGTGAGGCAGGATGGAATACTCCATCGCCAATGACCGCCTGCACCTGACCGTCAGCTCCCAGGGCGCCGAGCTCTGGGCGCTGCACCGGGTGGGGGAGGAGGACCGCCCCCTGCTCTGGAACGGAGAGCCCTCCGTCTGGCCCCGCCGGGCTCCGGTGTGCTTCCCCTGGTGCGGCAAGCCCGAGGACGGCTGGTATGAGCACGGCGGCAAGCGCTATGAGGCGCCCCAGCACGGCTTCATCCGGGACATGGAGCACACCCTCACCGACCGGGGAGAGGACTTTCTGGAGTTCACCTTCTCCTGGCCGGGGGACGACAAGCTCTGTCCCTGGCCCTTCACCTTCAAGACCCGCCACACCCTCTCGGGGGATCAGGTGATCACCACCTGCACCGCCGTCAATGAGGGCAAGGACCCCATGCCCGCCCAGCTGGGCTTCCACACCGGGCTGCGCTGCCCCTTCACCGCCGGCCTTACGCCCCAGGACTATGTCCTGCGCTTTGAACTGCCCGAGGCCCCCGGCGGCGGGGACACCTTCGCCCTGGAACCCCATGTCTTCGACAACGACAGCATCCCCCTCAGGGGGCTGAAGTCTAAGTGGATTCAGGTGGAGGAGAAGTCCACCGGCCATTTCCTGCGCATGGGCACCGAGGGCTTCCCCTATGTGCTGCTGTGGAGCAAGCCGGGCATTCCGGGCTATGTGTGCATCGAGCCCTGGACCGGCCATGTGGGCCCCGGCCACGACCTGGCCCAGCGGCCCGGCGCGGTGCTGCTCGGCGGCGGGGAGAGCCTTTCCCGCACCCAGGTCATCACCGTCGCTCTGTAAGAAAGCAAAATGCCCCCGGCCTCGTTGGAGGCCGGGGGCATTTCAGCCTGTCGCAAAACCTCCCCGCAGGGAAGCCTCGCTTAAGTTCCGTCGCGCGCACGCGACGGAATAAAATCAAAGTCTGTCATTTCCGGGGACATGCGCCTCGGAAATGACACTTCTCATGACGGATGGGGTGACAATTTCGCCAGAAATCGAACCCTATCCGTCATGCAGCCTTTTGTCGAAAAAGGCCCCTGGCCTTTTTCGACAGCCTTGAATGCCCCCGGCCTCGTTGGAGGCCGGGGGCATTTCTTGTCCCAAAGGGGTCAGTCCAGGGGGAAGGGGCCCATGGCGGTGTGGAGCTGGGAGGTGAGGGCGCCCCGCAGAATGCGGGTGGCGTAGCCGTGGAAGCACTCCAGCCGCTCGGGAATACGCTCGGGGGAGAAGCTGCCGTTGCAGGAGAGGTCGCTGTCCAGGATGAACTTGACCTCGCTGTCCTGCTTGCCGCCCTGGAGCAGGCCGGGGCCGGCGTGGAGCTTGAGGCGCACGTTTTCCTCCGGCTTCATCTCCAGGTCCAGGGAGCAGCGGCTCACCGTGCTCTCCTCCAGGTCGCTTTCGGCCAGAGGACCCAGGAAGGCGGGCTGGATCAGGTCTGCCCAGGGGGTGCCTTCCAGGCCCAGGACCTTGCGGGAGAAGGCGTTGATATACCGGAGGCCCACCCGCTCGAAGAAGGCGGGCTCATAGATCTGGATGAACTGGGCCAGGGGCTTGTCCAGGGCGTGGGCAAAATCCTCCCAGCGGGTGTAGCGCAGGGTGGACAGAGCGATAAAGGTGCTGGTCAGGTTGATCTTCCAGAACCCGTCGGCGGAGATGAAGTGGTAGTTGGTCACCGGCGCCTGGGGCTCCACCCGGGCGTTGGGGGTGCCCGCGCCCACCACCTTCACGGGGGCCTGCTCGGTCTTGACCGCGTAGCGGGGGAAGTCCCGGCGGATGGCCTCCTGGAACTGGGCCGGCTCCTTGGCGCCGATGGAGAGGATGGCGGGGAAGCGGAGCTGACAGATGACCTCGATGAGAGGACTGCGGGCGTAGCGGTAGCGGTCGTTGCTGGCAAAAAACACGGCGATTCCCTCCTGTGATTGGGGTGGTTTCTTTTTCCTATTGTATCGCCAACGCCGCCCGCTGTCAAACAGGACTTGCCCGCCGACCGCCCTTGACAAGGGCGGGGAATGTGGGTATCATTTGGAGGCGAATCCATGCAAGAGGAGCGAGGAAACCATGAAGAAGATCCTGCTGCTGACCACCGGGGGCACCATCGCCTCCCGCCCCACCGAGGGGGGCCTCTCCCCGGAGATGGACGGGGCGGGCCTCCTGTCCCGTCTGGGGGGCGCGGCCGACAGCTACGCGCTGACCATCCGGGACCTGCTGCGGCTGGACTCCTCCAACATCCAGCCCGAGGAGTGGCAGCTCATCGCCCGGGCGGTCTATGAGGCCCGGGACGGCTTTGACGGCGTGGTCATCACCCACTGCACCGACACCATGGCCTATACTGCCTCCGTCCTCTCCTTCATGCTCCAGAACATCTCCATCCCCGTGGTGCTCACCGGGGCCCAGCTGCCCATCGAGCACCCCCTCACCGACGCCCTGGAGAACATGCGCACCGCCCTGGCCATGGCCTCCTCCGGGGTGGGCGGGGTGTTCCTGGCCTTCGACCGGAAGGTCATCCTGGGCACCCGGGCGGTCAAGACCCGCACCACCGACTTTGACGCCTTCGAGAGCGTCAACTGGCCCCTGGCCGGCCATGTGGACGCGGGCGGGCTCCACATCTGCCGGGAGGCCATCCCGGAGCGGAAGGGGGAGTGCCTGCTGCGGGAGAAGCTGTGCCGGGACGTGTTCCTCATCAAGCTCACCCCCGGTCTCAACCCGGAGATCTTCGACATGCTCCTGGCCATGCACTACCGGGGCGTGGTCATCGAGGCCTTCGGCGCGGGCGGGCTCCACTTCATCCGCCGGGACCTCATCGCCAAGCTCCACGCCGCCGCCAGGGCGGGGGTGTCGGTGGTGGTGTGCAGCCAGTGCCTCTACGAGCGCAGCGACTTCTCCCTCTACGAGGTGGGCCAGCGGGCCCTGGCCCAGGGGGTCATCCAGGGCTACGACATGACCACCGAGGCCGCCGTCACCAAGCTCATGTGGGCCCTGGGCCAGACCGGCGAGAGCGAGAAGGTGCGGGAGCTCTTCCAGCGCAGCCTGTGCGGCGAAGTGGCCGTGGATCAGGAGTAATAAAGACGAATAAAAAAGGTCCGGCGTCTCAGCCTGCGCTGAGACGCCGGACCTTTTTTCCTTTGCGGCCGGGGGGAAGCGGCCTATGCCTGGTTCTCCTCTTCCTCCTCCCGGAGATTTTCCAGGGCCACCCTCGTGGCCTCGATGACGAAGGCGGAGAAGGTGACGTCCGTGCCCCGGATGGCCTCTTCCACCTGGTCGATCACATCGTTGGGAAAGCGCACGTTCTTCTGGGTGGTCTTGGGAACGGCGGGGAGCTTGAATTTTCTTGTCACTTCCATCACCTGCCGGACAGATTGCGCCGCGCCTGGACGCGGCGGGATATTACTGCTGCTCTTCCTCTTCCCGGAGGTTTTCCAGGGCTACCTTCGTGGCCTCGATGACAAAGGCGGAGAAGGAGATCTTTGTCCCCCGAATGGCCTCCTCCACCTCGCCTATCACATAGTTGGGGAAGCGGATATTCTTGGGCGTGGTCCCCGGCTCCGCCGGGAGCTTGAATTTTTTCGGCATACGATCACCCGCCATATACGTTTGAGCTTTGCAGTCTGCGGTTATCCTCAGATTTCCCGCCGGCCCTCCAGGGCCCGCATCAGGGTGGCGTCGTCGGCGTACTCCAGGTGGCTGCCCACCGGGATGCCGTAGGCCAGGCGGGTCACCTTCACCCCGAAGGGCCGCAGCAGCCGGGAGAGGTAGAGGGCGGTGGCCTCCCCCTCGGTGTCCGGGTCGGTGGCCATGATGACCTCCTTCACCGTCCCCTGACTTACCCGCTCCACCAGGGATTTTACATGCAGGTCGTCAGGCCCCACATGGTTCATGGGGGAGATCACGCCGTGGAGAACGTGGTAGAGACCGTTGTACTCCCGGCTGCGCTCCATGGCGATCACGTCCTTGGGGTCGGCCACCACGCAGATCACCGAGCCGTCCCGTTTGCCGCTGCGGCAGATGGGGCAGGGGCCGTCCCCCTGGGCGAAGTTCTGGCAGACGGGGCAGAAGTGGATGGCCCGCTTGGCCTCCGTGATGGCCCCGGCGAAGGCCTCGGCCTCCTGCTCGGGCAGACCCAGCACGAAAAAGGCCAGCCGCTGGGCGCTCTTGCGGCCCACGCCGGGCAGACGGGCAAACTGCTCCACCAGGCGCTCCAGGGCGGGGGGAAAGTATTCCATGGCGAGACCTCCGGCTTTGAAAAATGAGTAAGGGGCCTTTCTCAGCCCCGCAGGGCGGCGATGGCCGCGGCGGGATCGGCCGCACCGTACACCGCCGAACCGGCCACCAGTACGTTGGCTCCCGCCGCTGTCACCAGAGGGGCGGTCTTGGGGCCGATGCCACCGTCCACCTCCAGCTCGCAGGCGGGGTTATACTGCTCGATGAGGGCGCGGACCTTCCGCACGGTATCCAGCTGCCCCTCCATGAAGGCCTGGCCCCCGAAGCCGGGCTCCACCGTCATCACCAGCACCAGGTCCAGCTCGGGCAGATAGGGAAGGATGGCCTCCGCCTTGGTGATGGGCCGCAGGGCCACCGCCTTCTTCACGCCGCACTGGCCCATGAGGCGCAGGGCCTGGGCGATGCCGGTGGGGTGGTCGGCCTCCAGATGGACGGAGAGAAGGTCGGCCCCCGCCTTGGCAAAGGCCTCGATATACCGCGCGGGCTTCTCGATCATCAGGTGTACGTCCAGAAACATGTCCGTGCACTTGCGGATGGACTGCACCACCGGCACGCCGATGGTGATATTGGGCACGAAGGCGCCGTCCATCACGTCCACATGGAGATAGTCGGCGGAGGAGACCCGGGCGATGTCCCGCTCCAGGTTGGCAAAATCCGCGGAGAGGAGAGAGGGAGAGACTTTGATCATCTTACACGCACATCCTTTCAGCCTGACAGGTCAGATTCCCCCGGGACAACCCCGGGGAGAGAGGGGAGAGGGGGCGCACCCCGGAGCTGTCCGCCACATAGGATACGTCAGCGGACGGCGGGGGAGCCCCCCTGCCAGAGCCCCGGTACGGCGAAACTCCCCCAAGGAGACTCCCGACGGCCCCACGCCGCGCCGGGGAAAAACCGCTTTCATATAGCCGCCCGCCGGAGCTGGGGTTCCGGCGGGCGGCACTGGGTCTTGGGGGCGGGACAGGCGCCTTAGTTATAGAAGTCGGCGGTGGCGGTTTCCACCGCGTCATATCCGGCGGTGCACAGGGCCTGGAGGATGGCGCTCTTGTGGGAGTGGCCAAAGGCCTCCAGCGTGACCCGCAGCTCCACCGCGCTCTGGCGGTTGATGGATACGAACTGGTTGTGCTCCAGCTTGATGATGTTGCCGTTCTCCTGAGCCACGATCTCGGCCACCCGCAAAAGCTCCCCGGGCCGGTCGGGCAGATGCACCGAGAAGGTGAACACCCTGCCCCGGTTGATGAGCCCGTGCTGCACCAGGCTGGCCACGGTGATCACGTCCATATTGCCGCCGGACAGCACGCTCACCACGTTCTTGCCCTGGCAGTCCAGGTGGTAGAGGGCGGCGATGGTGAGAAGGCCGGAGTTCTCCACGATCATCTTGTGCTTTTCCATCATGTCCAGGAAGGCGTCCACCAGCTCGGTGTCGTCGATGGTGATGATGTGGTCCACGTTCTGCTGGATGTAGGGGAAGACCAGGTCCCCGGGGGTCTTGACGGCCACGCCGTCGGCAATGGTCTCCACCTTGGGCAGGGTCACCACATGGCCCGCCTCCAGGCTGGCCTTCATGGAGGCCGCCCCGGTGGGCTCCACCCCGATGACCTGCACCTGGGGGTTGAGCAGCTTGGCCAGGGTGGACACCCCGGCGGCCAGACCGCCCCCGCCGATGGGCACCAGGATGATGTCCACGTCGGGCAGGGACTGGAAGATCTCGTAGGCGATGGTGCCCTGGCCGGTGGCCACGTCCAGGTCGTTGAAGGGGGGGATGTAGGTCAGGCCCTTCTCCTCCACCAGCTGCCCGGCCAGGGCGGCGGCGTCGTCAAAGGTCTCCCCGTGGAGGATCACATGGGCCCCCAGGTCCTTGGTGTTGTTCACCTTCACCAGGGGGGTGGTGGTGGGCATGACGATGGTGGCCTCCACCCCCGCGTGGCGGGCGGCGTAGGCCACGCCCTGGGCGTGGTTGCCCGCCGAGGCGGTGACCAGGCCACGGGCCTTCTGTTCCGCGCTGAGGGTGCTGATCTTATAGTAGGCCCCCCGGATCTTGTAGGCCCCCGTCACCTGCATGTTCTCCGGCTTGAGGTAGACATGGTTCCCCGTGGCCTTGGAAAAGGCGGCGGATTGGACAAGCTCGGTGGTGTTGAGCACAGGCGCCAGGACGCTCCGGGCGGCTTTGAAATCTTCCAGTGTCATCATGTGGACGCGACCTCTTTGTTTTCTTGATTTCTTTATTCTAATGATTTTGCCCTATGATGTCAACGAGTTCTTGACACCATAGCCATGGGGGCGGTATCATGGAGACGTAAGTCATTCCAGAAAAAAGGAGTGCGGATATGGCGACAATGGTGAAAAAATCGGTGATCCCTTTCTATCTTGCCGCGGCCGTGTGGCTCGTCTTCGGCTTCGCTCTGCCCTTCTACCGCGTCACGGACTATGTCCTCTGCGCCCTGATCTCCCTGGTGGTGTTCATCGTGGGCAAGGCCATCTTCCCGGACAAGGCCTTTGACCTCCCCGGCCAGAGCGCCGGAGAAGCCCGGACCGCCGAGAGCAAGGCCGAGCAGCCGGAGGAGAAGAAGGAAGAGGAGAAGAGCACCGGCGATGCCGAGCTGGATAAGCTGGTGGCGCAGAAGAAGATGGCCATCTCCGAGCTGCGCCGCCTCAACGAGGCCATCCCCGACGAGAAGCTCTCCGCCCAGATCGACCACCTGGAGGACGTGACGGGGAAGATCATCGACCATGTGGTGGAAAATCCCAAGAAAAAGCCTCAGATCACCCGCTTTCTCAACTACTACCTGCCCACCACCCTCAAGCTCCTCAACGCCTATGACCGGATGGGTGAGGCGGGGGTCTCGGGGACCAATATCGACGGCACCCGGGACAAGATCGAGACCATGATGGACACGGTGGTCTCCGCCTTTGACAAGCAGCTGGACGCGCTGTTTGCCGACGTGGCCCTGGACATTTCCACCGACATTACCGTGATGGAGAACCTGCTCTCCCAAGAGGGACTGAGCGGGGAGAGCATGACCTGAGCGCATAGCGTTATAAGACATTCAAAAACAGGAGGAGACTATAATGGACGAGAAAATGGACCTGACCCCTGAGCTGACCCTGACCCCTGACGCCGCCGCCGTGGCCCAGGCCCCCGCGGCCCCCGAGGCTCCCACCCTGACTTTGGAGAATAACCTCACGCCCGACGACGTGGCCGCCGCCCAGAAGGAGCGGGACGCCAACGCCGTCAAGCTGGACGAGAGCCAGCTCACCGAGGCTGAGCGCAAGATGGTGGCCGATTTTGCCGAGAAGATCGACATTACCGATTCCACTGTGGTCCTGCAGTACGGCGCCGCCGCCCAGAAGAACATCGCCTCCTTCTCGGAGAACGCCCTCAACAACGTGCGCACCAAGGACCTGGGCGCCGTGGGCGAGGCGCTGAGCTCCCTGGTGGTGGAGCTCAAGACCTTCGGCCAGCCGGAGAAGAGCGGCATCTTCGGCTTCTTCCAGAAAAAGCGCAACGAGCTGCTCTCCCTCAAGGCCAGCTACGACAAGGCCGAGGTCAATGTGGACAAGATCGTGGCCATCCTGGAGAACCATCAGGTCACCCTGATGAAGGACATCGCCATGCTCGACCAGATGTACGACCTGAACACCAAGTATTATAAAGAGCTCACCATGTATATCCTGGCGGGCAAGAAGGCCCTGGAGAAGGCCCGGACGGTGCAGCTGGAGCAGCTGCGCAAGAAGGCCGCCGAGAGCGGCGCCCAGGAGGACGCCCAGGCCTACAACGACTACGCCAACCTCTGCAACCGCTTCGAGAAGAAGCTCCACGACCTGGAGCTCACCCGCATGATCTCCATCCAGATGGGTCCCCAGACCCGCCTGCTCCAGAACAACGACACCCTCATGCTGGAGAAGATCCAGTCCTCCCTGGTCAATACCATCCCCCTGTGGAAGAGCCAGATGGTCCTGGCTCTGGGTCTGGAGCACTCCCGCCAGGCCACCGAGGCCCAGAGCGCCGTGTCCAACATGACCAACGAGCTGCTCAAGAAAAACGCCGACATGCTCAAGATGGGCACCGTCGAGACCGCCAAGGAGGCCGAGCGCAGCGTGGTGGACATCGAGACCCTCCAGCACACCAACCAGCAGCTCATCGCCACCCTGGACGAGGTCATGCAGATCCAGAAGGACGGCGCGGTCAAGCGCAAGGAGGCCGAGCTGGAGCTGGGCCGGATCGAGGGCGAGCTCAAGCAGAAGCTGCTGGAGCTGAGAGGATAAGCGATGAAAAACAAAGGGGCATATGCCATTGCCATCGTGGTGCTCATCGCGGCCATGGTGCTGTCGGTGTTCGTGGGGCGGGTCCGGCGGCCGGATGAAAGCACCGCCCTGAGCAGTGAACTGGACAAGACCCTGTCCACCGGCCATGTGGAGGACTTTATCCTGGATGAAGCCGGGGTGCTCTCCTCCTCCGCCATGCACCAGATCGACCTCTATAACGCCAACTGGGACCTGCGCTACGGCAGCCTCATGGCCCTGGTGATAGAGCGGGACACCGGCGGGGCCGACCTTGCCCAGCTGGCCTATGAGCTGGCCGGAGAGGCCGGGCTCACCGACTCCGACGCCATCCTGGTCCTGGACCTCTCCGGGGAGGGGGACTACTACCTCTCCACCGGCTATTCCTTCAACGCCCTGCCCACCAACACTTCCATTGACCAGGTGCTTTCCTCCGCCCTGGAGGCCAACTTCGCCGCCGGGCGGTATGAGGAGGGCGTCCTCAGCCTCTACGCGGCCGTCAATGAGCAGTTTGTCTCCCGGGAGGGCCTGGGCTATCTGGAGCCCTCTTCCGCCCCGACTCAGGTGCGCGTCACCTTCCGGCTGGGCAGCGTGATCGTGCTGCTGGTGCTCATCATCGCCGTGCTCTCGGTCATCGACAGCGTGCGCCACAGCGCCTATCGTGCCCGGTACTACGGCGTGGTGGGCGCGCCCATCTACCGGCCCATCCTCTTCTGGCACCATCCCGGCTCGGCCTGGTACCGGCGGCGTTGGCACGCGCCTCCTCCGCCCCCGCCTCCCGGCGGGCACAGACCGCCCCGGGGCGGCGGCTTTTCCGGCGCCAGCCGGCCCTTCTCCGGCGCAAGAGGGAGCGGAAGATCCTCTTCCTCCTTCCGCGGCGGCGGCTTTTCCGGCTCTCGCGGCGGCGGTTTCCGCAGCGGCGGCAGTCGCGGCGGTGGCTTCCGCAGCGGCGGCAGCCGGGGGGGCGGTTTCCGTGGCGGCCGGAGATAACCGCTGCCGTCCATCCTGAAAAAGCGAGGTACTGCTTATGAAACTCAATCGTCCCTGGCTGCGCCAACAGGCCCGGCGAAGCATGGCGGGGGTGCGCCCCAGCTCATTGTGGGTGAGCCTTGTGTATCTGCTCCTCACCGGCGGCACCACGCTGGTGGTGTCCATGCTGGCGGCAAAGCCCCTGATGGATATAGCCAAGACCATGGCCTCCAGCGGCCGGGTCAACTATAACTGGATGGCCCGGGAACTGCTCTCCGCCGTGCCCTTCTGGGTGGGATGCCTGGCGGTGCTGGCCCTGATCGGCCTGTTTTCCTGGGTGCTCTCCTATGGCTACCAGGTCTATGTCCTGGCCCTGGCAAAGGGGGAGAAGGCGGGGATGGGCACGCTGCTCACCGGCTTATCCGTCCTGGGCAGGGTGCTGGGGCTGAACCTGCTGCTGGCCCTGCTGGGGCTTTTGTGGAGCGTGGTGACCATGCTGCCCGCCCTGCTGGTGAATCTGCTGGCGGTCTGGCTGGGCACGGCGGGCCATCTGGGGGCGCTGTATGTGCTTTTGAGCGGCCTCGCCCTGGTGCTGGAGCTGGGCGGCCTGGTGCTCTACTGCGTCATCATGCTGCGCTATGCCCTGGCGACTCTGGCCCTGGCCGACCATCCGGAGCTGCGCACCCTGGGCGCCCTGCGCCGCAGTAAGGAGCTGATGGCCGGCATGAAGTGGGAGCTTGTGAAGCTGCTGCTCTCCTTCTTCGGCTGGATCATGCTGCTGTGGGCCGTGTTCATGGTGGCCTACTTCCTCTCGGCGGTGATGCTGGGCATGGCGGTGGGGATCAGCGCCCTGGGCGCCACCGGCGCCGCCCAGGCGGAGCAGGTCATGCTGGCGGCCCTCTTTGACGGGCTGTGGGCGGTTCCGGTGGTAGTGGCGGTGTGCGCGTTCCTCTACCTCATGTGGCTCATGCCCTACATCTCCGTCACCATGGCCCACTTCTACCGGGTCATGTGCCGGGAGCGGGGCGAAGAGCGGGAGGAGCCAAGCGCGCCTCCCCCCGCCGGAGGCGGCGGTGGTGACGAGCGCACGGTCCCCTACTGGGAGCAGCCCTACCGCAGCCTGGAGGGAGAGAACGGCGCGGCATCCGACAGCCGCAGAGATCCCGACCGGCCCTTCTGAGCCAGATCAGATCAGACATAAAAAGGTGTTCCATCCAGTTGGATGGAACACCTTTTTTGCTGCTTTTTCAGCGCTTACTCCAGCACCGCGCCCCGGGCGGCGGAGGTGACGGACTTAGCGTACCGGGCCAGATAGCCGGTCTTGACCCGGGGCTCCGGGCAGACCCACTGCTCGCGCCGCTGGGCCAGGGTGGCCTCGTCCACGTTCAGGGTGATGGAGCAGCCGGGGATGTCGATGGAGATCACGTCGCCCTCCTCCACCAGGGCGATCACGCCGCCCTGGGCGGCCTCCGGGGAGACGTGGCCGATAGCGGCGCCGCGGGTGGCGCCGGAGAAGCGGCCGTCGGTGATGAGAGCCACGCTCTCGCCCAGGCCCATGCCGCAGATGGCGCTGGTGGGATTGAGCATCTCCCGCATGCCGGGACCGCCCTTGGGCCCCTCGTACCGGATGACCACCACGTCGCCGGAGACGATCTTGCCCGCGTAGATGGCGGCGATGGCTTCGTCCTCGCTGTCAAAGACCCGGGCGGGGCCGGTGTGGGTCATCATCTCGCTGGCCACGGCGGAGCGCTTGACCACGCAGCCGTCCTGGGCCAGATTGCCCTTGAGCACGGCGATGCCGCCGTCGGGAGAGTAGGGATTGTCGATGGGGCGGATGATCTCCGGGTTGCGGTTGACAGCACCCTCCAGGTTCTCCGCCATGGTCTTGCCCGTGCAGGTCATCACGCTGGTGTCCAGCAGGCCCTTGCGGGTAAGCTCCTTCATCACGGCGTACACGCCGCCGGCGGCCTCCAGGTCCTCCATGTAGGTGTCTCCGGCGGGGGCCAGGTGGCAGAGGTTGGGGGTCCTGGAGGAGATGGCGTTGGACATGTCCAGGTCCAGCTCGATGCCGCACTCGTGGGCGATGGCGGGCAGGTGGAGCATGGTGTTGGTGGAGCAGCCCAGGGCCATGTCCACTGTCTCCGCGTTGTGGAAGGCGGCGGGGGTCATGATGTCCCGGGGC
>DVLB01000113.1 GCA_018715695.1 Candidatus Galloscillospira stercoripullorum
CCGCCGAGGAATCCGCGTGGAGTGCGTCCAAACGGACAACGGCTTTGAATTTACCAACCGTTTCTCCAACAGCAAGCGGGATCTCCCCACTCTGTTTGAGACCACTGCCGCCCAACTTGGTATCCGCCACAAGCTTATCCGCCCCTACACGCCTCGCCACAACGGTAAAGTGGAGCGTAGTCACCGCGAGGATCAGAAGCGCTTCTATTCCTGCCACAGTTTTTACTCCTTGGATGACTTCGACAGGCAGCTTGCTGTCCACAACCGCCGCTCCAACAACTTCCCCATGAGACCGCTTAGTTGGCTTTCTCCAAACGAATTCACTGTCCAATATGTTTGACAAACCTACACAAGGCGGCCAAGTCCCCACCCCGCGCAAAGAAAACGGCGGACCGGACAGCCGCACGATCTCGGCAGTCCGGTCCGCCCGCAGGCGCGCTTATGGCGGTCATTCCTGGTCTCCGGCGCCGGACATGGCGGCCAGGACACTTTTGAGCAGCTCCTCCCGGCCATCTCCCTTCTCCGCCGAAAAGGGTATAACCTTTACACTTTCGTCCAGCCCAAGCTTTTCGCGGATTCGGGCCAGGTTGGGCTCGATCTCGCTTTTTTTGAGCTTGTCCAGCTTGTTGGCCACCACCACAAAGGGCTTGCCGCAGCCTTTGAACCACTCGCCCATGGTGCAGTCGTCCGCTGTGGGCGCATGGCGGGCGTCCACCAGCATGACGCCGAGGGTCATCAGCGAGGTGTCGGCAAACCACGCCTCGATGAGCTTGCCCCACCGGGCCCTTTCCGCCTGGGAGACCTTGGCGTAGCCGTACCCGGGCAGGTCCACCAGATAGAGCTTCTCATCGATGAGAAAATAATTGATGTGGGTGGTTTTCCCCGGCGCGGCACCCACCCGGGCGAAATTTTTTCTGCCCAGGAGCCGGTTGATCACCGAAGATTTCCCCACGTTGGAGCGCCCGGAAAAGACCACCTGGGGCAATGCGTCCCGGGGAAAATCCGCCGGCTTCACCGCAGAGCGGACAAACTGCGCGTTTTGCAGGTTGAGGGCCATCACAGCTCCCCCTTTCCTTTACTGCTTGAGCCGCATCCGGCTCTCCTCCGGGCACCGGCCGCCGGCAAAGGCCGCCGTCAGCTCGGCAGCCTGGGCGGCGGGCAGGTCCAGCACCTCCGCCAGGGCGTTGTCCAGATGATCCACCAGCACAAAGTGCAGCGCCTTGCGCACGGTCTGGTCGATCTCCTCCAGATCGGGCTCGTTTTCCCGGGGAATGATCACGGTGCGAATCCCGTTTCGCAGCGCGGCCATGGTCTTTTCCTTGAGGCCGCCGATGGGCAGCACCCGGCCGCGCAGAGAGACCTCCCCCGTCATGGCAACGCCCGGTCTCACCGGGACGCCGCTCAGGGCGGATACCATGGCCGCCGCTATGGCAATCCCCGCGGAGGGGCCGTCCTTGGGCACGGCCCCCTCCGGGAAGTGGATGTGGATGTCCTTTTTCCGGTAGAAATCGGCTTCGATCCCCAGCGCCTCCGCCCTGCCCCGGATATAGGTCAGGACCGCCTGGGCCGACTCCTTCATCACATCCCCCAGGTTTCCGGTCAGCTGGAGCTTCCCTTCTCCGCTGACGGCCGTCGCCTCCACCTGGAGCAGCGTGCCTCCCACACTGGTCCAGGCAAGCCCGTTCACCACGCCCACCTGGCCGGACAGCGCCTGCCGTTCGGGGTGATACCGCCGGACCCCCAGGTACTCCTCCAGGTTTTTATCCGTAATGTATACATGCTTTACATCATTTGACACCAGATGCATTGCAACCTTTCGGCACAGTGCTGCCAGCTGTCTCTCCAGCACCCGGACGCCGGACTCTCTGGTATAGCCGGTGATGATCTCCCGGAGGGCGTTGTCGCTGATTTTCAGCTGTCCGGCGGTCAGGCCGTGGCGCTTGCGCTGCTTGGGGAGCAGGTGGCGCTTGGCGATTTGGAGCTTCTCCTCGTCGGTATAGCTGCTCAGCTCGATGACCTCCATGCGGTCCAGCAGAGGCCGCGGGATGGTGTCGGTGGTGTTGGCCGTGGTGATGAACAGCACGTCGGAGAGATCGTAGGGCACCTCCAGATAGTGGTCGCGGAAGGTGCTGTTCTGCTCGGTGTCCAGCACCTCAAGCAGTGCGGAGGACGGATCGCCCATGCGGTCGCTGGAGAGCTTGTCGATCTCGTCCAGCAGCAGCAGCGGATTGCTGCTGCCCGCCTGCCGGATGGCGGCGATGATCCGGCCGGGCATGGCGCCCACATAGGTCTTCCGGTGGCCCCGGATCTCCGCCTCGTCCCGGACGCCGCCCAGGGAGACCCTTGCGAACTTCCGGTTGACCGCCCGGGCCACAGACATGGCGATGGAGGTCTTGCCCACGCCCGGCGGGCCCACCAGGCAGATCACCTGGCCCCGCAGCTCCGGGGAGAGCTGCTTGACCGCCAGGAACTCCAGGATGCGGTCCTTGACCTTTTCTAAGCCGAAGTGGTCGGCGTCCAGGATTTTTCTGGCCGCCTCCACGCTGACACGCTCCTTGGTCTTCTTGCCCCAGGGCAGCTCCAGGCAGGTGTCCAGATAATTGCGGATCACCGATGCCTCCGCCGAGCCGCCGCTCTGCTTGCGCAGGCGGTCCACCTCGCGCTCCAGCTTCTCGGCCACCTCGGCGGGCAGCTTGGCCTGGGCAATGGCCCGGTGGTAGTCTGTCAGCTCGTCCCCTTCGCCCTGGCCCAGTTCGCTCTGGATGGCCTTGAGCTGCTCTCTGAGGTAGTAATCCCGCTGGTTCTCCCCGATGCTCTCCCTCACCTTGTCATGGAGCTGCTGCTCCACGGCCAGGATCTCAAGCTCTCTGCCCAGGGCCTGACACAGCCGCTCCAAACGGCGCACAGGGCGCAGCTCCTCCAAAATGGCCTGCTTCTCCCCTGCCCGCATGGCGATGTTCTGGGTGATGTAGTCCGCAATGTAGCCCGGGTCCTGGCTGGAGAGCACGTTGAGCATCAGGTCAGGGGTCACCCGGGGGGAGAGCTCGCAATACTGTTCAAACAGCTCATAGGCCTGCCGGATGAGGGCCTCCGTTCTGGGGGTGCTGCGGAACGCCGGTTCGGGCAGCTCCTCCACCTCCGCCAGCAGATAGGGCACGCAGTGGTGCAGGCTCAGCAGGCGGCCGCGCCCGCTGCCCTCCACCATGACCCGCACGTTGTTCCCCGGCAGGCGCAGGATCTGCTTGACCGAGGAGATGGTGCCCACAGAGTACAGGTCCTTGAGAGCGGGCTGCTCCACCGCCATATCCCGCTGGGCCACCAGAAAGATGGGTCTGCCCGAGCTCATGCATTCATCCAGCGCCTTGATGGAGGCCTCGCGGCCCACATCGAAGTGGAGCAGCATATTGGGGAAAACCGTCAGTCCCCGAAGGGCCAGCGCAGGCATGGCCACTATCATATTCTGTTCTGTCATTGAACAATTCACTTCCTTTGAAAAAAGGCGGGGGCATCCACCCCCGCCTTTTCACGCACTCAGGATACGTTCCCCTTCGTGTTGAGCCCGCCCCGCTCCGCGTGCAGCGCGGCGGCGCCCGGCTTGGGCCGGACGGTACGGCTCTCGTCGTGTTCCACCAGGGGGGCGGCGTGATCCACGATACACTCCGGCGTGATGGTCACGGCGCTGATGGTGGGGTCTGAGGGCACATCGTACATGACCTTGGTCATGGCCTCCTCCAACACCGCCCGCAGGCCCCGGGCGCCGATCTCTCGCTCTATGGCCCGGTCAGCCGCCGCCTCCAGCGCCTGGGGCTGGAACTTAAGCTCCACGCCGTCGTACTCCAGGAGCTTCTCATACTGCTTGACCAGCGCGTTTTTGGGCTGCGTCAGAATGGAGACCAGCTGCTCCTTGTTCAGGGGGTGGAGGGCGGTGATGACCGGCAGACGGCCCACCAGCTCCGGGATGATGCCGAACTTGACCAGGTCGTGGGGCTGGATGTCCTGCAGCAGGTCGGCGCCTTCCCGCTCCCGCTTGCTCAGGATCTCCGCGCCAAAGCCCATGCTCTTCTTATCCTGGCGCTGCTCGATGATCTTTTCGATGCCGTCAAAGGCGCCGCCGCAGATAAAGAGGATGTTGCGGGTGTTGATCTGGATGAACTCCTGGTGGGGGTGCTTGCGGCCGCCCTGGGGGGGCACATTGGCCACCGTACCCTCCAGGATCTTAAGCAAAGCCTGCTGCACGCCTTCGCCGGAGACATCCCGGGTGATGGAGGTGTTCTCGCTCTTCCGGGCGATCTTATCCACCTCGTCGATATAGATGATGCCGCGCTCGGCCAGGTCGATGTCGTAGTCGGCGGCCTGGACCAGGCGCAGCAGGATGTTCTCCACGTCGTCGCCCACATAGCCCGCCTCGGTGAGGGTGGTGGCGTCGGCGATGGCGAAGGGCACCTTCAGCACCCGGGCCAGGGTCTGGGCGAACAGGGTCTTGCCGCAGCCGGTGGGTCCCATGAGGAGGATGTTGCTCTTCTGGAGCTCCACGTCGTCCCCGCCGCCGAAGCAAATGCGCTTATAGTGGTTGTACACCGCCACGGACAGGGCCACCTTGGCCTTCTCCTGGCCGATGACATACTGGTCCAGCACGGCGTGGATCTCCTGGGGGGTGGGCAGGACGTCGGGCATCTCCCCCACGGGGGACAGCTCCTCGTCGTCCAGCATCAGGCCCTGGCCCCCCATGGCCTCCATGCACAGGCCCACGCACTCGTCGCAGATATAGACGCCGGGGCCGGCGATCATCCGCTTCACCTGGTCCTGCCGCTTGCCGCAGAAGGAACAGCGGATGCTTTTGTCGTCAGTTCGAGCCATTGGCTACACCTCGTCTCTCCGGGTTTGGTCAGCGCTTTTCGATGACCTGATCGATCAGGCCATAGGCCAGCGCCTCCTGGGCGGTCATGAAGTTGTCCCGCTCACAGTCGGCGGTGACCACCTCGATGGGCTTGCCGGTGTTCTCGGCCAGGATACGGTTCATCCGGCTCTTGACCACCTCCAGCCGCTTCAGGTGGATGGCCATGTCGGTGATCTGCCCATGGGTGCCGGCGGAGGGCTGGTGGATCATGATCTCCGCATTG
>DVLB01000114.1 GCA_018715695.1 Candidatus Galloscillospira stercoripullorum
CGGCCAGGCCGCCGGCGGCAGCGACCCCAACGTGGTGGACGCTGACTACCAGGTCATGGACGACGATAACAAGTAAGCGCTGAGCCGTTGCGAGCAGCGCGGATGGACCGAAGCGAGGGCGAGCGCAGGGCCGCAGAGTGGCCCGCAGACCAGCCAAACGGGGACCCAGGCAAAGCCCAGCGTTAGCGGGTTTGCCTGGGAGAGGACGAGCAAGGGAATGGAGTGACGTGTGCCCACGCCTGGGCGCACGGAACGAAATGGACTTTGCGAGGACGATGGAAGCCGCGCGTCGCGAGCAGGCGAAGCGTGATAAGTAAGCGCTGAGCCACCTCAAGCAAGTGAAGCGTGACAAGTAAGCGCTGAGCCGCCTCGAGCAGGTAAAGCGTGATAACGATAACACAGAAACCTTCTCACTGGTCCGCGCGGGCGGGGCGTCGCCCCGCCTGCGCGCCACTGTGTGTGAACCGAGGTGAGGCAGATGCCTGAACAGAAACGAGATTATTACGAGGTCCTGGGAGTGGCCAAGGGTGCCGGCGAGGACGAGATCAAGAAGGCCTACCGCAAGCTTGCCAAACAGTACCACCCGGACTTGAACCCCGGCGACAAAACCGCTGAGGCCAAGTTCAAGGAGATCAACGAGGCCTACGAGATCCTCTCCGACAAGGACAAGCGCGCCCGGTACGATCAGTTCGGCCACGCCGGGGTAGACCCCAACTTTGGCGCCGGGGGCGGCAATCCCTTCGGCGGCTTTGACATGGGGGACATCGACCTGGGCGACATCTTCGGCTCCTTCTTTGGCGGCGGCTTTGGCGGCGGCGGAGCCCGGCGCAACGGCCCCCAGCGGGGGGATTCCCTGCGGGCCGCGGTGACCATCTCCTTTGAAGAGGCGGCCTTCGGCTGCGACAAGGAGATCTCGGTGAGCCGCAGCGAGGTGTGCGAGGCCTGCCATGGCTCCGGCTGCGAGAGCGGCACCACCGCGGAGGTCTGTCCCGACTGCCGGGGCACCGGTACCGTGCGCATCCAGCGTGGAGGCGGCTCCTTCAGCTTCACCACCACCGCACCCTGCTCCAAATGCAGCGGCACGGGCAAGATCATCCACTCTCCCTGCAAGAGCTGCAACGGCACCGGCGCGGTGCGCAAGCAGCGCAAGATCACTGTACACATCCCCGCTGGCATCGACAACGGCCAGGCGGTCTCCCTCCGGGGCCAGGGCGGCGCAGGCAGAAACGGCGGGCCCGCCGGCGACCTCATCATCAGCGTCTCGGTGCGGCCCAGCAGTACCTTCCGCCGGGAGGGTACCTCCATCTACCTGGAAGAGAAGGTGAGCTTCTTCCAGGCCGTCATGGGCGACGAGCTGGAGATCCCCACCATCGACGGCAAGGTGAAGTGGACCCTGCCCGAGGGCACCCAGAGCGGCACCACCTTCCGCCTGCGGGGCAAGGGCGTACCCAACGTCAACGGCCGGGGCAGGGGCGACCAGTTCGTCACCGTCACGGTGGAGGTCCCCCGGGGCCTGAACCGGGAACAGAAGGAGGCCCTGCGCGCCTATGCTCAGACCATGGGCGAGGTAAGCGGCGAGAGCGAAGAGGGCCTGAAAGGTTTTTTTGACAAGAAGAAGAAAAAGAAATAAAATAGGGGAGCGGCGGCGGCCGCTCCCCTGTTCTTGTCTCCGGCCGCCCCGACGATCTCCCATCCAGGAGGTGCCCCATGGCCGACCTCGCCCGGTATATCACTCCCACCCAGCTCTTTCCTCTGGCCGTTCTGGCCGCTATTTTCTGCTTCGTGGGCTATTATTGGTACGTCCAGGTCCCCCGCTCAGGCACGCTGGAGTGGATCGCCCTGCGGGAGCGGAATGAGCGCCCCTTCACCTTTACCCTGCCCTTCCACCGCCTGGAGCGTAAGGACGCCCTGCCCATGCTGCTGCTCACCGTCCTCTACGCCTTCACCGCCTTCTTTTCCCTGGGCTCTCTCTCCGCGCCCCAGTCCGCTCTGAACCTGGGCAGCGGGGAGAGCGTAACCTGGGAGTTCCAGGAAGAGATGTACGTCTCCAAGCTGTGGTACTACTCTGGCCTCGGCACTGGGGAGTACAACGTGGAGATCTCCTCCGACGGCTCCCACTGGTCCACCCTCTGGCAGCGCACCGATGAGGAGGGGGAGGTCACCGGCTACTACTGGGCCGACGCCGAGGGTTACTCCCCCAACTACGCCATGACCCAGGACTACGCCGACCTCTTCAAGTGGCTGGAGATCGAGCCGGAAAACCCACAGTATGTGCGCTATCTGCGCATCACCGGCAAGGCCGACAGAAATCAGCTTTTGGAGCTCGCCGAGCTGGTCCTCTTTGACGAGGACGGACAGCCCATCCCCATCGGTGACAGCACAAACCCTCTCTTTGACGAGGCGGACACTGTGCCGGATTCCCCCTCCTGGTACAACTCTTCCTACTTTGACGAGATCTACCACCCCCGCACCGCCTACGAGCATGTACGGGGCATCTACCCTTACGAGATCTCCCACCCGCCCCTGGGCAAGCTCATCATCTCCCTGGGCATCCGTCTCTTCGGCATGACCCCCTTCGGATGGCGGTTCATGGGGGCACTGTTCGGCGTGGCCATGGTGCCGCTGCTCTATGTCTTTTTGAAGAATTTCTTCGGCAAGACCGTGGTGGCCGCCTGCGGCGCCGCCCTGTTCGCCTTTGACTTCATGCACCTCACCCAGACCCGTCTGGCCACCATCGACACCTACGCCGTGTTCTTCATCCTGGCCATGTACTTCTTCCTCTACCGCTATCTCGCCCTGCCCGACGGTGCCAGCTTTGCCCGTGGGGCACCCTGGCTGCTGCTCTCGGGGCTCATGTGGGGCATCGGGGCGGCCAGCAAGTGGACGGTGATCTATGGCGGCGTGGGACTGGCCGTGCTCTACTTTATGGGCCTGTGGGGCCGGTGGCGGCGCTGGAGCACCGACCCCTCGGCTCAGCGCTTCTCCCCCTGGCTCATCAAGACCCTGCTCTTCTCGGTGCTGTGCTTCGTCATTCTCCCCTTCTTTATCTACACCCTCTCCTACTGGCCCTACGCCATCGCCCGGGGCAATGAGGGGGGGCTGGGGGAGATGCTGCTGGAAATCCTCCGCTTTCCCACCGACCAGCTGCCCCGCCTCCTCTCCTGGCTCTTCGTGCCTGGGGAGAACGGGGAACGGGGCGCTTTCCCCTTCCAGAGCACTTCGGAGAACATCGTGGACATCATGCTCTCCAACGCAAACTATATGCTCACCTACCACTCCGGCGTGGACTCCTACCACCCCTACTCCTCCCGCTGGTACCAGTGGATCATCGACGCCCGTCCCATCCTCTACTACCAGGAGTATTTGGACGGAGGGTACAAGGTGGCCTTCGCCGCCTTCAACAATCCCGTGGTCTGCTGGGCGGGGCTGCTGAGCGTGATCTCGGCGGCGATCCAGATGGTGCGCCGCCGGTGCGCCCGGGCGGTTTTCATCGTGGTGGGCTATCTGTCCCAGCTGCTGCCCTGGCTTCTCATCTCCCGCACCACCTTCGAGTATCACTACTTCCCCTGCCTCATCTTCCTGGTCATGGCGATCTGTTACCTGATGGACGGTCTTGTGGAACGCAAGGCCCAAAACTGGCGTGTCCCGGTCTACGGCCTCACCGGTGGGGCGGTGGGGGCCTACGCTTTCTTTTACCCCGTGCTGGTGGGGCTCACCATCCCCACCTGGTTCGCCTCGGGCGTTCTGAAGTGGCTGCCCAGCTGGCCCTTCTGAAGGATAAGCGAAAATAAGCGGAGGCCTTGTTATGTATCTGATCGACTACCACACCCACTCCCTTTGCTCCTTTGACGGCTGCGAGACCTTATCCGACATGGCCGCGGCGGCCGCTATGGCGGGAATGGGGGAGCTGTGTCTCACCGACCACTGCGACCTCATCGACGAGTACGGCCGGAGCGACCGCTCCTTCTCCTGGTCGCCGGTGGAAGAGCAGCTCTCCCTGGCCCGGCCAGCTTCTCCCCTGCCCATCCGCATGGGCCTGGAGCTGGGGGAACCCTGGGAGGACCCGTCCCTCGCCGCCGCCATCACCGCCCACCCGGAGCTGGACTTTGTCATCGGCTCGGTCCACAACCTGCCCCTCTCCGACGGGGGCACCGACCTGTTTCACATCCACTATGACAGCGCGGCGCGCTGTCATGAGGTGCTGCATGCCTACTTCTCCTGCATGGAGGCCCTCTCCGCCATGGACTGCTACGACGTGCTGGGCCATGTGATCTATCCCCTGCGCTACATGAACGACCGGGACGGCAACGCCGTCTCTCTCTCCCCCTATTTCCAGCGGCTGGAGGGCATCTTCCGTGCAGTCATCACCGCAGGCAAGGGGATCGAGGTCAATACCTGCCGGGGCCAGACGGTGGAGCAGTGGCGGGAGGTGCTGGGGCTCTACAAGGACTGCGGCGGACGCATCGTGACCCTGGGCAGCGACGCCCACAAAACCGCCGATATCGGCAAGGGCATCCCAGAGGCGGCGGCGCTTCTAAAGGAATACGGCTTCTCCCTGGCTCTCTATGAAAAGCGCCAGCCCCGGCTCATCTCCCTCTGAGGCAACGTCAAAGCGGCCCGCACCCAGAATAGGTGCGGGCCGCTCATTTTGTTTTTCTTAAAGTTCCATTGTGAGTTGGTCGGAGGAGAGGCCGTCCTTGCTGAGCATCTTCTCCAGCACCTCCACGTCGGTGGTGATATCCATGGCGCTGTCGGCGAAGAGCTTGTCGAGCTGGTTTTCAAAGCCCTCCACCACTTTGTCCATCATTCCCTCGATGCGCTGCTTGGCGGAGTTGATGTTCTCTCCCGAGATGCCCTGGGCCTCCATCTGGGCGTAGGCGTTGAGGATCTTGAGGGTAGTGGGAAGATAGTAGCTCAGAAAGCTGCGCAGCTGTCCGGCCTTGTCCGGATGGGAGCGCTGGTAGGCAAGGATCTTGCCGGTGATTTCCCCGATGCGGTCGATCTTGGCGCTCATGACGGGGTCCTCGATGGCGTCGTTGACCCTGCGGATCTCCAGGAGGATGGCGTCGTCGTCATCGCTCTTGCGCTCCGGCTCCGGCTTCTTCTCCTCCACGGGCTTTTCCTCCAGTCCATCGCTCCCCAGCACCAGGCGGCCACTGGACATGTCCAGGTAGCCCTGGGGGAGGATGCCCTCGTCCAGCATATCCTGCAGATCGTCGCAGGCAACGCGCACCGACACCGGCATGGCCTGAGCCAGAGAGGCCACGGAGATGCTCTCCCGGCTGCCGATGAGGGAGAGGTACTTGTTAAAGCGCTTGGACTTCTTCTGCCGCTGACGGCCCGCTGCCATGGCCACCAGGCCGCCGCCGGTGATACCCAGGAGGGTGAGCACCCCCATGAGCTCGTCGGGGAAGAAATAGCCCCACATCAAGCTCTGGATGAACTCAGCGGCAGCGTTCAAAGCAGCAAAGCCAAAAATGCCGGCCACCACGGCGCCGATAACGGTCATTTTCTTGCCTTTTTTAAGATCCACCGGTTTGCGGCGGGAGACATAACGGCCCTTGCTGTCCCTGGGCTGCTCCCGCACCCCCTGGGTGCCGGGCTGGACCTGCTGCCGGGGAGCGCTGCGCCCGTTCAGAATGAAATAGCCCTTAAGCTTACGGTACATCAAAAACAGGCCCACCGGCCAGAATATAATGAGCATAATGACGATGGGAACCCAGTCGAGCAGTTCTCTGGCCACGCTGTTGTCTCGCTTCATGCGGTTTCCTCCCTGCCCACACAATGCAGTATGGATTTATGATACAACGAATGATCCGTAAAGTAAAGAGGCCCCCTGTCCAACTTTTCCGCCTCCGGCCCGTGCATTTTTCCGCCATTTGTGGTATTCTGAGCAGAGCGAAAAGGAGGCAGTACCATCATGTTTCAAGGATTTGACCCCAGAGTTGTGGATTTCATGTGGGGAATCCGCTTTAACAACGAGCGCACCTGGTTTGAGGCCCATAAGGAGGAGTACCTCACCTATTTTTACCGTCCCATGCAGGAGCTGTGCCGCCAAGCTTACGCCGCCGTAGCGGAGGAGAATCAGGACCTAGGGCTCATCAGCCGCCTGACCCGTATCTACCGGGATGCCCGGCGGCTCCACGGCCGAGGGCCCTACAAGGACAGCCTGTGGTTTGCCATTGAGCAGCCCGGGGACGGTTTCTGGTTCAGCGTGCCTTCCCTGTGGTTTGAGCTCTCACCCGAGGGCTGGTCCTACGGCCTGGGCTATTTTGCCCCGCCCGCAGCCATCATGGCCCGGTTCCGCGCCCGGCTGGATCGGGACCCCAAGGGCTTTGAGAAGATCGTCCGGGCCCTGAGTAAGCGGGAGGACCTGGTTCTGGGGGGCGAGGAATACAAGCGCCCCAAAGGCGCCGCCCCCACCAAGCTGCTCTCGCCCTGGTATAACCGCAAGGGTTTCATCCTCTCCTGCTCCCGTCCCAATGAGGGCGAGCTGTTCACCCCCGCCCTTTATGACACTCTTGTAGACGCTTACCGCGCTCTTATCCCCCTCTACCGCTATCTTGCCACCCTGCCCGGTGACCCCGACCCCCGGGAAAATGTTGTGATCTGACATTTATTTCAACGCAATAAATGCCCCGGTCCGTCCCATACTGTACCTGTATGGAGCGATCATGCTGAAAAAAGGGGGCGGCGAAATGGGGGTGCGGAGCAGACGGCTGGGCGTCCTGTGGGCCGCCGGAGTGGCCGCTATACTCATGGTGGGCGCGGCGCTGGGCGCAGGGCGGGAAGCCGCCCTTCAGGCAGACGCTCCGGCGCAGCTGGAAGAGCAGGCGGCGCCCAAGCTCATCGCCCTCACCTTTGACGACGGCCCCCGCCGCTCCACCACCACCGCCCTGCTGGACGGTCTTGCCCAGCGGGGAGTCCACGCTACCTTCTTTCTCATCGGCGCCCAGATTGAGGGCAATGAGGACCTCATCTGCCGAATGGACGCCGAGGGCCACCAGATCGGCATTCACACCTACGACCACGTCTCCCTCACGGGGCTCAACCGTGCGGACTTTTCCGCCCAGGTGGACCGGACCCGGGAAGTCCTCCGGCAGTTGCTGGGCCATGACAATTTCCTCCTCCGCCCGCCCTACGGTGCCACCGACGCAAGTGTGGAGCTGTGGGCGGAGTGCCCCATCGTCCTCTGGTCGGTGGACCCGGAGGACTGGCGTGATAAGGATACCGCCCGGGAGGTGGAGCATATTCTTCAGGAGGCCAGGGACGGGTCCATCGTGCTGCTCCATGACATCTATCCCGCCTCAGTGGAGGCCGCACTCCAGGTAGTGGATGCCCTTCACGCTCAGGGCTATCTTTTCTGCACCGTGGAGGAGCTCTTCGCGGAGCGTTCCATCTCCCTGGAGGCCGGACAAATTTACCGCCAGGCCTATCCGTAACAAAAGAGCGCGTCTGAGTCTCCTCAGACGCGCTCTTTTCACACTCTAGACCAGAAAGAGAAAGGCGCAGACCGCCGCCACCACCGCGAGGGTGTAGACCGCCATGCCCGGGTTGGCGAAGAAGAGGCCCCACTTTCGTCCCTCACTCAGCTCCACACTTCCCCGCTCCAGCCACAGGGAGCGGCGGCAGCGCAGAAAGAACACCACCCCCAACACGATGGCGCACACCACGCCCAGAGACATGGCTCCCAGGGCGAGGTCCCGGATACCGTACTGCTGCGGGAGCAGCTCCAGCAGTGGGCCCAGACTGCCGCCCACAAAATTGACCAAGGCGTGGAGAAGCACGCACTCCCTCAGCCGCCCGGTCCTGAGGGCCACATAGCCCAGCACCAGTCCCACGGTGAAGGCGTAGAGGAGCTGGGAGAGGTTTCCGTGCATCATGGCAAAGGTGAGGGCGGAGATCACCAGGGCGAAGGGTTCGCCATAGGGGCGCAGCCGGCCCAGGAGCAACCCCCGAAACATCCCCTCCTCGGCCAGGGGGGCCAGCACGCAGCTGACGATGAGGCTATATGCCAGCGGGTAGCTGCCCAGGGCTTCCACGGGGTTGGATACCGGCGCGCCCCGCAGCGCGCCGATGGCGTCGGTCAGAAGCACCGTGATGAGGTTGGTGAGGTAGAGCGCCGAGAGGGCCACGAAGAGGGCCCGGAAAAACTGCTGTGGCGTCAGGGCGCTTTTCTGCGGGGGCTTTGGGGCGGGCAGCGTGCGCAAAATGGCCCAGGCCACCGGATACCCCACCAGATAGACCGCTGCCGCCGACAGTGCCATGCCGAACCACGACTGCTCCATCAACGGCGAGCGCATCAGCGTCAGCAGGAAGATGGGAATGATCTCCACCGCAACGGGCAGCGCCAGCAGGGAGAGCAGCGCCCACCCCATGCGGGAGAACAGCCTGCGGTGCTCCCTGTATCCCATCGCCGCGCCATGTCCGCTGTCCATAGTCTCCCGCCCCCCTGCTTCGTCGGTCTTTTTGCCGCACGTTTTTGTTGTTTTCTCCATTATAATGCCCCCCTCTCCCCTGCGCAAGAGGAGAATTCACTCTCCCCGGTCCAGCAGAGCCCGACAGGGACCGGCATTTTTCTACACCGGCGGAGCAGACAAGATATTGACTTTCCCTCTTTGCATGATACAATATCTAGTGCGATTTTATAACAAGAGAGGGACGATATACATGCCCATCAGTGACAACGCGAGAGCGGTCCTGGAGCGCCGCTACCTCATCCGGGACGAGCACGGCAACGCCGTGGAGACGGTGGACGAGCTGTTCCACCGGGTGGCCGACGCGGTGGCCTCGGCCGACGCCAATTTTGACCCCAAGGCCGACGTGGCAGCCACGGCCCAGGCCTTTTACCACATGATGACCGAGCTGGAGTTTCTGCCCAACTCCCCCACTCTGATGAACGCGGGGCGGCCTCTTGGGCAGCTGTCGGCCTGCTTCGTGCTGCCGGTGGCCGACTCTATGGAGGATATTTTTGACGCCATCAAGAACGCGGCCCTCATCCACAAGAGCGGCGGCGGCACCGGCTTCTCCTTCGCCCGGCTGCGGGCCAAGGGCTCCACGGTCAACTCCACCGGAGGCGTGGCCAGTGGACCCATCTCCTTTATGAAGGTCTTCAACGCCGCCACCGAGGCGGTCAAGCAGGGCGGCACCCGCCGGGGGGCCAACATGGGTATCCTCCGGGTGGACCACCCCGATATTCTGGAGTTCATCACCTGCAAGAACGACACCAAGGAGATCACCAACTTCAACATCTCCGTGGGCCTCACCGAAAAGTTCATGAAGGCGGTGGAGGCGGGCGGTACCTACGACCTTGTGGACCCCGCCACCCACGAGGTGACCGACACCCTCAACGCCCGGGAAGTCTTTGAGAAGATCGTCTCCTCGGCCTGGCAGACCGGCGAGCCGGGCATCATCTTCCTGGACCGCCTCAACCGGGACAATCCCTGCCCCGGCCAGGGCGAGATCGAGTCCACCAACCCCTGCGGGGAGCAGCCCCTGCTGCCCTATGAGGCGTGCAACCTGGGCTCCATCAACCTGGTAACCCACCTGAAGAAGGGGAAGGACGGCTACACCCTGGACAAGGCCAAGCTGGAGAAGACCATCCGCACCGCCGTCCACTTCCTGGACAACGTCATTGAGGTCAACAAGTACCCCCTGCCCGAGATCGACCGCATGACCCGTGCCACCCGGAAGATCGGCCTGGGCGTCATGGGCTTTGCGGATATGCTCCTCTACCTGGGCATCCCCTACAACTCCGACGAGGGCGTGGAGATGGGCCGGGAGATCATGGAGCTGGTGGAGCGTGTGGGCCATGAGGCAAGCGAGGACCTGGCCACCGTCCGGGGGCCCTTCCCGCTGTTTGGGGAGAGCATTTTCAAGGACGGCAAGCCCATCCGCAACGCCACCGTCACCACCATCGCCCCCACGGGCACCCTCTCCATCATCGCCGGGGTGTCCAGCGGCGTGGAGCCGGTGTTCGCCTACGCCTATATCCGCAACGTCATGGACAACACCCACCTCATCGAGACCAATGAGATCCTCAAGAACGCCCTGGTGGAGCGGGGCCTCTACTCTGAGGAGGTGATGAAAAAGATCGTGGAGCACGGCACCCTGGCCCATGTGGACGGCATTCCCGAGGACCTGAAGCGGGTCTTCGTCTGCGCCCACGACGTCTCCCCCATCTGGCACGTGAAGATGCAGGCCGCTTTCCAGGCCTTTACCGACAACGCCGTGAGCAAGACGGTAAACTTCCCCAACTCCGCCACAAAGGAGGATGTGGCCGAGGTCTACCGCCTGGCCTACGAGCTGGGATGCAAGGGCACCACCATCTACCGGGACGGCAGCCGCAGCGAGCAGGTGCTCAACATCGGCAAGGTCAACGACGGCACAGAGGAGGCTCCTGCCGCCCCCGCTGTGGACCCCTACGGCACCATCCTGCCCCGGCCCCGTCCGGCGGTGACCAGCGGCTTCACTGAGAAGGTGAAGATCGGCTGCGGCAACCTGTATATCACCGTCAATTACGACGAGAAGGGCATCTGCGAGGTGTTCACCAACACCGGCCGGGCCGGCGGCTGCCCCAGCCAGAGCGAAGCCACCGCCCGTCTGGTGAGCGTGGCCATCCGCTCGGGTATGGACCCCAAGGAGATCGTCACCCAGCTCAAGGGCATCCGCTGCCCCTCCTGCCTGCGCCAGCCGGGGGTGCCGGTGACCTCCTGCCCCGACGCCATCGCCAAGGCCATCGAGAAGGTCATCAAGGTCACCCACGACGGCGGCCGCCCCGCCCCTATGACGGCCTCCACCCCCGTGATCCCGGTGCCCCATCCCGCCGGCATGCCCAGCCCGGACATGAGCCCCGCCCAGGCCAAGCTGGCCAAGTTCTGCCCCGAGTGCGGCAGTCCTCTGGAGCATGAGGGCGGCTGCGTCACCTGCCGCAACTGCGGATACTCCAAGTGCGGCTGATTTTGCCCCTGCTATCTCACCGGCCCGCCTTTCGGCGGGCCGGTTTTTCGTCGTTTTGTATCATTTTCTACCTGATATTTTGCTTCCAAATTATTGATTTTTTATCCATTCTGTGGTATCCTTATTGTGCGAAAAGTCTTCGCTGGAAAGAAAAATGTGCGTCCCATGCACAACATGCACATTGCTCTTTGCAAAAAGCCGGTGTTTCTCCGTTGCAGCAGCGTTTATCTGTCGGCATCCGCCAAAATTTCTGTTTCAAAAAATTGGAGATGTATACTATGCAGCGGATAATATGCATTCTAATCGATGTCAAAAGGGAATAATCATCTCATATGATGTTTTGCTTTCGCACACTGGTGGCAGCTATAACAGCGTTAACCTCCAGGGTATTTTTCACATATTTCTTTATCATTTTCCTTGGAATTGAGAAATGAAAAAAACGAGTAGGGACGCAGCTACCATGCGCTCGGGGAAATATACCTTACAGGCTTAATAAGGCTCCTTGTACTGGCGCTTCTATCCAATGGGTGGGGAGGCAGATATCATGAGTAGCGAAAAAAGCTTTTTGAAAAATATAATTGCCTTGCTCTTGCCATATCGATTTTATCTATCTCTAATTTTTTTATATATGATATTAGGTGCACTTCTAAATGTTGCACTTCCTATTGTAAATATGAAGATTCTTGACGAGGGGATTATTGCGCTTAATTTTCCATCACTCGTACAATTCAGCGTTGTATCTTTAGTTCTATACCTTGCATCCAGAGGGCTTGATTTTTTGGAATTCAAAAGGTTGACGTCTATTAGTAAAAAGTTTGAACTAAAGCTTTCAAAAGAAGCGCATGATCACCTTTTTCGACTCCCAATTAATTATTTTAAAGAACACAATGAATCACAGATTATGAGTAATTTGAACTATGACATAGGAAAAATTACTCGCATTTTAGATAGACCAATGTTTCTTTCCGTGGCACAAATTTTTAATGTCATCGGTGGAATCATAGGCCTTTGTATTATAGACATGCGACTTTTGGGTTTAGTCATTCTAATAATACCAATCAAAGTATTTGTGATGCGTTTTTTTGCAAAAAGACGTGAGGGATTGTTTGCAAAAGCAATTCCTTTGTTGAATAATGTGGCTGCTTGGCTTGGAGACACAGTAGGAAACATTGATGTTGTAAAACTTTGGAATCTCCAAAGCAAGAAAACTTCGGAGTATGTCAAATTAAAGGAAGCCGCCCTTAATGCAAATATCGAAACACAATATAATGACAAAGTAAGTGAAAATATAGATTATGCAGTTAACTTCATTTTTGACTTGCTAATATACATTGTAGGTTTTGGAGAAATCGTTAGAGGATGTTTGACGGTAGGCGGTTTGACCGCATTTGCTTCGTTCTCAACTCAGGTAATTAACCCGATATCTTTTGTAATGCAGATACGGTTCTACTTTTCGGAAATAAAACCCAGTATAAAGCGTCATGCTGAATTTTTGGAACTGCAAGAAGAGGATGATGTAGATAGTCAGCAGGAAAAAATTCAATCACCAAATAAAATTACTTTCGATCATGTGTCCCTGAAACTTAGTGACACCACAATTATATCTGATATTAGTCTTGAGTTAAAAAGAGGACAAATGGTAGCAATTACAGGAGAAAATGGAAGCGGCAAATCATCTTTGGTAAATTTACTTCTGAGATTTTACTTGCCCACAGAAGGAAAAATCTGTTTCGATGGGATAAACATTCAGGATTTTAGTTTGAAAAAGTATCGGGACCTTTTTGCTGTAATACGGCAAGATACAAAGCTTTTTAATTTGACTATTAGGGAAAACATTGATCCACTCGGGAAGAAAAGCGACGAGGATATACATGAACTCTGTAATGCCTGGAAATTTACTCAGCTCATTGAAAGTTTACCAGAAGGATTTGGTACGATAGTTGGAAAGAACGGCAGCAAGCTCTCTGGAGGTGAGGGGCAAAAAATCTCTGCTATTCGTGCGTTACTGAAAGATGCAAATATCTTAGTAATTGACGAAGCTACATCTAACTATGACGTAGAATCAGAAGATATTTTCAATGACTTTCTGAGCGTCTGTGATAGCTACGACTATATTATCATAATTACCCACAGAAATAAGATTTTGGAAAAGGTAGATCGAATCATTCAACTTGAAAATGGTGTGGTGATTTCAGATCGAATTGTGCAGCAAGATGCCGCCAAATAGAGGAAATGGAGGAAACACCATGTCAAAGAAAGGACGATTTTTTACATTTTGCTTGGCTACTCTATTGCTGTTCGGGCTGTGCTCCTGTGATACTGCGGAGGAAAAGAATCCATATCAGGACCTGCTCGACGAAGCGCAGGACACGGCAACGCAGGAGCCAGAAGCGCAGCGGACCTTGACCCTTGCTATCACAGGAGAAAAGAGCGAATACAACTACTTGTATAATTTTGCAACGGCCTATATGTCCGCACACCCGGATACATTGGTTCAGGTCGAGGAGATCACGCCAGGCGTGGATGATGCAGCGCTCTCTACACGACTGATGGCTGGGTCTGCACCTGATGTACTTGCCACACTTGCTACGTCCGAAATACTGAACAGCGGACATCTGGTGGATCTGTACCCATTTATGAGAGAGGATCCGGAGTTCCGAGAAGAGGATTACTTTATGAATGTGATCTCCGCAGTAGAGGATGGAGGTCACCTCTATGCGCTGGCGTACAGTTTCCTGCTTCGCGGTGTATACGCAATGAGGAGTGATTTGGACGCCGGTGCGGCGGCTGAATATGAAGAAGGAAACGCAACCTTTGCAGATATGCTCCACTGGTATCAGGAACTTGGAGCGGACCGCAATCTGCAGTTTTCAGAAGTCTTTGGAGCGGATGAAGTTTTTACCTACTATGCGGACAGCACCATTGATATAGCAGGAAAAAGTTGTGATTTTCAGGCGGAGGAGCTACGCCCTGTAATCGAATTCGCACAGACCATTCCAGCCCCGAATGTGACCTACAGCCTGGATCAAGGGATAATAACTTATGTGCCGGGCGGAAATATGCTTGCGTCCGAGCGACTGCTGGACACTGACAGCCCGTACTTATTTATGGAATGTGATGTGATAAACGACCCGGAACTGCTCTTCCCCTATGAAGGCAGGCTCTATACACAGCCTCATATGATCAGGTCCGCCGGCGGCAACTATCTGTATGAAATCGGCGCCGTTCTGATGATGACGGATAGCTGCAAGGACCGTGCGCTGGCCTGGGATTTCATTAAATTCTGTATGACGGACCGGACGGAGCCCTATGAAGGGTTAAATAGCCTGATTGGCTACCAAATGACGGTCGGCCCTTTCCCGACGACAAACCGCAACAACTTCGCGTCTCAATGCCGCCTCAATGTGGAAAACAAGTATGATTACAGCGTAGAAATGGGCCAGGTGCCACAGGGAGAACGGGAGCAGGTAATCAATAATGCGGTAGCATATCTGACCACGCTCCCTGATTGTTTGGAAGTGAATATCAGCCCATACCTGAGCATTTTGGATATCACTTGGGAGGACCGGTGTTTGTATTACTTAGGCAATCAGAGTCTGGATGTAACCCTGAAAAATATGCAATCGAAAATCCAGCTCTATCTGAACGAATAAAGCATAGCCATAATGCAGGGCCCTCTGCAATTATATATAAAGGCTGGCGAAGTCGAATACTCTAAAACTTGGAGCGGAGTGTGCTAAACATGAAAAAGTTAAATAAGCGCAATTTCTCTGGTCTGGTTCAAACCTATGGCTGTACAGGGTGTATTTGCACACTGTGTGTCTGTGGTTGCGTTCAGAGTTCACTTACTAACTTTAATAAAAACCAAGCTTCGGAAAATGAGGCTGCCTATGCTTATGCTGGCGTTGACACCGGTATTGGCCCTGGCATCATCACACCGTAATAGCTAAAACGCAGAGGGCCCTGCGTTAAGGCAATTTCAACACGAGAGGACACAGAATGCGTGTATCTGGAGGAGGCGATGTAATGCGGCCTGTGTTTAAGGTTTTTTCTACATATGGGCACTACTATGTGTATGATCGAAATAGAAACTCGATTATCGGAGTTAATCGGACAGACTTTGACCTGTTGCGGCGATTAGAATGCGGAGATCAAGGCCCAGATGTTCTGGACTTGCTGAGCAGATTACAAAGCAATGGCTATTTGTTGGAGAACACAGTGGAAGATATTATGCAACCCTGCAGTAACTGCTATGAAGAATACATAAACAGAAAGACAGAAAAGATTACTTTGCAGGTAACGCAGAACTGTAATTTGCGTTGCGACTATTGTGCGTATACTGGCAGCTACAATAACCGACTGTATTCTGCTAAGACCATGAGCATTGACATAGCTAGGAAGGGGATTGACTACCTATTTGCACATGCTTGTGAGATTCCGCGGGTAACAATAGGGTTCTACGGGGGCGAACCGCTGCTGCGCATGGACCTCATCAAGCAGTGTGTAACATATGTTAACGAATCGTATCCCGAGAAAGAAGTTTATTACATCTTAACTACAAATGGCACGCTTTTGACAGATGAAAATGTTGATTATCTGTTCGCGAATAATATTGATATTATGATTAGTCTTGATGGCAACAAAGAAATGCATGATAGACACAGAAAATTTCCTGATGGTTCTGGGTCATTTGATCTCATTGCAAAAAATTTGAAAAGGATAAAAGAACGATACCCCAATTATTACAAGCGCATTGCAATTAATACTGTGCTAAGCCCATCCAATGACCTGGGCTGTATTAAGGAATTCTATGATACCGATGATGTTATGGAATTCTTTAATCCGCAGTATAGCTTAGTTAATGAATACAACTCCAAGAAACCGGTGCAATATGAAGAAGAGTATTTTATTACTTGCCGAACGGAACAATTAAAAGTTCTGTTGTGGACGATCGGTAAAATTGGGGAAGACGCTGTTTCTAGTTTATTCAAAAACCAAAAAGGCTATTTTATCAAAAATAAAGAAGACTTAATACCGATTACAGGGTTGCCAAAGATATGCCATCCTGGAGGGCCTTGTTTAGCCGGAATCAAACGACTATTCTGTGATGTTGATGGAAACCTCTTCCCATGTGAACGAGTAAGCGAAAAATCCATCGCCATGAAAATTGGAACCCTAAAAAATGGAATTGAATTAGATAAGGCCCGGAGATTAATTAATGTCGGGGAAATTAGCAAAGACGCTTGCATTTCTTGCTGGAGTTTTATTCACTGCACTCAATGTGCTGTAACCGCAGATGACACAAAATCTTTGGTGAAAGAACAACGGCTATCTCATTGTCATAAAACCCAACATAGCGTGTTGGAGAAGTTTAAGGACCACTGTTTTCTTGTAGAACAAGGCGTGGACTTTGAAAAACTGGAGCGTGATTAAGCAAATGAAACGGTTAATGATTTATCCTTTTCATTCGGAAAATGCGCCAGTGGCAAGATACTCTCATCTAATTGGGTATGAGGTTACTGCAGCAGTATCACCGCGCAGTTGGGGATATACAGGAAAAGACATGTGCTTCTGCGATGGTGGTTCAAAAACCGGTATTATAGTTACAGAGGACTTTTTGAGCGCTCTGCATTTCTGTGATATCGTATTTTTGGATTTTGTATCGGATAAAATCGACCGAAATGTATACTTACAGAACATAAATAGCTGCATTAGTACTGGCAAAGAAATTATTGTTACGCATCGGCTTGACACATACCTCATGGGGACGCTTCCGAGAACACATCAGATAAGGATAATCGGGAAGAGTATGACTAGCGAAACAGATGAAAATTATATTATTCCAATTGATATCCCAACGATTGTAGTGGCAGGAATAGGTGAAAGCTGCGACAAATTTAGTGTACAATTAGCCGTAAGAGAATTTTTAGCAGACAGATGTGACTCTATTTTGCAGTTCGGTACAAAAGACTATTCAGAACTATTTGGTTTCTTGCCACTGCCAGAATTTCTGTATCTTCCGGGTGACATTAGTAAAAAAATAATCTCCTTAAATCATTACATATATAAGGAGGTTAAACGGACTAGCCCCGAAGTACTGATTGTTGGGATCCCAGGGGGCTTTAGTTACATGACAATGGCGGAACCCAAAAATTTTGGTGAACTGGCGTTTTGTATCTCTAATGCCTTGCTTATCGATACTTGTATCTTTAGCTGTTATGGAGAAGAGTATACAATAGCTCAAATAAATGATATTATAAAAAAAGCATCTGGAAAACTGGCTTGCACAATAGATGGAGTTCATATATCAAATCACAGGCTTATTGTAGATACTAATGCAGTGGATGATAAGGTAAGTTCTCTGACTGTGTCAAATGATTATCTGCGTTTTCCGCAGGGAACTTTTAATGTGTTCGATAAATCGTCAACGGAGTCTGTATTGGGACGTATCTATCAGATGTTGGTGGACGCTGAGGATATTATTTGAGGTGATTTCTAATGGACAAGCCATATCTCGACGTAATTATGAATATCCTTGCCAATGTTAAGCCCGGAAAAATTGATGTTTCTGAAAACTTGTTCGGAAGTAAGAATAATTTTACCCCACGCGACATGGCCTATGTTTTGTTAGAGATGGAAAGGCTCTTAGGAATTAATATTGAAAAACTAGTTCATTTCGTAGAAAATGATCAAAATGGGTTTACCGTGGCAATTCTAGTCGATGCTGTAATGGCTCAAAATTGCGGGATATGATATGAATATGTTTCATGCAGTAATCATCGACGATTATTTTGTAGATTCGGACTCCGATCATTTTGGACAGTCATTAGCAAAAATCGAAAGTCACGGTACAGCCTGTGCCAAAATATTCCAGGCATTTTCGAGTCATTCTAAAACTACACTTCTTCCGGTTTCAAGTAAATTTGAAGAAGAAATAACCATCAAAAAATTGGTGCATGCAATAAAGCAAGCAAGGGAGTTTCGACCAGATTTGCTTGTAATGAGTATGGGAACCACAAATCCTTTGATTATAGCGTCTTTAACTGAACAAATACAACAGGTGATAGAAGATGGTGTTGTATTGGTTTGTGCGTGCAGCAATGAAAACGTAGTAACATATCCTGCATCGTTGCCTAGTGTATTCGGTGTCCGCAATGAAAAACTTAACATACTCCCGGAAGGTGGATTTAGTATTGTTGAGCATCCCTGTGATGGAATCGATATAATCAGTTCATTTCCTGATCCGATAGTATACAAAGATAGGCCAAATATGCGACGCGCCTCTAATAGTTTAACCACGCAGTACGTTGGTGCGATAGTAAGCAATATTATGATTGAACTTGGCACCAAAAATAGAGAGCGGATTTATGAAGAACTGAAGCGGAAAAGCATAATGAAGTATTTCAGTTCAAATTATTATGAAGCTGTAGCGAACAGAGGAAAACCTGCTGATGGAGGTATAATTAGTTTTTGCGGAAAGAAAACAGCGGCTTTGGAAATTGCACAACGACTTGTCTTCCTGTTTGCAGAAGATGGCTACTGCGTAGCTATAGCAGGGCAAAAATTGGAGTGCAACATATCAAAGTTGCACTTTTCACTTTCAGACTTTTTCTCAACAGAAGGGCTCTCTCTTCCAAAAAAGATATCGTTGCTTTTTCGCATTGCAAAGATTGACTTATTATTACTATTGCCGGACGTAGAAACATATCCGGCAGATATTGTTATATCCGTTGGAGCAAGTAATACAAGCACCTCTATACAATTCGTGCTAGATCCAGATTGCACAGACAATGAATTGGAACTGGCATATCGATTCATTCGCCGCAATTTTGAATGAGTCCTGCAAACAAAAGTCAATAGATGAAATAAAAAAAGTCCCGCAAATTTTGCGAGGCTAAAAAAGGTACAACAAACCAGACCGGAGAGAAAGCATCTCGCCAGCCGGAAAGAAATTCGGTTGTTAAAGATTACGATTGCTTAGCAGGTTCTGTATCAAAGGCCTCCAGGCATTCTTTCACGCGGGCGTAGTAGATGCGCAGGAACTTGTTCTGAGCGGCAGTCATGTAGACAAAGTAGGGCTTGCCCTCTGCGCGTTTCTTATCAAGGAACTGGTACACCGGCTCATCCGCTGGAGACTTTTTCAGGTATGTGCAGATGATTTGGTAGAGTGTTTTACGCAAATGTGGTGAGCCTCGCTTTGTGGTGGGAACGCTCTTTGCGCTGTGCTTGCCGGATTCATCCACGCCGGGATCAACACCTGCAAAGCCCACGATGGAGCTGCGGCGCGGGAAACGGCGCACATCTCCAATTTCGGCCATAAGCTGCGCGGCAGTTATTTTCCCAACGCCGTACATGGCGCACACGGTTTCGTATTCTGGAAGTTGGGATGCAAGCCGCGTCATTTCCGCCCGCAGAGTGGCCAGCGTGGTCTTTCCCGCCAGAAGTTGTTGAGCAGCCGTGACAATGAGCAGCTTTGTGTTCTCGTTTTTCGGCAGTGTCGTAAAATGGCCACAGCTTCCGGCGTAAATGTCCAGCGCCTTCTCTGCACTGAAATGGTATCCCTTGCGTTTGCACCACTTCTGGTAACGTTCTGTAAACGCCTTTTCGCTGGCACGGCAGATGCAATCGCAATGCCAGAAGGTCATGACAAAATCCACCCATTTCTGGTGGCCGTCAGCACGCTCTGGGCTGGAGAAAAGCTCGTTTACACCGGGAAAGGTCTTGTCGGTCAGCGAAATGAGATTGTTTTGCAGCGACACCACTGTTTTCATGTAGAGATTGTATTGGCGGCTGCACAGCTTCAGTTGTTGTCTAATCGTATCCATGGGAGTATATTCCCGCAGATCCACCCAGTTGTCAAGGCCATACTTTGCAATCTTCAGAGCGTCAGCCTTGTCGGTCTTGACCTTGCGGATGGAGCCGCCGCCGCTCTGCTTGATGAGCAGCGGATTCAGGACGCAGACGTAGATCCCGTACTCATGTAGTGCTGCCGCTACCGGTTCGTGGTAACGGCCTGTGGATTCCATGATGACGCGGGTATCTTCGCCCAATGCGACGATGGCGCCAGCCATCTGCTCCAAACCAACTTCGGTATGGAGAAATTCCTGTGGTAGAAATGCCACTTCACCCATTGGCCGCAGGGCAGCCACCGTGCTTTTCCCTTTGGAAATGTCGATCCCTACTGCGTTCATTTTGCTCCTCCTTCTGATTGGATATGGCTTTCCGCCGTTTACTCATCGCCTGTTCAATCTCCTGGGTGACGCGAACGCACCGCAAATCGGTGGTACAACCTGCGCAAATCGAATGCTGCGAATGAGAGAGGCGGCTGACGGACTCATTTACGGGCGTGTCGGCCCAAGGTGAGCTATGTCAGGCAATTTGCTCTCCCATTCTAACAGCTTCGGCTTTGAGATGGAAAAAGACGCGGCTGGCTGCCGCGCCTTGAACCGTAACTTTATTGTAGGAGGTGAGAGAATGGTATGAAGCATAGGCTCTCTCTCAAAAGGTACCATTACCTTCTGTTCTTTCTCCCCAGCCTGCTGGGAATGCTGGCCTTCTATCTTGTCCCTTACCTGGCGTCTTTCTGGTACGCGGTCACAGATGCCCAGGGAACCTTTGTTGGCATGTCCAACTTTGAAGATGTACTGACTAGCTCTTCCTTTCTGACGGCGGTAGGCAACACGGCACGGTTTATGGTGGTCTGCGTACCTCTGAATATTGTCGTTCCCTTTTTGCTGGCCTACCTGCTTTACCGCGGGGGAAAACAAGGCAGCCCGCTGGTAACCCTGTTCATGCTGCCTCTGGTCATCCCGACAGGCGCGACCGTGTTCTTTTGGAGGGTAATTTTTGATGAGTACGGCCTGGTCAATAATATTATTACCCGCCTGGGTGGCCAAAGCATCCACTGGTTTCAAAGCGAAGCTGCACTATGGGTCATCGTGCTGGCATTTCTGTGCAAGAACATCGGGTTCAATCTGGTGCTCTTTCTAACGGGGCTTGGATACATTCCAAGGGAGTATTATGAGGTGGCCGCTGTAGAAGGAGCAGGCTGGTGGAAAACTCTTCGCAGTATTACTCTGGTCTATCTGGCACCTTCCTTTTCTATGGTCTTTCTCATGTCCATCATCAACTCATTTAAAATTTTTCGGGAGATTTTTCTTCTCTTTGGAAACTACCCATATCAGTCCATCTATATGCTCCAACACTACATGAACAACCAATTTGCAGCAGCCAACCTGCAAAAACTCAGCGCAGCCTCAACGGTGGTCTCTCTGATCATTGCCGTAGTCGTTTTCCTCCTTCTGAGAGGACAAAAGCGGTTGACAAAAGCCTGATAGGGGGTGGGCGCTTGCGTACAAAACGATTTCACCTGGGGCTTGTGGTGGTGGTCCTGTTCGCAATCCTGGTGATTCTCCCGGTGGTGTTTATGATTGCCAACTCTTTCATGAGCGCGCGGGAGGCAGAAAACCGGTACACCTCTCTGGTCACAGCATACAACTATCTGCATTCTGAGAGCGGCGAACACTATATGGAGGTCACGCTGCTGCCCGACGTATTAACCGGTGATGGATATCGGGATGCCCTCCTGAACGATCCGTTGACGCTACGCCTGTTCTGGAATTCAGTGCTGCTTGCCGTGCCCATTCTGCTGGGGCAGTTGATTGTCTCACCTCTGGCAGCATTCGCCTTTGAAATGTCTCACTTTCGCGGCAAAGAAGCGCTGTATTTTCTATATATTCTGGTTATGCTGATGCCGCTCCAGCTGCTGATGGTTCCGCACTACATCGCGGCAGATGTGCTAGGTTATAATAACACCTATCTCGCCATTATTCTGCCAAGTATTTTTGCCCCCTTTGGTACCTTCTTGCTGCGCCAGCAGATGAAGGGCATGGATTTCTCTGCTGTGGAGGCGGCGCGGATGGAGGGTGCGTCGGAATGGCAGGTGTTCTCAAGCGTGGTTCTTCCATCGGTCAAACCCACTGTCGCAGCGCTGACGGTCCTCACCTTTGCTGACTGCTGGAATATTGTGGACCAGGCTGTTGTGTTTATCAGAGACACCTTTGCTGAGCCTTTGTCGGTGTACCTTTCCCGAATGGTGACAGCGGACCCGGGTCACATTTTTGCCGTCGCCTGTGTGTATATGTTTCCTGCCCTGCTTGTGTTCATCTGGGGGCATGACAATATGGCTCACGGTATCACCCTTTCTTCCATGGGGGCAGGAAAATGAAAAAGAAGATTGTCGGCACTGTTGGTGTGATTTTCCTGGTGGTCATGGTCGGCTTAACGGTCTGGTCCCGAGGCATTTATCAAAACAGTCTTCCGCTGGTACGTCTGGATCTACCTCGCACGGGAGTACTGTCCTTCCACTACACTGCCTATGGAGAGGTTAGGGCGACAGAGAATGGCCTCTGGACAGATGTACTGATACCCTCCGAGGAAATCACAGCAGATTTTCCTTTTTATCGGGGCGATACAGTGGAACTGACCTTTCCAAATGAAATCAACTCCAAGACACAAGGGTATATTGAGGCTATAGACAACGCAGAGGAAGGGATCCACGTAGAAGTTTCCTTCTCCCGCTCTTCCGTGCAGGATGGGGACAGCGTGACAGTGGAACTGCACAAGCGCTCCCAGGAGATGGAAAACGTCCTGCCCAGCACAGCGGTCCACCTGGACGACTCTCCGTATCTATGGCTGGTACAGGAACAGCAAGGCCCGTGGGGAACGGAATATATAGCGGTCAAAAAATATATTGTGCTGTTGGCTGATGATGGCGAAAAGGCAGCCATAGCCGTGGCGGTGGACAAGCCGGTAGTGGTCGCCTCCAGCGAACCGTTAACGGAGGGTCAACCCATACGGTTTTATCCATAGGGGGTGGAAAAATGGCTTCTGTTACGATCCAGGGGGTGAGCAAGCGCTATCCAAACGGGACGGAGGCGGTAAAGAATTTCTCTCTGGATATCCGCGATGGAGAGTTCGTGGTTATTGTCGGTCCATCAGGCTGTGGTAAGTCTACCATCCTGCGCATGGTCGCCGGCCTGGAGGAAATCACCCAGGGAGATCTGTATATCGACAGCTGTCGAATGAATAACGTTGCCGCGAAGGACCGCAATATCTCCATGGTGTTTCAGAATTACGCCCTTCTCCCACATCTTAACGTGTTTGACAACATCGCCTTTGGTCTCAAGATCCGCAAAACCCCGAAAGCAGAACGCAAGCAAAAGGTTCTGGACGCCGCACGAATGCTGGGCATTGAGCATCTGCTCAAGTATCCGCTTGGCCAGCTCTCCGGCGGTGAGCGCCAGCGGGTAGCCATGGGACGAGCGATCGTCCGCGATCCGGCAGTCTTTCTTATGGATGAGCCGCTATCTAATTTGGATGCCAAATTGCGTACCCAGATGCGCGCTGAGTTGACTCAACTTCACCAGCGGCTGGGTACTACATTCATTTATGTGACCCATGACCAAACCGAAGCCATGACCATGGGTGAACGGATCGTGGTTATGGATAACGGGGTGATTCAACAGGTTGGTACACCGGAAGAGGTCTACAACTGCCCGTCCAATCGTTTTGTAGCAGGTTTTATCGGCACACCGCCCATGAACTTTTTCCGCACAGAACAGGATGGGGCAGCCTGTACCGCCGGTGTCCGCCCTGAGCATATCCAATTATGCGGTGCAAATACACCGGGAGCGAGACCTGCAAAAGTGGATCTTGTGGAGTTTTTGGGCGCAGAAAAGCTGGTCTATCTAAACATGAGCGGAGAAACCATCATCATGAAAACTGCCGCGGATACTCAGATCGCTCCCAAACAGGCTGTTTTTATCAGCTGGAATGAAACGCATATGCACATTTATCAGACATGAGGAATGTTTGGAACATTACATATATTAGGCAGGAGGTCCCTCCCGCCGCCCCCGCTGTGGACCCCTGCCGCAACTGTGGATACTCGGGGTGCGGCTGATTTTCCCCCTACTATCTCACCGGCCCGCCTTTCGGCGGGCCGGTTTTTTGTTTATTTTCTCAAATATTCTCATCTGTTTCCTCTCTGTTTTGTTGACAATATATAACATTCATGATATTTTATAGTTGCAAAGCAGGAAATTAACGGAAAAGACGGGTGAGTCCAATGCAGGTCATTGATTTCGTCACAGGCCTCCACCTAGGTGTAAGACGCAGGTAACACGATATCTATCATTAAGGGATGAATGATGAAACATATTTTGTGCCTTTCAATTACGCTGTTGCTTCTCTTTTCTGCTTCCGGCTGTGCTCCGCAGGAAAAGGACACTGTCTCAGACTTTTTCCTCTGGACAGACGGTTACATCGCCATTGCGGATGGAACCTCCTATCCCTTTTCCCTTTCTTATTATTACCAAAGCCAGGACCCTCCCCTCGACCCGGAGGAGATCGCGCAGGTCTACATCCCCGGTGTGGAGCCCGCCAAGATCACGGTGTCCGGCTGGAACTTCAACGAACTACAGACCGACCCGTCTTCTGGTTATCAGGCCTGGGGAATGACCTTTGACCTTACCTTCTCCCAGGAAAAGCTCTGGGAAATTTGCGACATTGGCTTCTCCCTGACGGACGGGACAACTCTGGAATATCCCGTGGGGACCCTGGTTTTTGATGTGGGACCAGCAGCTGATCCACCTTCCATCGATGAGGTGGATATCTGGAGCAGCACCGCCGCCACCGGCAGTTCCAATACTTACCCTTACAAATATCCGTTGGGCGAGAACAACAAGCTTCTCAAGCTCACATACTGGGCGGACGTATCCATCGAGGACTCAAATGGACTGCAAGAGTCAGGGGCCCTTCCCCTTACGTTTAGTGAAGCCCCGCTGAAAGTGGTCCAGCCCCGTTTGGAGGTGCAGATCGGCACAGAGCGGCAGATCGTATACGGAAATATTTGCTGGTGCGGCTCTCTTACGCTGAGTGTGGATGACCTGGCGGCCTGCCAAGCCTATACCGCCAGCCGGCGCAGCGGCGCCCAATGACGCGATGCCCTTCTTGCCCTGTCAAGCCGTGAAACTACCCAAAAAATGCCCGCCATTTTCGGCGGGCATTTTCCTTTTTCCGCCCCTGCGACCCCTTGACGAGGGGTATCCACATGATGTAGTATATTACTGCTATCATAAAATGAGAACACAAGATATTGTGTCGCCACTTTCATGGAGCGCCCCTGCTTGGGGCGTTTTTCGCGGCAGGACAAAAGAGGGAGCTGGAAGAAGTCATGACCATCCGCACCATTTGCAAGCGGGACGGCCGACAGATGCCGTTTTCCGAGGACAAGATCATCCGGGCCATTACCAAGGCCTTCAACGCCACCTACAAGCCCGGCCGGGAGGAGACCGCCCGGCAGCTCTCGGCCCAGGTGGTGGCCATGCTGGAAGTGGAGGGGGATCAAAACCCCGGCGTGGAGCATATCCAGGACCTGGTGGAGCGGGTGCTCATGGAGAATGGCTATATCCAGACCGCCAAGGCCTACATCCTCTACCGGGAGGAGCGCAGCCGCGCCCGGGAGATGAATACCCGGCTCATGAAGACCTATGAGGACATCACCTTCTCGGCGGCCAAGGAGTCCGACCTCAAGCGGGAGAACGCCAACATCGACGGGGACACCGCCATGGGCTCCATGCTCAAGTTCGGCTCCGAGGGGGCCAAGCAGTTCTACGATATGTTCGTCCTCAATCCTGACCATGCCCGGGCCCATCGGGAGGGGGACATCCACATCCACGACCTGGATTTCTACACCCTCACCACCACCTGCTGCCAGATCGACATCATCAAGCTCTTCGAAGGGGGCTTCTCCACGGGCCACGGCACCCTGCGGGAGCCCAACGACATCTCCTCCTACGCGGCCCTGTGCTGCATCGCCATCCAGTCCAACCAGAACGACCAGCACGGCGGCCAGAGTGTGGTCAACTTCGACTACGGTATGGCGGTTGGCGTGCGCAAGACCTTCGTGCGGGTGTACCGGCAAAACCTGGCCCGAGCTCTCATGCTCCTGGCTGGGGTAGAGGACCCGGAGAGCGAGCTCAAGGGCGTCCTGGAGGGCATCCGGGAGGCCACCGGTCTGCTCCCCACCCTGGAAAACTGCGAGGCCTATCTGGAGGCCGAGCGCGCGGCGCTCTCCCCCCGCTTTGGTAGCGCAGAGGAAATCGCCAAGGCCCAGCAGTTTGCCCACTACCGGGCGGTGAAGGAGACCGACCGGGCCACCTACCAGGCCATGGAGGCCCTCATCCACAATCTGAACACCATGCACTCCCGGGCCGGGGCCCAGACCCCCTTCTCCTCCATCAACTACGGCATGGACGTGAGCGCCGAGGGCCGCATGGTTATGAAGAACATCATGCTGGCCACCGAGGCCGACCTGGGCGACGGCGAGACCCCCATCTTCCCCATCCAGATCTTCCGGGTGAAGGAGGGCGTCAACTATAACCCCGGCGAGCCCAACTATGACCTTTTCCAGCTGGCCATGCGCTGCTCGGCCAAGCGGCTTTTCCCCAACTTCAGCTTTATCGACGCCCCCTTCAACCTCCAGTACTACGATCCCCAGCGGCCCGAGACCCAGATCGCCTACATGGGCTGCCGTACCCGGGTCATCGGCAACGTATACGACCCCAGCCGGGAGATCTGCAACGGCCGGGGTAACCTGTCCTTCACCACCATCAACCTGCCCCGGCTGGCTATCAAGGCCAAAGGGGACGTGGGGCTGTTCTTCGAGGGTCTGGACCGGATGCTGGATCTGTGCGTGGAGCAGCTGCTGGAGCGCTTTGAGATCCAGTGCCGCAAGAAGGTGCGCAACTTCCCCTTCCTGATGGGCCAGGGGGTGTGGCTGGACAGCGACAAGCTGGGCTGGGACGACGAGATTCGGGAGGTCTTGAAGCACGGCACGCTCTCCGTGGGCTTCATCGGCCTGGCGGAGACCCTCAAGTGCCTCATCGGAGCCCACCAGGGCGAGAGCGAGAAGGCCCAGGTGCTGGGTCTTGAGATCATCTCCCATATGCGCGCCCGGATGGATGCGGAGAGCGCCAAGCGCGGCCTCAACTTCTCCCTGCTGGCCACTCCCGCTGAGGGGCTCTCCGGCCGGTTCGTGAAGCTGGACAAGGCCCGCTACGGCGTCATCGAAGGGGTCACCGACCGGGACTATTACACCAACTCCTTCCATGTGCCGGTGTACTACCCAATCTCCGCCTATGAAAAGATCCGCATTGAGGCCCCCTACCATGCCCTCACCAACGCCGGCCACATCAGCTACATCGAGATGGACGGCGATCCCTCCGACAACCTGGAGGCCTTTGAGAAGGTCATCCGCTGCATGAAGGAGCACGGGATCGGCTACGGCAGCGTGAACCACCCGGTGGATCGGGACCAGGTGTGCGGCTTCTCCGGGATCATCGGCGACCAGTGCCCCGGCTGCGGCCGTACCGAGGCAGACGGCGTGCCCTTCGAGCGTATCCGCCGCATCACCGGCTATCTGGTGGGTACCCTGGACCGGTTCAACAACGCCAAGCGTGCCGAGGAGCACGACCGGGTGAAGCACTCGGTCTGAGCCTGTCCGTCCCCGGCGCCCCCGCCCATCCCGGCGGGGGCGCTTTGCCTTTCCCCCGCACAGGGGAAACATTACATGAGAGGAGGAGCGGCCATGCGCATTGCTTCCACTGTATCAGACTCCATTGTAGACGGGCCCGGCCTGCGGTTCACCGTCTTTACCCAGGGCTGCCCCCACCACTGCCCCGGCTGCCACAACCCCGCCACCCACGACCCCTCCGGAGGCCGGGAGGTGGCGGTGGCGGAGCTTGCGGCGCAACTCTCCACCAACCCCCTCACCGAGGGGCTCACCCTCTCGGGCGGCGAGCCCTTTCTCCAGGCGGCGGAGTGCGCCGTCCTGGCCCGGTACGCCCGGGAAAGGGGCTTGAACGTGTGGACCTATACGGGGTATACTTATGAGCAGCTGCTCTCCGGCGCCGTAAAGGACGCGGATGCGCTCCTCGCCCAGACCGACGTACTGGTGGACGGGCCCTTCCTCCTTGCGGAGAAGTCCTACGCCGCTCTGTTCCGGGGCAGCAGCAACCAGCAGCTCATCGACGTGGCCAAGAGCCGCGCTGCGGGGAAAGCGGTCCTCTGGAGCCGGAGCGACCCGCTCTCCCACTTCACCGTACCGGAATCCTAAGGAGGGCTTTCCCTTGACCTTTGATACCCTGAAAAAACGATTTGACGGCTACCGTCCCGGCCTGCAGGATCTGGACCGCCATTTTGCGGTTCTGGTGCCGGTGGCGGAGACTGCAAAGGGTCTCCAGTTGCTCTTTGAGGTCCGCGCCGATACCCTGGACCGGCAGCCCGGCGAGGTGTGCTTTCCCGGCGGCAAGGTGGAGCCGGGAGAGACGGCGCAGCAGTGCGCCCTGCGGGAGACCGAGGAGGAGCTGGCCATCCCGGCAGGTGACGTGGAGGTCCTCGCCCCGCTGGACCGTCTGATCCACTCCTCGGGCTTTCTGCTCCACCCCTTCCTGGCCCGGGTGGACCTGAGCTCCCTCTCCCCCAGCGCCGCCGAGGTGAAGGAGACCTTCCTGGTTCCCCTGGACTACTTCCTCACCCATCCCCCCATTACCCACAGCTATGATCTGGTGCCCCGGGCGGAGGGCTTCCCCTACGACCTCATCGGCTTTCCCCAGGGCTACCCCTGGCGGGGGAGCAGCGTAAATGTGCCCATCTACCTGTACGAAGACCATGTGATCTGGGGGCTCACCGGGCGCATCGTGGAGCATCTGGCTGAGCTGCTGCGGGAGGGAGAACCGTGAGCGCCTCCGCGGAGCGGCTGGGGCCCTTCCTGCTGCGGCAGGAGGCGGGCTGCTTCCCCCTGGGGCGGGACAGTCTGCTGCTGGGAGAGTTCGCCACGGTGCGCCGGGGCTGGCGGGTGTGCGACCTGGGCTGCGGCAGCGGAGTACTCTCCCTGCTCCTACTCGCCCGGGAGAGCACCCTCTCCCTCACCGCTGTGGACCTCTCTCCCGCTGCCGCGGACCTATGCCGCCGGAACTTTGCGGAAAACGGCCTGGAGGCCCCTGTGCTCACCGGCGACCTTACCGACCCCGCCCTGCTGCCCGCCGGCTCCTTTGACCTGGTGATCTCCAATCCACCTTACTTCGCCGCTGGCAGTGGCGGCAATGGGGGCGAGGCGCGCATGGAGGGCACCTGCACTCTGGAGTCTCTGTGTGCCGCCGCCGCTCGACTGGTGAAAAACGGGGGTCGCTTCGCCCTGGTCCACCGGCCAGAACGGCTCGCCGAGCTGCTCGAGGCCCTGCGCTGCCGCGGCCTGGAGCCCAAACGCCTGCGGCTTTGTCACCACAGTCCCGCCGCCCCCCCTTTCGCCGCTCTGGTGGAGGCGGTGCGCCAGGGCCGGCCGGGGCTGGAGATCTTGCCCCCCTTTCTGGATCGTCCCGACCCATAAGCCACTGAACAAAAGAACGGAGGAGCTGCCATGTCCGGAACCCTCTACCTGGTCCCTACCCCCATCGGCAATCTGGGGGACATCTCCCGCCGCATAGCGGACACGCTGGAGCAGGCCGACTTCATCGCTGCGGAGGATACCCGCGTCACCCTCAAGCTCTTGAACCACCTAGGGATAAAAAAGCCCATGGTGAGCTACTACCGCCACAACACCGCCGCAGGGGGTGAGGCAGTGCTCCGCCGTCTGCTCTCCGGGGAGAGCTGTGCCCTGGTCACCGACGCGGGCACCCCCGCCATCTCCGACCCTGGCGAGGAGTTGGTGGCAGAATGCGTGGCAAGGAGCATTCCGGTGGTGTCTATCCCAGGTCCCTGCGCCCTTATCACCGCCCTGGCCGCCTCCGGCCTGCCCACCGACCGCTTCACCTTCGAAGGCTTTCTCCCCATGAACAAGAAAAACCGCAGGGAACGGCTCTCTGAGCTGCGCGGGGAGGGGCGCACCATGCTCTTCTACGAGGCCCCCCACAAGCTCTGCGCCACCCTGGCCGACCTCTCGGAGACCTTCGGGTCCGACCGGCGTATCGCGGTGTGCCGGGAGCTGACCAAGCTCCACGAGGAGATCCTGCGCACCACCCTGGACCAGGCCGTGGCCCACTATGCCCAGAACCCACCCAAGGGTGAGTTTGTGCTGGTGGTAGAGGGCTGTCAGGCAGAAAAAACGGAGTCCGTCACCCTCGAGGACGGGGTGCGCCGGGTGCTCGCCCTGCGTGAGGAGGGGCTTTCCCTCAAGGACGCAACCCGCCAGGCCGCCGCTGAAACCGGCCTGCCTAAGAACGAACTTTATCAGCTGGTTCTGAAAGGATGAACCACTCTTCATATTCCTTTTATGGAACATAATACCAGAAAATATATTACGTTTCGTATATATTCGACAGGATATTATCGCATCTGATCTCATTCCGTAAATTTTGTAAAAAAATGACAAAGAAGCCGGGCCGCTGAAGCGGCCCGGCTTCTTTCAACCTATGTGCTTTACTTGCCAAGGAGTTCCCTGACGCAGTTGGCGCACACATTCTTTCCCTTAAAATTGATCACATTGGTAGCATCATCGCAAAAAATACAGGCAGGCTGGTACTTTTTCAGTACAATAGTAGCCCCATCCACATAGATCTCCAGAGCATCCTTTTCCGCGATGTCAAGGGTGCGGCGCAGCTCAATGGGCAGCACGATCCGCCCCAGCTCATCCACTTTACGCACGATTCCAGTCGATTTCATACTTCACGCTCCTTCCTGTTGGGCTGTTTCCCAATTTTTCCACAATGTCCTAGAAACTGACACAATTATAACACACAGTAATTTGTTGTCAATCGGAATTTGGTAAATTAATATTTTCCAAATTGATTGTTGTCGAAAGAATCGGACATTTGTCACAAAATTTAGGCGGGCATATTTCCCCCGCCGGTTCCATACCCATAGGGAGAGAAACGGAGGGACGAGTTATGGCAATGTCGGCGATCTGGACGGGGATGGTAGTGTGCGCCATTGTCTGCGGTCTGCTCACAGGTCAGGGCGAGGCGGTGGCAGCCGCAGCCATGGAGGGAGCGGCCGCGGGAGTCGAACTGTGTCTAAGTGTGGCGGGGATGCTGTGTCTGTGGATGGGGGTCATGGAGATCATGACCCGCTCGGGCCTTGCCCAAGGTCTCTCCCGTCTGCTGGGGCCGGTGCTGCGGCGGCTGTTCCCGGAGTTTGCCCGGGACGGCAAAGTGATGGACGCCATCTCAGCCAATATCTCAGCCAATATGCTGGGGTTGGGCAACGCGGCCACGCCTCTGGGCATCCGGGCGGCCCGGCAGATGAGCCGCCGCACCCCCGGGGTGGCCTCCGACGCGCTGTGCATGCTGGTGGTGTGCAACACCGCCTCTCTCCAGCTCATCCCCACCACGGTGGCCTCCCTCCGCTCCGCCGCCGGCAGCGCCGCGCCTTTCGACATTCTGCCCGCCACCTGGCTCTCTTCCGCCATCTCCGTGTGCGTGGGCATCGGCGCGGTCAGGCTCTTTTCCCGGCTCTGGCCTGACCGGGAGAGGAGGCGGTAAGATGGAGCTCTTTTTCACCATGCTCCTGCCCGGCATCATCGCCGTAGTGGCCCTGTGGGGGCTTTGGCGGCGGGTGGACGTGTACGACGCTCTGGTCCAGGGGGCCGGGGATGGGCTGGGGGTACTCATCAAGATCGTCCCCGCTCTCATCGGTTTGATGACGGCGGTGTATATGCTGCGCGCCTCAGGGGCCCTGGAGCTGCTCTCCCAGGCCCTCTCTCCCGTTCTCAACGTCCTGGGCGTCCCGCCGGAGACCACGGCGCTGCTGCTGGTGCGCCCAGTGTCGGGGAGCGCGGCCCTTGGGGTGGGGGCGGAGCTTATCTCCACCTACGGCCCAGACTCCTCCATCGGCCGCACGGTGGCCGTCATGATGGGCTCCACCGAGACCACCTTCTACACCGTGGCGGTCTACTTCAGCGCCGCCGGGGTATCCCGCACCCGTTACGCCATTCCCGCCGCCCTGTGCGCCGACACGGCGGGCTTTCTGGCAGCTTCCTGGACGGTACGGCTGTTCTTCCCCTAAATGGCAAAAAGCAGCGGCCCGGTGGGAGTCCCACCGGGCCGCCGGTCTTATATGCATTGATTCGCCCGCTCTTTACAAAATCACCAGGCCGTACTTCCGGCTCATTTCAGCAAGAAATTCCGGCTCCAGGTCCTCGGTGCCGTCCCAGAAGGCCCGGCCCTGGTAGAGCCGCAGAGCCTTCTCCAAAAGCTCTGGCACGTCGGACCACAGGCACAGGGCGTCCTCTACGGCGTACTGGTAGGCGGCAAAGAGGTCCAGGTCGTCCTCCTCCAGAATGGCGATTTTCAGCGCTCCCTGGGGAGAACTGTCCTCGGCCTCCAGGATGTCCTCCAGCAGGTCGGGAGAACACTCGATGGTCTCCCCCACATCCACGTCCGGCGTGATGAACCGGGCCTCCCGCTCGCTGGCACAGGGGATCACATCCTCGTCCTGTTCCCGGGGGACAAAGGGCCCTGGCTTCAGGGCGGAGAGCTTCTCTCTCAGGGCAGCGATGTCCGCCGCTCCGGTGCCGCAGCAGCCGCCGAAGAGCCGCACGCCCAGCTCGGCGTACCGCTCCACCCAGGCCGCCGGGTCCACCATCCCTCTCGCACCTTCCGGCTGGGCCATGAGGGGAATGAGGGCGTAGGGTGCCAGTCTCTCCAGCTGCTCGGCAATGATCTCCGGCTTTGCGCAGTTGAGCCCGAAGGCCGCTGCTCCCATGCCCTGCATGACGATGAGAGCGGCCAGCACGTCCACGCCGGAGGGCGTCCGCCCCTCCTCGTCACAGTAGAACGTGACCGCCACCGGCTTGCCCGGGTCGGCCTCGCCGATGGCGAGCAGGGCGGCCCTGGCCTCGGCCATGTCCACCATGGTCTCCACCACATAGAGATCCACCCCCGCTTCCGCAAGGGCGGCCACCTGGACGCGGTAGTTGTCCACGATCTCCTCAAACCGGCCCCCCCGCACGGCGAATTCCCCCATGCCGCAGGGGGCCAAGTCCCCCGCCACCAGGGCGCGGCCATGGGCGGCCTCTCTGCTCAGGGCAACCAGGCGGCGGTTATACTCCGCCGCCTCCTTCTCCAGGCCGAAAGCGGCCAGGGAAGCCGGGTCGGCGCCGAAGGTGGGGGCGGTGAGCACCTGGGCTCCGGCGGCGACGTAGCTGCGCTGGAGCTCCAGCAGCGCCTCCGGGTGCTCCAGGACCCAGGCGGGGGTGCAGGAGCCCTCCGGCATATCCCGGCGGTAGAGCTCGGTGCCGGTGGCCCCGTCCAGCAGGATGGGCAGGGGCAAGGGTATGTCCATGGATCAGTTCCTCCTCATGTGGTAAAGAGCAGTGCTCAAATTGGGGTTAGTATATCACTGCCCTGCCGGAAAAAGCAAGAGGGCGGCGGGATTTTATCGTTTCTTTCCCATTTCGGCAAAAAACGGGCCGCCCGGCCCATACCGGACGGCCCGCAGCGTATTCACATTTTCTCCGGGGCGGAGACGCCGATGATGGACAGCCCCACAGCCAGGACAGAGCGCACCGCGTCGGAGAGCTTGAGCCGGGCCTCAAGCAGGCCCTCCTCCTCGCCCTTGATGCGGCAGGAATTGTAGAACCGGTGGAAGTCCCCGGCCAGGGCCACCAGGTAGCGGTTGATATGGGAGGGGTCCAGATCCCGGCTGGCCAGGCGGATCTCCTCAGGCAGCTGGGAGAGGGTCTTGATGAGCGCCTTCTCCTCCGCCGTGGAGAGCAGCGCCGCGTCCACCGCAGCAGCCTCCGGCACACGGTGACCCTCCTCGGCCAGGCGGGAGAGCAGGGAGCAGATGCGGGCGTGGGCATACTGGACGTAGTAGACCGGGTTGTCGCTGTCCTCCCGGACGGCCAGGTCCAGGTCGAAGTCCAGGGGGGTGGTGGCGCTGCGGGAGTTGAAGAAGTACCGGGCGGCGTCCACGCTGATTTCGTCGAGCAGGTCGTGGAGAGCGATGGCCTTGCCCGAGCGCTTGCTCATACGCACGGGCTTGCCGTCCTGGAGAAGGTTGACCAGCTGCATGAGCACGATGATGAGCCGGTGGGAGCCGTCCAGGCCCAGGCCGTCCAGGGCGGCCTGCAGCCGGGCCACATGGCCGTGGTGATCGGCGCCCCAGATATTGATGGCCTTATCAAAGCCCCGCTTTTCCAGCTTGTTGCGGTGGTAGGCGATGTCGGCGGCGAAGTAGGTATAAAAGCCGTTCTGACGGCGCAGCACGTCGTCCTTCAGGTCCAGCTTGTCCACCTGCTCCTGACTCTTGCCCTCCCGCAGGTACTTCTCCTTGAGGAGGCCAGTGGTATTGAGCCACACCGCGCCGTCCTTCTCGTAGGTCCAGCCCTTGCTTGCGAGCAGCCCCACCGTCTCCTCCACATAGCCGGAGCTGTGCAGCTCCGACTCCAGGAACCACTCGTCATACTCGATCTTATACCGGCTTAGGTCCGCCTTCATCCGGGGAATGTTGATGGAGAGGCCGTAAGCGGCCATGGCGGCGCGGCGCTCGTCCTCGCTGCGCTCCAGCCAGCCGTCCCCTTCCTTCTCCCGGAAGAGCTGCGCCAGCTCACGGATGTCGTCGCCGTGGTAGCCGTCCTCGGGGAACTCCACCGCCTCTTCGCCCAGGAGAAGCTGCTGATAGCGGGCGTCAATGGACTTGGCGAACTTGGCGATCTGGTTGCCCGCGTCGTTGACGTAGAACTCCTTCCAGGTGTCGCAGCCCACCCACTTGAGGATGTTGGCCAGAGAGTCGCCCAGCACGCCGCCCCGAGCGTTGCCCATGTGCATGGGACCGGTGGGGTTGGCGGAGACGAATTCCACCATGATCTTCTCGCCCTTGCCCTCGTCGCTGCGGCCGTAGTTCTCTCCCTCGGTCTCGATGGTGGAGAGCACCTGAGCGTACCACCTCTCCCCCAGGGTGAAGTTGAGGAAGCCCGGTCCGGCGATCTCCACCTTTGAGAAGAAGGAGCCGGAGAGGTCCATGTGGTCCACAACGGCCTGGGCGATGGCCCGGGGGGCCATGTGCATGGCCTTGGCCCCCGCCATGGCGAAGGAGGAGGCGTAGTCCCCGTTTTTCACATCCTTGGGGATCTCGATGGTGGCGTTCACTGCCGCGCCGCCGGGCAGCACGCCCGCCTGAGCGGCCCGCTCATAGGCCGCCTGGGTCAGAGCGGCTACCTGCTCCTTGGCCGCTTTTATCATGTTTGACATCTGCTATCACACCTCAAACTGGATTTTCTTTGGTATCCGGGGCAAACTGATCATTGCTTCACGCCCGGTCTCTTTTCCCGCACGTCGATGAGGAAGCGGTTGGCCCCCGCCACCGCGTGGTCGATCTCGATGTCGTAGTTGACCTCCAGCCGGCCCCCGTGCTCGTCCAGGGTGCAGTCCATGGCCCGGGTGTTCACCCCGATGGCCAGGGCGCCATAGGGCGTCTCATACATGGAAAGGTGCCGCCGTCCCTGCTCAAAGACCATCTGGGAGTTGAACTGTCCCAGGCGCAGCAGGGTGACCCTCCCCTCCTCGATCTGGAAGGTAGTCAGGGTGCCTCCCATGCCGGTGAGTTCACTCTCCTGATAGCTCAGGGTGTAGGTGCGCTCCCCCTCTTTTTTCATCAGGCCCTCGGTGACGAGCTCGATGACCTCGTCCTCAGCTCCCTCGAAGGACTGCTTGCCCTTGATGGAAATGATCACATTGTTGTCCATAATGACCCCCGGTTCTTCACAAGTGGAGGTATTATATCTCCAAATGCCGCCGATGTAAAGCCCGGAATAGGTCCTTTCTCAGTACACCGTCACGTCCACCAGGCCCACATGGCTCTTCACGCTCTCCCCCAGGAAGATGTCGGCCAGGCGGGAGAAGTCGGCGATGTTGTCGCTGACGTAATAGAGCCGCTTGCCCGCTGCGGCGTCGGTGAGGGCGTCCATCTCCTTAAGCTGCACCGCCACCTGCGCGGCGCAGGCCTCGCCGGAGTTGATGAGGGCCACCTGGGGGCCCATGAAATCGCCGATGACCTCGGAGAGAAGCGGATAGTGGGTGCAGCCCAGCACCAGGGTGTCCACCCCGGCGTCCTTCATGGCCTGGAGGTATTCCGCCGTCACCAGTTCCGCCACCGCATCCCCTCTCCGGAAGCGACCGTTCTCCACCAGGGGCACAAAGAGGGGGCAGGCCAGAGCGGTGACCTGGGCGTCGGGCCGCAGGGCGGTGATCTCCCGCTCGTAGGCCCCGGTGCGGATGGTGGCCTGGGTACCGATGAGGCCGATGCGTCCGCTGCGGCTCATCTCCACCGCCCGAGCGGCGGCGGGTTTGACCACGCCCAGCACGGGCAAGGGGTTTTCCTGCTCCAGCACGTCCAGGGCTGTGCTGGACACAGTACCGCAGGCGATGACGATGGCCTTCAGGTCAAAGGTACGCAGGAAGGCCACATCCTGCCGAGCGTATTTGATGAGGGTCTCCCGGGAGCGGCTACCGTAGGGCACCCGGCCGGTATCCCCGAAATAAATGATGGTCTCCGCCGGCAAAAGCCGCTCCAGTTCCCGGACCGCCGTCAGGCCGCCCAGTCCGGAGTCGAACACGCCGATGGGTCGTCTGTCCAATCCCATGACCTCCAATCCAGATCCTTCAAACAACATGATATGCGAAAGCCCCTCAGAACACAAGTAATTTTTTCTCTTTGGATTTCCCCCCTTCCCCCTTTGACTTTTGAGCGAGGGTCTGTATAATATGGAATAGGGCCACCGGCCCCACAAGCGACCGAGAGGAGGTCTTCCCATGGAACTGAACCTGACGGCCAAGCAATTCCGCCGACTGCTGGACATGGCCTATATCGGCAACTGGATCCTCAACTCCACCCGGGGAGACGACCGTTTCGCCGACTACGACGAGGTGGAGAGCCTGCTTTTTGCCAAAGCCCGGGAGCAGGGCATGGGTGTGCTGGCCGAGGACTGGCAGGGAGAGGTGGTGCCCTCCCGGGCCTTTACCGAGGGCGGCATCCACGAGGCCATCATGGAGTATGAGAACAACGTCTTTTTCGAGATCCTGGCGGAGGATCTGGCCCGGCGGGATATGGAGGACGCCTCCATCGACGAAAACGACTACGACGAGCTCACCCGCCGCATCGACGACTATATGGCCGAGTTTGAGCAGCACGGCACCGACAATATCCTCATCGACGCCGACCTGCCCTGACGCCGTCTCTCCCACCGGCGGACGTCCCTATTTTGGGACGTCCGCCGTTTTTTCTCCGCTGGACTTCCGCGGCGCCTTGGGATAAAATAGAGAACGAATCCAAAGCAAAGGAGTAACGACATGGAGCGCATCATACAGATACTCGCCCGGGAGCTGGGCAAAAAAGAGGAGCATGTGGCCAATGTGGTGGCCCTGCTGGACGAGGGGAACACCATCCCCTTCATCGCCCGCTACCGCAAGGAGATGCACGGGGCCATGGACGACACCGCCCTGCGCGCCCTCGCCGACCGGCTGCAGTATCTGCGCAATCTGGACAAGCGGCGCGAGGAGGTCAAGGCCTCCATCGACGCCCAGGACAAGCTCACCGAGGAGCTCGCCGCCGCCATCGACGCCGCGGCCACGCTGGCCGAGGTGGAGGACCTGTACCTGCCCTACAAGCCCAAGCGGCGCACACGGGCCACGGTAGCCACGGAGAAGGGTCTGGAACCTCTGGCCCAGCTCTTCTTCGCCCTGGGGGGCAGCTGCCCCTCTCCCGAGGAGGCGGCCTGGGACTATGTGGACCCCGACACGGGGGTGGAAACGGTGGAGGATGCCCTCCAGGGAGCCAGCGACATCATCGCCGAGTGGGTCAGCGACGACGCCGCCGTGCGCAAGACCCTGCGGGAGCTCTATGAGCGCAAGGGCGTGCTCTTCTCCAAGGCGGCCCAGAAGGACCCGGAGGACAGCGTCTACCGGCTCTACTACGACTTCTCCGCCCCGGTGCGCACCGTCCAGGGCCACCAGGTGCTGGCCATCAACCGGGGCGAGCGGGAGGAGATCCTCAAAGCGGGGGTGGAGGTGGACGCGGAGAGCGCCCGCATCGCCGTGCGCCGGGTGGTGGTACCCGGGCGGGCGTCCATGGAGTTCGTGCGCGCCGCCGCCGACGACGCCTGGGACCGGCTTTTGAAGCCCTCCCTGGAGCGGGAGATCCGCGCCGCCCTCACCGAGAAGGCCGATGAAGGGGCCATCAAGATGTTCGGTCTCAACTTAAAGCCCCTGCTCATGCAGCCGCCGGTGAAGGGCTTTATCACCATGGGTCTGGACCCCGGCTACCGCAACGGCTGCAAAGCGGCGGTGGTGGACGGCACCGGCAAGGTGCTGGATACCGCCGTGGTCTACCCCACCTTCAGCGAGCGCAAGAAGGAGGAGGCCATCGAGGCCCTCTCCAAGCTCATCCGCAAGCACGGCGTGGAGCACATTGCCATCGGCAACGGTACCGCCAGCCGGGAGACCGAGCAGATGGCAGTGGAGATGATCCGCCGCCTGGCCGCGGAGGGCATAGCGGTGAGCTACATGATCGTCAGCGAGGCGGGCGCCAGCGTCTACTCCGCCTCCAAGCTGGCCGCCGAGGAGTTCCCCGAGTACGACGTGAACCTGCGCAGCGCCGTGTCCATCGCCCGGCGGCTCCAGGACCCCCTTTCCGAGCTGGTGAAGATCGACCCCAAGGCCATCGGCGTAGGTCAGTATCAGCACGACATGCCCCAGGCCCGGCTGGACGAGACGCTGCGGGGCGTGGTGGAGGACTGCGTCAACTCGGTGGGCGCCGACCTGAACACCGCCTCCGCCCCCCTGCTCACCTATGTGGCGGGCCTCACCTCGGCCACCGCCAAGAACATCGTCAAATACCGGGAAGAAAACGGCGCTTTCACCGCCCGGGGCCAGCTTCTCAAGGTGCCTAAGCTGGGTCCCAAGGCCTTTGAGCAGTGTGCAGGCTTCCTGCGTCTGAGCGAGAGCGAGAACGTACTGGACAACACCGGCGTCCACCCGGAGAGCTACGCCGCCGCGGAGAAGCTGCTCGCCCTCACCGGCTACACCCTCGCCGATGTGAAGGCGGGAGCTATCGGGGAGCTGCGCGAGCGGGTAAAGGCCCTGGGCGAGGAGACAGCGGCGCAGCAGTGCGGCGTAGGCGTGCCCACCCTGCGGGACGTGGTGGGCGAGCTGATGAAGCCCGGCCGCGACCCCCGGGACGAGCTGCCCCGGCCCATCCTGCGCACCGACGTGATGGAGATGAAGGACCTAAAGCCGGGCATGGAGCTCACGGGCACCGTGCGCAACGTCATCGACTTCGGCGTATTTGTGGACATCGGCGTCCATCAGGACGGCTTGGTGCATATCTCCCAGCTCTCCAGCCGCCGGGTGCGCCACCCCAGCGAGATCTGCGCCGTGGGCGACGTAGTGAAGGTCTGGGTGTTGGAGGCCGACGAAAAGAAAAAACGCATCTCCCTCACCATGCGCAAGCCCAAGGGTCAGCCGGACTGAGAGAACGGAGGGACCCGCCGCAGGCGGGACGCGGCGAGTGCCGCGCACAAGCGTTTCGGCTCCGCCGAAACCTTGCCGCAGGGGCAATTCACTTGCCCCGAGGATGTGAGATCCGGGGTCCCCGCACGGCCTCGGCCGTGTGGGGATGGAAAGAAAAAACGCATCTCCCTTACCATGCGCAAGCCCAAGGGTCAGCCGGACTGACGTCTCCCCTTCCGGCATATTTTGGGGATTTTCGGCGGTTTTGACAGCATGCAACTTGAAGTTGCGTGAAAAAATCCGGCTGAGAAACGCCCGGTTGGTGGTAAAACAGGCACTCTTCCGGCAAAATCGTGCTGAAAGGAGTGATTGTCCCCATGTCACGGTTTCAACATAATCTGCCCATCCTCCGCCGCCGGGCGGGGTACACCCAGGAACGTCTGGCCGAAGAGCTGGGCGTGAGCCGCCAGGCGGTGGGCAAGTGGGAAAGCGGCCAGAGCCTGCCCGAGGCCGCCACCCTGCTCACCCTGGCTCAGCTGCTCTCCTGCACTCTGGATGAGCTCATGCGGGAGGAGCTGGAGGAATCGTCCCAGGAGGAGCCCACCTCCGGAATGGCATCCGCCCCCGTGGAGGAGAGCGGAAAGGACGAAACCGTCTACGAGCAGTACCAGAGCCAGATGGCCCGCTTCGCCCTGATGATGGCTCTGGGGGTATCCCTGGTCCTGGCGGGCATCTCCTCCCTGCTGCTCTTTTATGTGTGGCTGGGAGAGACCGGGCTCATTGTGCTGCCTCTGCTGCTGTGTGTGGCGGCGGCGGTATTCCTCTTCGTTTTCGGGGCCATGGACCACGAGGACTTCATGCGGCAGTTCCCAGTCATTCCCGACTGCCGGGACTGGGAAGAAGAGCGCCGCTTCCGGCGGGTGTTCGCCGCAGGTCTTTCCACCGCCATCGCCGCCATCGTGGCTGACGTGGCGGTGCTGGTGGCGCTGTGCGTGTTCTTCGAGGGAAACGAACGGCTCCAGGTCCTGACTGTGGCCGGGTTCTTCCTCATCCTGGCGGGGGCAGTGGGCGCCATCGTGTTCCTTGGCGTCCTCTCTGAGCGGTATGACCTGGAGGACTATGCCAAAGAGGCCGCCAAGCTTGCCCGCCCCGGCGGTCCGGCGGCTTCCTCCCCGGTGGCTGGCCACGACAGTTCCCTGGACGGAGACGAGGAGAAGAACGAGCACTGGAGTGCGCTCATCATGTCGGCGGCCACCATACTCTTCCTGCTGGCCGGCTTTCTCTTTCAAGCCTGGCACCCGGCCTGGGTCCTCTTCCCGGTGGCGGCCCTTTTGAGCGGCATGGTGGAACATTGGAGCAAACTCAAAAAGAAGTGAGGAATGACCATGCTCACCTTTGACGAAGCGGGAGAACTGCTGGATGAGATGGCTGAGGAGTTCCCCCCCGTTTTTTATAAGGACTTAAACGGGGGGATCTCCCTGCTGCCCGACGCAAAGCCAGACCCCGAGTTTCCCCCCGGGGAGATGTATATCATGGGGGAGTACTGCAACGACCAGATGGGCCGGTATATCCTGCTCTACTATGGCTCCTTCGCAGCCCTGGCGAAACAGGAGGACTGGACCGACGAGGACTGGGAGGACGAGCTTTACACCACCTTAGCCCACGAGCTGACCCACCATGTGGAGGGGCTGGCGGGCGAGCGAGGGCTGGAGATCAAGGATGAGCTGTAGCTGGAGGAGTTCTACGCCCAACACGAGGAGGATCTCCGGGAGGAGTAGTCCGCCCTTTCATTGCCACAGGATATTTTGTCACAGGAGGGATTTAGAATGTTAGGCGACTTTTCGTACTGCAACCCCACTAAGCTCTATTTTGGCGAAAACGCCCTGGCCGAGCTGGGGCCTGAGCTGCGGCACTATGGGCCCAACGTAGTGCTCATCTACGGCGGCGGCTCCATCAAGAAAAACGGCATCTACGACGCGGTGACCGACATCCTGGCCCGGGAGGGCAAAAACGTGGCGGAGATCGCCGGCGTCATGCCCAACCCCACGGTGGAAAAGCTCTATGAGGGCGTGGAGATCGCCCGGGCCCACCGGGCCGACCTGCTGTTGGCCGTGGGCGGCGGCTCGGTGTGTGACTACGCCAAGGCCGTCTCCGTCTCGGTCCACTGCGATGAGGACCCCTGGGAGAAGTACTTTATCCGCTTTGAGGAGCCCGACTGCCCCACCCTGAGCGTGGGCTGCGTCCTCACCATGGTGGGTACCGGCTCGGAGATGAACGCCGGCGCGGTCATCACCAATCGTGCCGTCAAGCTGAAGATCGGCCATGTATTCAAGGACGAGAAGATCATGCCCCGCTTCGCCATCCTCAACCCCCGCTTCACCATGACCCTGCCCCACAAGCAGATGGTGGCCGGGTGCTTCGACATTTTCAGCCATATCTGCGAGCAGTATTTCTCCGGCACCGACGACAACACCAGCGACTATCTCAGTGAGGGACTCATGCGCTCCCTCATCCACTCCAGCCGCATCGCCAACCGTGACCCCCAGGACTATGAGGCCCGCAGCAACATCATGTGGACGGCGACCTGGGCCCTCAACACCCTGGTGTCCCGGGGCAAGAGCACCGACTGGATGGTACACATGATAGGGCAGGCCATCGGCGCGGTCACCGATGCCACCCACGGCATGACCCTGTCCGCCGTCTCCCTCGCCTATTACCGTTATATCCTGGAGGCAGGACTCCACAAATTCGTCCGCTTTGCCCAAAACGTCTGGGGCGTGAGCTCCGAAGGGAAGACCGACCGGGAGATCGCCATGGCGGGTCTTTCCGCCATGGAGGACTGGATGAAGGAGCTGGGCCTTGCTATGCGCGGCAGCGAGGTGGGCCTGACCGAGGAGAACCTGGAGGATGTGGTGGGCGGCACCCTGATCCTCAAGGGCGGCTACAAGGTCCTGACTAAGGAGGACGTGCGCTCCATCCTTCGCGCCTGTCTGTAAGGGCTTTCACAAAACAAAAGAGCGGGCCCGCCTCATCGTGATGATGAGGCGGGCCCGCTTTCCGTTCTTGTCTTGTCCTCTCCGTCTCAGTTCTCCTCCGCCGCTGCGGGGAGGGTGACGGTGAAGGTGCTGCCCTTGCCCACCTGGCTCTCCAGAGAGATGGTGCCGTCGTAGAGCTGCACGATGTGCTTGACGATGGCCAGGCCCAGGCCGGTTCCGCCGCTCTTGCGGCAGCGTCCCTTATCCACCCGGTAGAACCGCTCAAAGACCCGTTCCCGGTCCTCCTCGGGGATGCCGATGCCGGTGTCGGCCACGGTGAAGGTGACCTGACCGGGGACGGGCGTGACGGTCACGTCCACCTTCCCACCGCGCTCAGTATATTTGACGGCGTTCTCCATCAGGTTGACCAGCAGCTCCTTGAGCCGGCTGGGAGAGATGGCCGCCACGCCGCTCTCCCCGGAGACGGAAACCGTCACATCAGCGGTCTGGGCCGCCGGGGCCAGGAGCTCTGCTGTCTCCTGGGCGGTCTGGAGCACGTCGCAGCGCTCCTCGCCCTGCTGGATGGTGGCGGACTCCAGCTCGGAAAGGCGCAGGATGTCGTTGATGAGCTCGATGAGCCGGTCCACCTCCACCCCGATCATGGTGAGGAACCGCTGCTGGTCCTCCTTGTCGTGGACCATGCCCGAGCAGAGCATGTCGGTAAAGCCCTTGATGCTGGTCAGCGGGGTCTTGAGCTCGTGGGAGACGTTGGCGGTGAACTGACTGCGGATTCCCTCGGCCCGTTTGAGAGCGGTGACGTCAGAGATGAGGATGGATACGCCCACCGGAGTACCCTCATATTGCCGCCCGGAGACCGGTGAGAGGAACATGCGCAGGCTGCCGGGGGCGAGGCTCTCGTCCTCCAGGTCCAGCACCTGAGCCGTCTGGCTCTTTTTCACCTGCTCAATGGCGTCCCGCACCCGGCGGCTGCGGGTGAGCAGGAGGATACTGCCTCCCTCCTCCCCCTCTCGCACGCCGAAGAGCTTTCGGGCGGAGCGGTTGCTGGCCAGGATATTGCCCTCCCGGTCCAGGAGGATGAGTCCCTCGTCCATGCAGTCCAGGATGAGGGACACCTTGTCCCGCTCGGTGCGGATCTCCTCGATCTGGCGGCCCAGGCGTTCCACCAGCTTGTCAATGTAACGGAGGATGGGACGCACCTCGTCATCCCCCTGGTAGCGCTCCAGCGCGTCGGTCGGCTTCCCGTCCAGCGCCTCCTGGAGCGCCTCCCCTACGGCGTGAAGGGGCCGCAGGACCGACCGGGCCATCCGGCCAGAGAGGATCAGCGCCAGTAGCAGCGCCACGGCGGCGGCAATGACAAAGCTGAGGACATTGCCCCACACCAGCGCGTCCACGGAGGACACGGGCATGGAGGCCAGGCCCACCATGCCGTCAGCAAAGCGCTTGGCCACATAGAGCATGGTCTGCCCCACGGTGTCGGAGGGACGGGTGGCCTCGCCCCAGCCGGTGAGGCGCGCCTCCGTCACCTCGGAACGATCCGAATGGTTCTCCATGGTGGAGGGGTCCGCCTGAGTATCGGCGACCACGCTGCCGTCCACGTCGATAATGGTCAGGCGCTTTTCCGGCGCGGCCTGGGTAAACTGCTCGGTCACTCCCTCCGGATCTGTGATGGCGCTCTGGGCGTCCATGAGGATGAGCAGCTCCCGCAGGCTCTCCCGGGCCGCCTCTTCCTCCTGCTGGTGGAGGTGGAAAATTTGAATGGCGCCCGAGACCAGCAGGGCCACAATCACCGTCACAAGAGTGGCCCCGATCAGCCTTTTTTTCATACGATCACCTCGCAGTTGAGAAAAGATCTTTCAGCTCATTTTATAGCCCACGCCCCGCACCGTGGTGATGTACTCCTCCCCCAGCTTCTGCCGGAGGGTCTTGACGTGCATATCCACCGTCCGGGTCTCGCCGGTGTAGTCGTAGTCCCACACGGTCTGGAGGATCTCGTCCCGGGTGAGGGCCACGCCGGGCCGGGAGGAGAGCAGGCGCAGCAGCTCAAACTCCTTGAAGGTGAGCTCCAGCTTTTCCCCACCCCGACGCACCTCACGGGCTGCCGGGTCAATCTCCAGGTCTCGGTACCGGATGATCCGGTCCTCCCCTTCCCGCCGGGTGCGGCGGAGCACCGCGTTGACCCGGGCCTGGAGTTCCATGATGCCGAAGGGCTTGACCACATAGTCATCCGCTCCTGCGTCCAGGCCGGCTACCCGGTCGATCTCGGCAGTGCGAGCGGTGAGGAAGATCACCGGCGCGGCGGAGCGTTCCCGGTCTCCCCGGATGCGCCGGAGGACCTCCAGTCCGTCCATGCCGGGCAGCATGATGTCCAGGATATACATGGTGGGACATTCCTTCCCTGTCTCTCCCTCCAGCATGGCCTCGCCCGACTCATAAGAGCGGACCTCATAGCCCACTGAGTGGAAGTAGTAGCGGAGCATCTCCCGGATGCTCTCGTCGTCTTCCACCACCACAATGGTCTTGGACACGCGGCTCTCCCTCCTTTCTTTTTCAGCTGGCCAGCTCTCCAGTAACACAGTAGACGGCCCACTGGGCGATGTTCACCGCGTGGTCGGCGATGCGCTCGAGATACTTGGCGATGATAATAAGGTCGATGGTCTGGTCGGCCTCCTGGCGGTTGCGGACGATGAGATCTACCAGCTCCCCCTTGATGGTCTGGAAGAGCTGATCCACTTCGTCATCCATGTCAACCACGGCCCGGGCGGCCTCCACATCCCGATTGGCGTAGGCAAAAATGGAGCGTTTGACCATGATTCCCGCCTTCTGGGACATGGTGCGGATATGCTCCATGGTCTCGCCGCCCTCCCGCTTCTGGAGCAGCAGGGAGATCTCGGCGATGTTGGCGCACTGGTTGCCGATGCGCTGGAGGTCAGTGACCATCTTCAGCGCCGCGGAGATGGTCCGCAGGTCCCGGGCCACGGGCTGCTGCTGGAGCAGCAGCCGCAGGCAGCGGTTCTCGATCTCCCGCTCCATCTGGTCCATGTGGCGGGTCATCTCAATGGCGGTCTTGGCAGAATCGGGGTTGGAGGAAGTAAGGGAGCTGATGACCGCGTCGATGACATCCTCGGCGGCGGCGGCCATGTCGATCATCTCTGCCCCCAGCTCCTGGAGCTCTGCGTCAAAGGTTTTTCTCATCTTAACCAAACCTCCCGGTGATGTAGTCCTCGGTACGCTTGTCGTTGGGCATAGAGAACAGCTGGGTGGTGTCTCCATACTCGACCAGCTCGCCCAGCAGGAAAAAGGCACACTTGTCGGAAATACGGGCAGCCTGCTGCATGTTGTGGGTCACCATGATGATAGTATACTCCGACTTAAGTTCCGCAGCAAGGTCTTCGATCTTGGAGGTGGAGATAGGGTCCAGGGCGGAGGTAGCCTCGTCCATGAGCAGGACGTCAGGCTTCACCGCCAGAGCCCGGGCGATACACAGCCGCTGCTGCTGGCCGCCGGAGAGGCCCAGGGCCGACTTCTTGAGCCGGTCCTTCACCTCGTCCCAGATGGCCGCGCCCTGGAGGGACTGCTCCACGATCTCGTCAAGCTGCCTGCGGTTACGGATGCCGTGGGTACGGGGACCGTAGGCCACATTGTCGTAGATGGACATGGGGAAGGGGTTGGGCTTCTGGAAGACCATGCCGATGCGCTTGCGCAGTCCGGTCACGTCAGTGCCGCCGGCGTAGATGTCCCTTCCGCGGTAGAGGAGAGAGCCCTCAATGCGCACGCTGGGGATGAGATCGTTCATGCGGTTGATGCTGCGCAGGAAGGTGGACTTGCCGCAGCCGGAGGGGCCGATGAGAGCGGTGATCTTGTGCTGGGGTATTTCCATGTTGATATTCTTGAGGGCGTGGTTGTCGCCATAATAGAGATTCAGGTCCTTGGCCTGAAGGATGATACTTTCTTCACTCATGGTCCAAACCTTCCTTTTCAGTTCTTCTTAAGGCCCCTGCCGGCCAGCTTGGCCACCAGATTGATGACCAGGGTGATGACAATGAGCACCACGGCCACGGAGAAGGCCAGGTCGAAGTCGGCCCGCACCTTGGCGTAGACATACAGCGCCACGCTCAGGGTGGAGCCGGAGCTGGCAAAAAAGCTCTCCAGGCCGTCGCGGAAGAAGTCCTGCATTTTCATGCTCATGCCCACGGTGTAGAGGAGCACGGCGCTCTCGCCCACGATACGCCCAATGGCGAGGATACAGCCGGTGACGATGCCGTCGATGGAGGAGGGGAGGACCACCGTGCGGATCATGTGCCATTTGCCGCTGCCCAGGCCCAGGGAGCCCTCCCGATAGCTCTGGGGCACGGTCTTGAGGGACTCCTGGGTGGTGCGGATGATGGTGGGCAGGGTCATGATCACCAGGGTCAGGGAGCCGGCAATGAGGGTCTTACCCAGGCGCAGCGACTCGGCAAAGACCAGCACGCCCACCAGGGCGTAGATGATGGAGGGGATTCCGGCCAGGGTCTCGGTGGCAAACTCGATGGCGGCCACCAGCTTGCGATTCTTGGCATACTCGGTGAGGTAGATGGCGGCGCCCACACCCAGGGGAAGGGCCACGATGAGGGTGGCGATGATCACATAGACGGTGTTGAGGATGGCCGGACCGATGCCCTGGATATCCTTCACCACGCTCTCCTCGGCGGTCAAAAACTCCCAAGTGAGGTTGGGCAGGCCCCGGTAAAGGATGTAGCCCAGCAGGAAGAGAAGCAGCGCCACCACGATGACGGCGGCCAGGTAGATGAGGGCGCGCATGGTGATGTCGTACGCCCTGCGCTCGGCGGAGAGCCCCTCCATGCCGGCGTTTTTCTCAGGTCGTTTCGTCATGGTGTTCAGCCCTCCTTATCCCGCTTGAGGAAGACATTGAGGATCACGTTTATGCACATGATGAAGAGGAAAAGCACAAGTCCAATGGAGAACAGAGCCTGGCGCTGGAGGCCGCTGGAGTAGGCCAGCTCCACGGCGATGCCGGTGGTGAGGAAGCGGACGCTGGAGAGGAGGTCAGGCATGTTGGCCACGTTTCCGGCCACCATCATGATGGCCATGGCCTCGCCGATGGCGCGGCCGATGCCCAGAACCACGGCGGCGGCGATGCCGCTGGAAGCAGCCGGGGCGCTGACCTTGAAGATGGTCTCGATCTGGGTGGCGCCCAGGGCCAAACTGGCCTCCTCGTACTCGTGGGGCACGGCCTTGAGGGCGGTCTCAGACACCGAGATGATGGAGGGCAGGATCATGATGGCCAGCACGATGATGGCGCAGAACAGGCTGGCGCCATCGGGCAGGTTGAAGGCCTCCCGCACGGCGGGGACCAGAACC
>DVLB01000115.1 GCA_018715695.1 Candidatus Galloscillospira stercoripullorum
CGAATGCGGCGCAAATCGGCTCTGCCGATTTGCGCTATGGTGTAACATCAACAGCAGGCGTTTTGTTCAAAAAACGCCTGGATACATGGTATCCTGCCGCACATGTGCGGCAACTGTTGATATTATACCACGTTTTGCCGCCATGTCCACCCTAAAAAGTTCCATTTTATGGTCATTGTGGAAAGAGGACGAAAAATATGGTATCCGCCCACTTGCAATTTTGCCTCCGGGAGGATACAATAAATGTGCACAAGAGATGCAAAAAAACGAAAGGCCTGGGTATGCTATATGAGCGAAGAGTTTGGCGCGGATTTCATCACCATTACCGACGAGGACGGCAACGAGTTCGAGCTGGAGCACCTGGAGACCATCTCGTATAACGGCCAGACCTACATGGCTTTCTTCCCCGCCGTGGACAGCGACAAGGAAGTGGAGGACGTGGATCTGGACGAGGAATACGGCCTCATCATCCTCAAGGTCGTGGAGGCGGACGGCGAGGAGCAGCTCTCCACGCTGGACAGCGACGAGGAGCTGGAGATGGTCTATCAGCAGTTTATGGAAGTTCTGTTTGAGGAGGAGGAAGGCGAGGAGTCCTGACCCCTCTCTCCTCTTCCCATCTCCCTGCTCGGTGCGTGAGGCGCTTTGTTAAAACCCACATTTCTTAAACGGGACGCCCACCTCGGGCCGCGGATCGCAGGCCTCCCGGTCCGGCTTTCGCCGGCGCCGGATGTTGGAAGCGGTGAAACGGTCCGGAGGCGACCCACCTGCCATTCGTGCAGGTTTTTAACCTGGCCCCACGGCCAGAGCGGGGATCTTTTATCGGCTGTGCCGGGCCGGACAGACTCTGTCCGGCCCGGCTTTTTCGTCTCTCTCCGCCCCCTGGCCACCGCAAAAGCCCTTCTTTCCCCCCGGGGGAGCGTTTTTTGTCTTGCATGCGGCGGTATTTTCCTGTATAATGCTACGATGTATCCAAAGCGTTATCTCAGCCATTACAACGAGAGGACTGAACCTTTATGAGCGCATCCAGAGAAAAGAAGCAGCGCCAGGACCTCCTGAGCCAGGGCCCCACCCAGCGGCAGCTCAAGGAGCAGAGGGAGGCCAAGGCCCGGAAGCAGAAGATCATTCTCTATTCCGTCATCGGCGTCATCGTCGCCGTGGCGGTGATCGCCCTGCTGGTGTGGAACTCCGGCATCTTCCAGCGCCGTGTCACCGCGGCCACCGTGGGCGGCAAGGACGTGTCCGTGTCCGAAATGCAGATCTATTACAACTCGGTGCGGCAGAGCGTGCTGAGCACCCAGCAGATGTACGCCGCCTACGGCATCACCACGGTCACCGAGCCCTACCAGGCCTACGACTTTGACTCCGAGCTGGGGGACAAGCAGGTCTACAACAGCGAGACCGGCCAGACCTACGAGGAGTATTTTGAGGAGACCGCCCTGGAGTCCCTGAGCCAGGTCTACGCCCTCACCAGCGCCGCCGAGGCCGAGGGCTACCAGCTCTCCGACGAGGGCAAGGCCAACGTGGACGAGGCCGTGGCCTCCCTGGCCAGCCAGGCCACCCAGTATGGCTACCCCAATACCGCCTCCTTCCTCATTGCCTACTACGGCCGCTACGCCACCGAGAGCGCCTACCGCGACGTGGCTGCCCAGCAGGAGCTGGCCAGCGAGTACCAGACTCTCCATCAGGACTCCCTGACCTACACCGAGGCCGACTACGACGCCTACGCCAAGGAGAATCCCACCGACGTGTATAGCTACGACTACCGCTACGTCTATATCTCCGGCGCCGCGGCGAGCACCACTGATGAGGACGGCAACACCGTGGAGGCCACCGAGGAAGAGAAGGAGGCCGCCATGGCGGAGGCCAAGGAGAAGGCCGACGCGCTGGTGGCGGGCGTGCAGGCCGCCGAGGGCGACAAGAGCGAGGCCTTCAACACCCTGGTGGTGGACGCCGTGGGCGAGAGCTCCAGCTACGCCGACCCCGAGTATAACCTCCAGGATGGCATCCTGGGCGTGAACATCACCTCCTCCCTCTACCACGACTGGGTCACCGACGCATCCCGCACCGCCGGCGACATCTCCTCCTTTGAGTCCTCCTCCGGCTACTGGGTGGTGCTCTTTGAGGACAGCTACCTGAACAATGCCGAGACCGTGGACGTGCGCCACATCCTCATCAAGGCCGAGCTCACCCAGGACGACCCCGACACCGAAGAGGACGAGAGCGCCGACGAGCCCACCGACGAGCAGATGCTCTCCGCTCACGACGAGGCCGAGCGCATCCTGAACGAGTTCAACGCCCTGAGCGAGGACCAGCGCACCGCCGAGGCCTTTGGCGAGCTGGCCGAGGAGTACTCCGACGACAGCCGCAACTCCGACGGCGACCTCAACGCTGCCGGCGGTCTCTACACCTATGTGGAAGAGGGCACCATGGTGGAGTCCTTCAATGACTGGATCTTCGACCCCAGCCGCACGGCGGGGGATACCGGCCTGGTGGAGAACGACAACGCCGGTCAGTACGGCTGGCATGTGATGTACTTCCAGGGCCTCAACGGTCCCAAGTGGCACGAGGTTGCCGCCGAGGCCCTGCTGAGCGCCGACATGGAGTCCTGGCTGGAGGAGCTCACCGAGAGCTGCCAGGCCGTGGCTGCTGACGGCATGTCCCTGGTCCACTGAGCCATTGCAACATTTCCGGCAGCCCCTGCGGATGTCCCGCAGGGGCTGCCGCTGTAAAGGCGGTGCTTTTTTGGAAGAGCAATTTCTGAGAACGGAGATGCTCCTGGGCGCGGAGGCCATGGAGCGCCTGGGGCGCGCCCATGTGGCCGTCTTCGGTCTGGGCGGCGTGGGCTCCTGGTGCGCCGAAGCCCTGTGCCGCGCCGGGATCGGGGAGCTCACCCTGGTGGACCAGGACACGGTGGGCGTCACCAACCTAAACCGCCAGGTGGAGGCCCTCTGGTCCACCCAAGGAGAGCCCAAGGCCCAGGCCATGGCTGCGCGGCTGCGGGACATCAACCCCCACTGCCTCCTCCACCCGGTGGTGGGGCAGTACAGCGCCCAGACCCGGGAGGAATTCTTTGCCTCCGGGTATGACTATATCGTGGACGCCATCGACCTGGTCTCCTGCAAGCTGGACCTGATCGAGACCGCCATAAACCGTGGCGTGCCCATCATCTCCGCCCTGGGCACCGGGAATAAGCTCTACCCCGGCCAGTTCCGGCTGGACGACCTGAGCCGCACCCAGGGCTGCCCCCTGGCCCGGGTGGTGCGCAAGGAGCTGCGCGCCCGGGGCATCCTCCACCACCGGGTCCTCTACTCCCCCGAGCTGCCCCGCACCCCCGAGGCCGCCGAGGCCCCCCCTCCGGGACGGCGCAGCGTGCCGGGCAGCGTGCCCTGGGTGCCCCCGGTGGCCGGGCTGATGCTGGCCGGGGACGTGGTGCTCTCCCTGGCCGGGATAGACACACAATGAATAGAAAAGACCTCCCGAGGCACACTGACAGGAGAATCCGTGTGCGATGGGAGGTCTTTTTGCATGAAGAAACTGCCCCACTGGGCCCGCTGCGCCGCGGCGGGCGCCGCCGCCGGCATCACAAACGGCCTGTTTGGGGGAGGCGGCGGCATGCTCCTGGTACCCCTGCTCACCCTCTGGGTGGGCCTGGAACAGGCCCAGGCCTTCGCCACCTCGGTGGCCGTCATATTGCCCCTGTGCCTGCTCTCCGCCGCCATCTATTTCTTCCGGGGGGCCCTGGACCTCTCCGCCGCGGTGCCCTATCTCCTGGGCGGGCTGGTGGGCGGTTTTGTGGGCGGACGGGTGTTCAAGCGGCTGAACATGGACCTGCTGCGCCGCTTCTTCGCCCTGTTCCTGCTCTACGGGGGCCTGCGCTCCCTGCTGTTTTGATGGGGCCCTTTCTCGCCGCCGTCCTGGCCGGGGCGGTGACCGGCGTGCTCTCCGGCCTGGGCGTGGGGGGCGGCACGCTGCTGCTGCTCTACATGACCGTCTTCACCGCCCTGCCCCAGACCGCCGCCCAGGGGGTGAACCTGCTCTACTTCCTCCCCACCGCCGCCACCGCCCTGCCCGCCCACATCAAAAACGGCTTTGTGTGCCGGGAGGTTCTCCTCCCCGCCATCTCCGCCGGGCTGGCCTTTTCCGCCCTGGGGGCCTGGCTGGCCACCGGGCTGGACCTGGGGCTGCTGCGGCGGCTGTTCGGGGCGGGGGTGCTGTGCGTGGGGCTCTGGGAGCTGCTTGGTCCTAAGAGAGCCTGAGCAAAAGGCTACTGCGCCGGGGTCTCCTCCTGGGCCGGGGGAAGGGTCATGGCAAAGTCGGTGAAGGTACACTGGATGACGGTAAAGCCGTCGGAGGAGATCTCCCCCCGGAGCAGGGCGTGGCTCTCCACGTCAAACCAGAGCTGGGCCTCCACCCCCGTCCCAGGCGTGGCCTCCGGCTCCCGGCAGGTGATGTGCAGCGTCTCCCGCTGGCCCATGGTCTCCAGGGCGCACTCGGCGATGAAGCCCCCGGCGGCATACTCCAGCAGCGATGGTACCGCCCCCATGGGGGTCAGGCTCCCGGAGCCAAGGGTGCCCGTCTCCACCCGGGCCCCGTCAAAGTCCAGAAAGCTGCCCCCCGGCCCTACCCGGGCGGTAACCCCGGCGAGCTCCTCCGGGGCCGTGAGGGTGAGCACCGTCTCCCCCTCCCTGGCCCAGGAGACCGAGATGCCGTATTCATAGACCCGCTGGCCATAATCGGCGGTCAGGGCCATCTGGGCGGTACAGCCCGTCATGGCGATGTACTCCGTGCGGATGGCGAGAGCCAGCTCCTCAGCCCCGCTTCCCCCCTGCTCCCCGTTGCTGCAGGCGCTCAAAAGCAGTAAGAGCGCCAGCGCGCTCGCCGCCCACCGCCATCTCCCCATGGGACGCACCTTCCTTTCTCCATTCCCGTTTTCGGGCGATAAGCGCCCGTCCACTCCATCTATATGTCTCCCGGCACACTTTATGCCCGGTTGACGGCCGGGGCGGTTTGGGATACAATAGCTCCCGTTCAAGCCCTCCCTCCGGGGAGGAGCCCCGCCCCACAGCCGAGAGGAGAGAAAGCCCATGCCCCCCTTTGACACCGTCATCTTTGATCTGGACGGCACCCTGCTCAACACCCTGGAGGATCTGGCCGACAGCACCAATTACGCCCTGGCCGCCCACCACATGCCTCAGCGCACCCTGGACGAGGTGCGCCGCTTCGTGGGAAACGGCGTGGCCCTGCTCATCCACCGCGCGGTGCCCCAGGGCACGCCGCCGGAGACGGAGGAGGCCGTCCTCTCCTGCTTCCGCGCCCACTACCTGGGCAACATGGAGCACAAGACCGCCCCCTACGCCGGCATCCCCGCGCTGCTCTCCTCCCTGTCTGAGGCCGGGCTCTCCCTGGCGGTGGTGTCCAACAAGTTCGACGGCGCGGTGAAGGGCCTGTGCGAAAAATATTTCGGTCCCGTGCTGCCGGTGGCCGTGGGAGAGTCGCCGGGGGTGGCGAAGAAGCCAGCGGCGGACATGGTTCACCTGGCCCTCCGCGCCCTGGGCCGTGACGGCGGAAGGGCGGTGTATGTGGGGGACTCCGACGTGGACATCGCCACCGCCCAAAACGCCGCGCTGCCCTGCATCTCGGTCACCTGGGGCTTCCGGGACGAGGAATTCCTCCGCGCCCACGGCGCGCAGCACATCGTCCACACCCCCCAGCAGCTGCTGGAGGCCCTGCTGCTTCCGGCCCGGGGGGAGGACGCCTCCGCTCCCCGGCGCCCCTGAGGCCTCTGGCATTTGTGAAAAAATCCCATTGTCCCCCCGGCATAGGCGCGCCCTTTGCCGAAAAAACGCTGAAATTCCCTGTCCGGGAAAAATAACGCTTACGAAGGGCCCCCTCCATCCTGTATAATGAGCCTGATTTTGTGATGGAGGGTTTATAAAATGCCGAAAAACAAACACGAAAGCCTCATTTACTCTGTCATCATGTGCTTTGTCATGGTGCTGTGGATGAGCATCTACAACGTCTTCCTCCGCCAGGGCGTCTCCCTGGAGAGCGTGGCCGCGGCCTGGCTGGGCTTCCCCATCGCCTATGTATTCGCCCTGTTTTGCGATATGGCCCTGGTGTCCCGGGTGGCCAAGGCCGTGGCCTTCCGCTTTTTCGTCAAGCCCGACAGCAAGCCCCTGCACATGGTGATCGCCATCTCCTCCCTGATGGTGGTGCAGATGGTGATCATCATGTCCCTCTACGGCGCCGCCGAGGGCTGCGTCCACACCGGCGCGTGGAACACCCTGCCCATGCAGTGGCTGCGCAACATCCCCCTCAACTTCA
>DVLB01000116.1 GCA_018715695.1 Candidatus Galloscillospira stercoripullorum
CCCGGCCGATGACCGGGTCCAGCTTGTTCTGCCTGGCCCGCTCCACCAGGTCGGAGCCGTACTTCTTCAGGGCGTCGTAGGTCTCCTCGGGGTTGTCGCTGGTGACCCGCTGGTTGCCTCGCACGGAGGACAAGGCCTGGAGCACCCCCTCCTTGGTGACGCGGTAGGTCTGGAAGAGAGACTTCAGGGCGCTGCCCGCCGTCTCGATAAGGGCCAGGAACAGGTGCTCCACCGAGACATACTCGTCTTTCATATTCTTGGCGATAGACTCAGCGGTGTTCAGGGCCTTGTCCACATCCTGGGCCACATAGACCTTGCCCTGTTCCCGGCCACCGCCGGATACCCGGGGCAGCTTCTCCACCTCGCTTTTCACCGCGGCGGTGAAGGAGGGCAGGGTCAGCCCCATCTTGGTGAGCAGCTGGGGCACCAGCCCGTTCTCAGCGGTGAGCAGAGCGAGAAGCAGATGGGGCTGCTCGATCTGCTGGTTGCCGTACTCAGCGGCGATGGACTGGGCATTCTGGATAGCCTCCAGGGATTTCTGGGTAAACTGATTGGCGTTCATGGAAAACACTCCTTTCCAAAGGACCTTTGTCGCTTTGTGCTTAGTATATGCCTGCCGCTGGGGGAATTCATGAACGGAGTGTAAACTTTTAGCACTCTCGAGCGGAGAGTGCTAAATTTCGCACATGGAAATGCCCGGCCCGCTTCTGACGGGCCAGGCGGAAAGGAACAAAAAAGGGGCCGGGCTGCGGCCCGGCCCCTCTGGGGGAATCAATATCTGCCGAAGTCGCCGGAGCGGCCCTCGGTGACGTCAGCGCCGAACTCGTAGTCCTTGCCGGGGAGGATGGCGTTGAGGACGATGCCGGCGATGGCGGCGATGGCCAGGTTGGTGAGGGTCACATGGACCTCGCCGATGGCAAAGGTGATGCCGCCGGAGAAGCCCAGGCCGCACACCAGAATGACGGCGGCGATGATGAGGTTGCGGGAGTTGGTGAAGTCCACACGGTTTTCCACCACGTTGCGCACGCCGATGGCGGAGATCATGCCGTAGAGGATGAAGGACACGCCGCCGATGATGGCGGTAGGGATGGAGTTGACGATGGCGGCGAAGGCGGGGGAGAAGGAGAGCACCACCGCGTAGATGGCGGCCAGGCGGACCACGCGGGGATCATACACCTTGGACAGCACCAGCACGCCGGTGTTCTCACCGTAGGTGGTGTTGGCGGGGCCGCCGAACATACCGGCTAGGGCGGTGGCGATGCCGTCGCCCACCAGGGTGCGGTGGAGACCGGGCTTCTCGATAAAGTTGGTGCCCACGGTGGCGGAGATGGCGGACATGTCGCCGATGTGCTCCATCATGGCGGCGATGGCGATGGGGGCCATGACGAAGATGGAGGTCAGGTCAAATTTGGCCAGGAAGAAGGGTTGAAGACCAACGATGTCGGCCTGGGCCACGCTGGAGAAGTTCATCAGGGGCACCACGTTGCCTGCGGCATCCAGGGCGGTGGCACCCAGGGCGTTGGCGATGAGGGCCACCACATAGGAGCCCACCACGCCCAGCAGAATGGGGATGATCTTGATCATGCCCTTGCCCCAGATGTTGGCCACCACAATGATGGCCATGGCAACGATGGCCAGCCACCAGCAGGTGGAGGCGTTGGTCACGGCGGAGGGAGCCAGGTTCAGACCGATGAGGATGATGATGGGGCCGGTGACCACGGGGGGGAGGAAGCGCATGACCTTCTTCACGCCCACCACCTTGATGATGGCGGCCAGGATCACATACAGAAGACCGGCCACCACGATGCCGCCGCAGGCATACTGCAGCTTGACGGCGGGGTCCATCCCGGCATACTTGCCGGTGTCCAGGGCCGCTACGGCGGCAAAGCCGCCCAGGTATGCGAAGGAGGAGCCCAGGAAGGCGGGCACCTGCATCTTGGTGCAGATGTGGAAGAACAGGGTGCCGGCGCCGGCAAAGAACAGGGTGGTCTGGATGGACAGGGGCAGGCCGTAGCCCTGCACCAGGATGGGTACCAGCACCGTGGCGCCGAACATGGCGAACATATGCTGCAGGCCCAGAATAAGCATCCTGGGCACGCCCAGGGTCCGGGCGTCGCGGATGGGTTGCTGCTGGTTCATGAAATTCTCTCCTCTCTCAGATTTGGGCAGAAAAAAAGACAACCACAATGGTGATTGTCAGGCAAAAAAGGAAAGAAAGGGGGTATCTTCATGGAACGGCAAGTGCATAAGAAACATGACGGTCCCCTCCTTTCTCTCACATTTCGCGTCATTATAGCAGAAAATTTCAGGCAATACAACAGGGAAAAGGAGAAATAAGTGGATTTTCCCTTCCGGGCAAAAAAGCGCGGAAAAAGAAGAAAAGGCTTGTGGGGTCCGCGCATTGACTTTTTTCACCAAAAGGAGTAGCATTTAGACTGAATTTTTATTTTGAAGCGGGTCTTTCCGCCTTGTTTTGGGAGTGAGTTTGACCATGAAGAAGCCCTTCGTGACCCTGGCGCAGCTCGAGGAGATGACCAAGACCTACCCCACCCCCTTCCACCTCTACGATGAGAAGGGCATACGGGAAAACGCCCGGAAGCTCAAGGCGGCCTTCGCCTGGAATAAAGGCTTCAAGGAGTATTTTGCCGTCAAGGCCACGCCCAACCCCACCATTTTGAAGATCCTCCGGGAGGAGGGCTGCGGCACCGACTGCTCCTCCCTCACCGAGCTGATGATGGCCGACCGCTGCGGCTTCAAGGGCAGCGAGATCATGTTCTCCTCCAACGACACCCCCGCCGAGGAGTTCGTTCTGGCCGCCAAGCTGGGGGCCACCATCAACCTGGACGACTTCACCCACATCGACTTCCTCAAGGAGACCATCGGCTATATCCCGGAGACCATCTCCTGCCGCTTCAACACCGGCGGCACCTTCGCCATCGGAGAGTCGGAGGAGGGCTTCCAGGTCATGGACAACCCCGGCGAGGCCAAGTACGGCTTTACCCGCTCTCAGCTTTTCGAGGGCTTCAAGAAGCTCAAGAGCATGGGGGCCAAGCACTTCGGCATCCACGCCTTCCTGGCCTCCAACACCCTCTCCAACGAGTATTACCCCACCCTGGCGGGCATCCTCTTTGAGCTGGCGGTGGAGCTGAAGAAAGAGACGGGCTGCGACATCCGCTTCATCAATCTCTCCGGCGGCGTTGGGGTGCCCTACCGCCCCGAGCAGCAGCCCAACGACATCGCCGCCATCGGCGAGGGGGTGCGATGCAAGTACGAGGAGATCCTCACCCCCGCGGGCATGGGGGACGTGGCCATCTTCACTGAGCTGGGCCGCTTCATGCTGGCTCCCTACGGCTGCCTGGTGACCAAGGCCACCCATTTCAAGCACACCTATAAGGAATATGTGGGGGTGGACGCCTGCGCCGCCAACCTGATGCGGCCCGCCATGTACGGGGCCTATCACCACATCACCGTCATGGGCAAAGAGGACGCTAAGTGCGACCACAAGTACGATGTCACCGGCTCCCTGTGCGAAAATAACGACAAGTTCGCCATCGACCGCATGCTGCCCGAGATCCACCTGGGGGACCTGCTGGTCATCCACGACACCGGCGCCCACGGCTTCTCCATGGGCTACAACTATAACGGCCGCCTGCGCTCGGCCGAGGTCCTTCTGAAGGCCGACGGTACCACCGAGCTCATCCGCCGGGCCGAGACTCCCGACGACTATTTCGCCACGCTGATCTGGTAACCGTGACCGAGCCCCCTGCCCATTGGGCAGGGGGGCCTTTTCTTTGGGAAGAGGAGAGTTTTCCGGCGCTTTAGCCTTGTGCGGAAGGGCCCCGAGTGATATAATATTCCGACTGAATTACGGGAAAGGGGTATCGTTATGACTTATAAAGAGGAATTCATCGCTTTCATGGTGCGCTCGGGGGTGCTGACCTTCGGGGACTTCATTACCAAATCGGGCCGCAAGACCCCTTATTTCATCAATACCGGCAACTACAAGACCGGCGAGCAGGCCGCCAAGCTGGGGGACTACTACGCCGCGTGCATCCAGGCCAATCTGCCCGATGGGGTGGACTGCCTGTTCGGCCCGGCCTATAAGGGCATCCCCCTGGCCGTGGCGGCGGCCTCCAGCCTGTACCGCAATTACGGCCGCGACCTGCCCTACTGCTTCAACCGCAAGGAGGTCAAGGACCACGGTGAGGGCGGCTCCATGGTGGGCTACCAGCCCAAGGATGGGGACCGGGTGACCATCGTGGAGGACGTGGTTACCGCCGGCACCGCCGTGCGGGAGAGCATCGAGCTGTTCAAACATGTGGCGGACGTGAAGATCACCTCCCTCATCGTGTCGGTGGACCGGATGGAGCGGGGCACCGGAGACAAGACCACCCTGGACGAGCTGCGGGAGAGCCACGGCATCTCCGTCTATCCCATCGTTACCGTCCGGGAGGTCATTGCCTTCCTGCACAATAACCCCATCGACGGCAAGGTGTATATCGACGACGCCATGAAGGCCCGCATGGAGGCATATCTGGCCGAGTACGGCGCCCGGGTCTGAGAGAGCGCCCTTGGGGCGGGCATGATTAGAACGCAACAGGAGGGGAGAAGCTATGGCTGACCACAGTGGACATCGGGCGCGGCTGCGGCGGGAATTTTTAACCCGGCCGGAGTCCTTTCCCGACCACAAGGTGCTGGAGCTTCTCCTCTTTTATGTCCAGCCCCGGAAGGACACCAATCCCCTGGCCCATGAGCTCATGGAGCACTTCGGCTCCCTCCAGGGGGTGCTGGACGCTCCGCCGGAGGCCCTGGAGCAGGTGAAGGGCGTGGGGGAGCGCTCGTCTGCGCTCTTTCTGGCCATCAAGGAGCTGGGGCGGCGCTATCAGGCCCAGCGAGCCAGCGTGGAGAATATCGTCTCCTCCACCGCCGACGCGGCCGACCTCCTGCGGCCCTACTTTTATGGCGCGAGAAACGAGATGGTCTACCTGCTGTGCATGGACGGCAAGGGAAAGGCTCTGGCCTGTCCCAAGATCTCGGAAGGAAATGTCAACACCGCCCAGGTGGTCAGCCGCCATGTGGTGGAGAAGGCCCTGACCAACAACGCCGTGCTGGCGGTGCTGGCCCACAACCATGTCTCCGGCCTGGCTCTGCCCTCGGCGGAGGACTGCGCCACCACCCTCTATCTGCGGGACCTGTTGGAGAAGGTGGGGGTGAAGCTGCTGGACCACCTGGTCTTCGTGGACGACGACATGGTCTCCCTGCGGGACAGCGGGTATCTGTAACTGACACTTGAAATAGAACATTCGTTCTGATACGATAGAAAGACACAGGAGAGAGGAGGGGAAGAGATGCCGGAGTTTGAGGTAGTCTCGGAGTACCGCCCGGCGGGGGACCAGCCGGGCGCCATCGAGGCTCTGGCCGCGGGTATCGAGAACGGCCTTACCGAGCAGACCCTGCTGGGAGTCACCGGCTCGGGCAAGACCTTCACCATGGCCAAGGTCATCGAGAAGGTGCAGCGGCCCACCCTGGTGCTGGCCCACAACAAGATTCTGGCGGCTCAGCTGTGCGCTGAGTTCAAGGAGTTCTTCCCCAACAACGCGGTGGAGTACTTCGTCAGCTATTACGATTACTACCAGCCCGAGGCCTATATCCCCCATACCGACACCTTCATTGAAAAGGACGCCTCCACCAACGACGAGATCGACCGGCTGCGGCTCTCGGCCACCTGCGCCCTGCTGGAGCGGCGGGATGTGATCGTGGTGTCGTCGGTGAGCTGCATCTACGGCCTGGGCGAGCCGGAGGACTTCGCCAAGATGATGGTCTCCCTGCGCGTGGGCATGGAGCTCAAGCGGGAGGAGCTTTTAAGGCGCCTGGTGGAGATCCGCTACGAGCGTAACGACATCGCCTTTGAGCGCAATATGTTCCGTGTCCGGGGGGACACGGTGGAGATCTACCCGGCCTACTGGCGGGACATCGCCATCCGGGTGGAGTTTTTCGGGGACGAGATCGACCGGCTCAGCGAGGTAAACGCCGTCACCGGGGCCACCATCCGCCACCTGCATCAGGTGCCCATCTGGCCCGCCACCCACTATGTGACCCCCAAGGAGAAGATGGACGCCGCCGTCCAGGAGATCTACAAGGAGCTGGAGGACCGGCTGGCCTTCTTCCGCAAGGAGGGCAAACTGGTGGAGGAGCAGCGGCTCAAGCAGCGGGTGATGTACGACATCGAGATGATGCAGGAGCTGGGCTACTGCTCAGGCATTGAGAACTATTCGCGGGTCATCGAGGGCCGGCCTGCCGGCACGCCCCCCCACACCCTGCTGGACTATTTCCCCAAGGACTTTCTCCTCTTCATCGACGAGAGCCATGTGACGCTGCCCCAGGTGCGGGCCATGTACAACGGTGACCACGCCCGGAAGAAGGCCCTGGTGGACTATGGCTTCCGCCTGCCCTGCGCCTACGATAACCGCCCGCTGAAATTTGAGGAGTTTGAGAAGCGCCTCAACCAGGTGGTGTATGTCTCGGCCACGCCGGGGGAGTACGAGCGGGTGCGCTCGGGCCAGATCGTGGAGCAGGTCATCCGGCCCACCGGCCTGCTGGACCCCCGCATCGAGGTGCGGCCCGTGGAGGGGCAGATCGACGACCTCATCGGCGAGATCAACGAGCGCGCCGCGCGAAGCGAGC
>DVLB01000117.1 GCA_018715695.1 Candidatus Galloscillospira stercoripullorum
TTATACTCTTGCTCATGAAGGATATGGCCCCCTCTCGTTGAGTTGTTGTCCGCAACTTCAACTTTAACCGATGAGGCCTTATCCTTCATCCTTTTTTATTCAACTGTCCAACATGTATTGTACACCTACACCCCATCCGAAGCGCAGATATACTTTTTCTCTTGACAGGCGGCACGAAATGTTGTATCATATTCTCTTGTAAAGCTCGTTCACTTTACATTTTGGCAAAAAGGAGGTCGCTTATGAAAAACCAGGCCTACCGCATGGCGCTGCTTTTTGACTTCTACGGCGATGTGCTCACCGACCGTCAGAAAGAGTTTTACGACCTCTACTACAATGAGGATCTCTCTCTGGCGGAGATCGCCGAGAACTACGGCATCACCCGCCAGGGCGTTCGGGACGTGATCGTCCGGGCGGAGGGCATCCTCACCGAGCTGGAGGACAAGACCGGCATCATCAAGCGTTTCCACCGCATGCACGACCAGTTCCAGACCCTCCAGACCTGTCTGGACGGTATCACCGAGCGCAACGAGAGATCTTTCCAGGACGATGAGCTCGCCGCTCTGTGCGCTCAGATGCAGCAGGTCCTGGACACGCTGAAACAGGAGTGAGCCATGCCGTTTGAAGGACTGAGCGAAAAGCTTTCCGCCGCCTTTAAGCGGCTGCGGGGCAAGGGCCGCCTCTCCGAGGCCGACGTTAAGGAGGCCATGAAGGAGATCCGCATGGCCCTGCTGGAGGCCGACGTCAACTTCAAGATCGTCAAGGAGTTCGTGGCCAAGGTCACGGAGCGCTCCGTGGGGACCGACGTGCTGGAGAGCCTCACCCCCGCCCAGATGATCGTCAAGATCGTCAACGAGGAGCTCACCGCCCTCATGGGGGGCGAGAGCACCAAGCTGAACATCTCCTCCAAGCCCCCCACGGTGGTCATGGTGGTGGGCCTCAACGGCGCCGGCAAGACCACCAACTGCGCCAAGCTGGCCGGCTTTATGAAAAAGCAAAACGGCAAGCGGCCGCTGCTGGTGGCCTGCGACACCTTCCGCCCCGCCGCCATCGACCAGCTGGAGACCGTGGGCGGCCAGGTGGGCGTGCCGGTGTTCCAGATGGGCAAGGGCGACCCGGTGGCCATCGCCCGGGCGGGCATCGAGCACGCCCGGCAGCATGGCAACGACATGGTCTTTCTGGATACCGCCGGCCGGCTCCACGTGTACGAGGAGCTCATGGAGCAGCTGCGCGTCATGAAAGAGGCGGTGGACCCCACCGAGATCCTGCTGGTGGTGGACGCCATGATCGGCCAGGACGCCGTCAACGCCGCCAAGACCTTTGACGAGACTCTGGGCATCACCGGCGTCATGCTCACCAAGCTGGACGGCGACGCCAGAGGCGGCGCGGCCCTCTCCATCAAGGCGGTCACCGGAAAGCCCATCAAGTTCATCGGCACCGGCGAAAAGCTGGATCAGGTGGAGATCTTCCACCCCGACCGAATGGCCTCCCGTATCCTGGGCATGGGCGATGTGCTCTCCCTCATCGAGAAGGCCCAGCAGAGCTTCGATATGCGCAAGGCCGCCGAGCTGGAGCAGAAGATGCGGAAAAACCGCCTGACCCTCTCCGACTACTACGACCAGATCTCCCAGCTGCGCAATATGGGCTCCCTCTCCGACATCGCGGGGATGATCCCCGGCGTGGACGCCAAGGCCCTCTCCGGGGCCAGTATCGACGAAAAGGCCCTCTCCCGCACCGAGGCCATCATCCAGTCCATGACCCAGGCGGAGCGGGACGACCCCTCCCTGCTCAACAACAGCCGCAAAAAGCGCATTGCCGCCGGCAGCGGCACCCAGATCGTGGACATCAACCGCCTGCTCAAGCAGTTTGAGATGATGCAGCAGCTCTCCCGGCAGATGTCGGGCGGAAGCCTGAAAAAGATGCAGAAGATGGCCCGATTCGGCAAGAAAAAAGGCGGCTTCCCCTTCTGAAAAACGGTGGCTTGCGTCCTATGGACGCTTCCATATATAGAGAATCAAATTTGGAGGTGAATATAAATGGTTAAGATCAGACTGCGCCGCATGGGCGCGAAGAAGGCCCCCTTCTACCGCATCGTGGTGGCCGATTCCCGCTATCCCCGTGACGGCCGTTTCATCGAGGAGATCGGTACCTACAATCCCCTGGTGACTCCCGCTGAGATCAAGGTGGACGCTGACCGCGCCCAGGCTTGGATCAAGACCGGCGCTCAGCCCACTGAGACCGTGAAGGCTCTGCTGAAGAAGGCCGGCGCCATCTAATGGCAGGCGGTATGATGGAGGGCAGCATGAAAGAACTTCTCACCTATATCGCCCGGAACCTGGTCGAGCACCCGGACTCGGTCACCGTGACCGAGTATGCGGGCGCGGACGAGACGGTTCTGGAGCTCCGGGTAGCCCCCGAAGATATGGGCAAGGTGATCGGTCGTCAGGGCCGCATCGCCAAGGAGATCCGCACGCTGATGCGCTCCGTGGCCCAGAAAAACGGAACCAGGGTCTCGGTCGAGATCGCAGACTGAAAAGCGGCGGGGGCGCTCCCCCGCCGCTTTTTATCAGGAGGCAGTATGAAAAATCAGTATTTGCAGGCCGGGCAGATCGTCAACACCCACGGCATCCGCGGCGAAGTCAAAATCGTCCCCTGGTGCGACAGCCCGGAGTTTTTGTGCAAGTTTGGCACCCTCTATATCGACCAAAAGCCCGTCCGGGTCCTCTCCAGCCGGGTCCACAAGCAAAACGTGCTGGCCATGCTGGAGGGCGTTGACAATGTGGACGCCGCCATGCTCCTCAAGGGCAAGGAGGTCTGGATCGACCGGGACGACGCCACCCTGCCCGAGGGCCGGCACTTCATCGCCGACCTCATCGGCCTTGAGGTGCGCGACGCCGAGAGCGGCGCCGTCCTGGGCTCCGTGGCCGAGGTGCTCACCCCTCCCGCCCACGAAGTTTATGTGGTGAAGGGCGGCGAGCACGAGTACATGATCCCCGCCGTGGACGCCTTCCTGGCGGAGACCAACGTGGAGGGCGGCTATATCCGGGTGCGCCTGATCGAGGGGCTTGAGAGCGATGTATAGGATCGACATCATGACCCTCTTCGACCTGACGGTGGGAGACGTGCTCTCTGAGTCCATTCTGGGGCGGGCCCAGGAGCGGGACATTCTCCGCATCGAGGCCCACCAGATCCGGGACTATACCCTCAACAAGCAAAAGCAGGTGGACGATTACCCCTACGGCGGCGGCCATGGGGCGGTCATGCAGGCCGACCCCCTCTACCAGTGCTGGAAGCACATCGTGGACACCTATGGCCCGGGACACACCATCTATATGTCTCCCTGCGGCACCACCTTCCGCCAGGCCGACGCCAAGCGCCTGGCCGCCGATTACGACCACCTGATCCTGGTCTGCGGCCACTACGAGGGCATCGACCAGCGCTTCATCGACGAGTGCGTGGACGAGGAGATCTCCCTGGGCGATTTTGTGCTCACCGGTGGCGAGATCGCCGCCATGGCGGTGTCCGACGCGGTGTGCCGTCTGGTGCCCGGCGTCCTCTCCGACCCGGAGTGCTTCCAGGATGAGAGCTTCTGGGACGGCATGCTGGAGTACCCCCAGTACTCCCGGCCCGAGGAGTGGCACGGCAGGAAGGTCCCCCCCATCCTCCTCTCGGGCAACCACGCCAAGGTGGCCGCCTGGCGGCGCAAGCAGTCCATTCTGCGCACCCGGCAGCGCCGTCCCGACCTGTACGAGAAGCTGGACCTCTCCTCCAAGCAAGACCAAAAGCTGCTCCAGGAGCTGGAATCGGAATCCCTCTGATGCGCCGGGCCGCGGATCTGCGGCCCGGCCTTTGTCTTATATTTTTCGCTCAACAGGTTTCCCTTTACTTTTCTCTTTCTGTGTGTTACAATCCCAACAATGAAATGCAATTTTAATTATTATGTCAGGAGATAATTTCTATGTCTTTCAGGATCGTTGTGGACAGCTGCTGCGACCTCACGCCCGCCATGCTCCAAGACCCCGTCATGGTGAGTGTGCCCCTGACCATCCAGGTGGGCGAGCAGACCGTGGTGGACGACGCCGGCTTTGACCAGGCCAGCCTGCTCTGGCAGATGAAGCAGAGCCCCGAGGCCCCCAAGACCGCCTGCCCCTCCCCCGCCCAGTACCTGGACGCCTTTGGCAGCGGGGAGGACGACGTGTATGTGGTCACCCTGTCCGCCCACCTGTCCGGCTCCCACAACAGCGCTGCCCAGGCCCAGGCCCTCTATCTGGACAGCCGCCCCGGCGCCAACATCTATGTCTTCAACTCCTGCTCCGCTTCCGCGGGCGAGGTGCTGGTGGCCCTGAAGGTCAAGGCCCTGGCGCAGTCCGGTCTTCCTTTTGATGAGGTGGTGAAGGAGGCCTCCCGCTTCATCCGGGAAATGGAGACCTACTTCGTGCTGGAGGACCTGGATAATCTGCGCAAGAACGGGCGGCTCACCAGGCTGCAATCCATCGTCACCGGGGCCCTGCGCATCAAGCTGCTCATGGGGGCCACGCCGGAGGGCGAGATCTGCAAGAAGGGACAGGCTCTCTCGGTCAAGCAGGCTTTGAGCAAGATGGCCGCCTTCTTCGCCGCCGATGAGCACCACGCCGGGCGCGTGCTGTGCATTGCCCACTGCAACAACCTGGAGCGGGCCTTCTACCTCAAGGATCTGGCCTTGAAGACCTGCCGCTTCTCCGACATCATCATCTGCGAGACCGGCGGCATCAGCACGGTCTATGCAAACGACGGCGGCGTGGTAGCCGCCTATTGACCCCTCCATACAGGACCCGGCGGAGCCTTTCCGCCGGGTCTTTTTTTGCCCGCCCCCAGGGATGTGTCTATCCTGCACAATAACATTGTTATATTTTTGACAATTTTGCTGCTACCACTTTTTTGGAATTTGTGCTATGGTATATACTGCGAGGAAATTTGGTCCAAGTATAGGAAAAAGGAGCTGCGTGTATATGAATCAGAGGGTTCAAATCACAGAAACGGTCCTGCGCGACGCCAACCAGTCCCTCATCGCCACACGGATGAAGCTTGCCGACTTTCTGCCCATTCTGGAGACCCTGGACCAGGCGGGGTACTACTCCCTGGAGTGCTGGGGCGGAGCCACCTTCGACTCCTGCCTGCGCTATCTGGACGAGGACCCCTGGGAGCGGCTGCGCACCATCCGTGCCCATGTGAAGAACACCCGCCTGCAGATGCTGCTGCGGGGCCAGAATCTCCTGGGCTACAAGCACTATCACGACGACGTGGTGGAGAAGTTTGTGGAGCTGTCCATCAAAAACGGCATTGACATCATCCGCATCTTCGACGCGCTCAACGACTTCCGCAATATCAAGACCGCCCTGGAGGCCACCAAGAAGTACGCCACCGCCAACACCGTGGCTTCCGGCTGCATCTCCTACACCCAGAGCCCCGTACATACGGTGGAGAAATATGTCGAGATGTGCAAAGAGCTCAAGAGCATGGGCTTTGACACCATCTGCCTCAAGGATATGGCGGGCACCATGAGCCCCTATGAGGCTGAGCATCTCATCAAGGGCATCAAGGACGCCGTGGGCGATATGCCCGTCATTCTCCACACCCACAGCACCACCGGCATGGCCTATATGACCGTCATCAAGGCCATTGAGTCGGGTGCGGACGTGGTGGACACCGCCATCTCCTGCTTCTCCGGCGGTACCAGCCAGCCCGCCACCGAGACCATCTACTACGCCCTGAAGCAGTACGGCGTGGAGACCTGCCTCAATGAAGCCGCCATCAACAAGATCAACGACTTCTTCAAGCCCCTCAAGCAGCAGTATGTGGACTCCGGCCTTCTCAACCCCAAGAGCATGGCCACCGACTCCCAGGCTCTGGTCTACAAGGTCCCCGGCGGCATGCTCTCCAACATGATCGCCAACCTCAAGGACATGAACGCCATGGACAAATTCGACGCCGCCCTGCTGGAGATCCCCAACGTGCGCAAGGACCTGGGCTATCCTCCCCTGGTCACCCCCCTGTCCCAGATGGTGGGCAATCAGGCGGTGATCAACGTGCTCATGGGCGAGCGCTACAAGCAGATCTCCACCGAGATCAAAAACTACTTCAAGGGCGAATACGGCATTGCCCCCGCCCCCGTCTCCCCCGAGCTCTCCGAGAAGATCCTGGGCCAGGGCGGCAAGCCCACCGACTGCCGCATTGAGGACGCCAAGCGCACCGGCGAGGAGTTTGCCAAGGCCAAGGCCGCCCTGGGCGACCTGGCCCGCTGCGAGGAGGATCTGATGAGCTACATCTGCTTCCCCGAGCAGGCGGAGGCCTTCCTCAAGGCCCGCAAGGCCAAGGAGGAAAACGTGGCCACCTATACCATCGAGGCCATGTGAGGAGGGACAAACATGAACATTCCTGAAGCCGCCATCACCGCCATTCTGGGCTACGTCGTGGTCTTTTTCGGCCTGGCACTGCTCATGGCCGTGATCGTCATCGTGGGCAAGGTCATGGTGTCCGCCTCCAAGAAGAGCGCCGCCGCCACTGCCTATGCCCCCGCCGCGCCCGCGCCTGCCGCCCAGTCCCCCGCCGCGCCCGGCAGTGCCGGCAGCGTAAGCCTGTACGATGTGCCCGATAAGGAGGCCGCCATGCTCATGGCCATCGTAGCCGACCAGATCGGCAAGCCCCTCAACGAGCTGCGCTTCAAGTCCATCAAGGAGGTCAAATAACATGAAATATAAAGTTACCCTCAACGGCCGGACCTACGAAGTCGAGGTGGAGGCCGGAAAGGCCATGCTGCTGGACGAATATGAGGCGTATGCTCCCGCTCCCGCCGCCCCTGCCGCCCCCGCGCCCGCCGCAGCGGCCCCTGCCGCCGCTCCCGCCGCTCCTGCCGCCCCCACCGTCACCGCCGCCGGCGAGACGGTGAACGCCCCCATGCCCGGCGTGGTGCTGCGCGTGGAAGTGACCCAGGGCGCCGCCGTGAAGGCCGGTCAGGTTCTCCTCATCCTGGAGGCCATGAAGATGGAAAACGAGATCCTCGCCCCCCGGGACGGCACCGTGGCCCAGATCGTGGCCCAGAAGGGCGTGAGCGTGGACACCGGCGCTCCCCTGATCGTCCTGGCGTAAGGGGGTCGGTGGCATGGATATTTTAGCTACCCTTTCCAAGCTGGCTGCGGACTCGGGCTTTTCCGGCTTCTTCGCCGAGGGCGGCTGGAAAAATCTCATCATGATCGCCGTGGCCTGCGTCCTGCTCTACCTGGGCATCGGCAAGAAGTTTGAGCCGCTGCTGCTGGTGGGCATCGCCTTCGGCATGCTCCTCACCAACATCCCCGGCGGCGGGCTCTACCACATGGAGCTCTGGGACGCCTTCCTGGCCGGCGAAGTGGGCTATGGCGACATTCTCCACGACGGCGGCCTGCTGGACATCCTTTACATCGGCGTGAAGGCCGGCGTTTACCCCTGCCTCATCTTCATCGGCGTGGGCGCCATGACCGACTTTGGCCCCCTCATCGCCCGGCCCTCCTCCCTGATCCTGGGGGCCGCCGCCCAGCTGGGCGTGTTCCTGGCCTTCTTCGGCGCCATCTGCCTGGGCTTCTCCGGCCCGGAGGGCGCCTCCATCGGCATCATCGGCGGCGCCGACGGCCCCACCGCCATCTACCTCACCGGCCTGCTGGCCCCCCATCTGCTGGGCCCTATCGCCATCGCGGCCTACTCCTACATGGCCCTCATCCCCATGATCCAGCCCCCCCTCATGCGGCTGCTCACCACCGAGAAGGAGCGCTCCGTGAAGATGGAGCAGGCCCGGGCGGTCTCCAAGCGGGAAAAGATCATCTTCCCCATCGTGGTAGCCGTCTTCGTCATCCTGCTCATCCCCTCCACCGCCCCCCTCATCGGCTGCCTGATGTTCGGCAACCTGCTGCGTGAGACCGGCGTCACCGAGCGGCTGAGCGACACCGCCCAGAACGCCCTGATGAACATCGTCACCCTGTTCCTGGGCATCTCCGTGGGCGCCACCACCGTGGCCAGCCGGTTCCTCTCCCTGGAGACCATCAAGATCATCGCCCTGGGCCTCATCGCCTTCGCCCTGTCCACCATCGGCGGCCTGCTCATCGGCAAGGTCATGTATAAGCTCTCCGGCGGCAAGATCAACCCCCTCATCGGCTCCGCCGGCGTCTCCGCCGTGCCCATGGCCGCCCGTGTCTCCCAGGTGGAGGGCCAGAAGGCCAACCCCGCCAACTTCCTGCTCATGCACGCCATGGGCCCCAACGTGGCCGGCGTGATCGGCTCGGCCATCGCCGCGGGCTTCCTGCTGGCGGTGTTCGGAGCGTAAAGCCATGGACCTTTGCAATAGCAGAGAAATCAAGGCCCTGCTGGAGCGCCACGGCTTCCATTTCAGCAAATCCATGGGCCAGAACTTTTTGATCGAAAGCTGGGTCCCCCGGGACATCGCCCAGGCCTCCGGCGCGGACAAAGGCAGCGCCGTGCTGGAGATCGGTCCGGGGATCGGGCCGCTCACGCAGCAGCTCTCCCGTCTGGCGGGAAAAGTGGTCTCCGTGGAGCTGGACCGCTCCCTCCTTCCCGTCCTCTCCGAGACTATGGCCGACTGCCCCAACGTGGAGATCGTCCCCGGTGATATTTTGAAGCTGGATATCGGCGCGCTTTTGGACGAAAAGTTTGAAGGCTTTACACCCATTGCCTGTGCGAACCTTCCCTATAACATCACCACCCCGGTCCTCACCGCTTTGCTGGAGTGCGGACGCTTCGCCTCCATCACGGTGATGATCCAGCGGGAGGTGGCGCGGCGCATCTGCGCCGCGCCCGGCACGGCGGACTACGGGGCCTTCTCCCTCTTCTGCCAGTATCACGCCAGTACGGAGCTTCTCTTCGACGTTGCGCCGGAGTGCTTTCTGCCCGCCCCCAAGGTGACCTCCTCCGTGCTGCGCCTTCTCCCCCGGCCAAAGCCCCCGGAGGTGGAGGACGAGGCGTTCTTCTTCCGGGTGGTGCGCGCTTCCTTTGCACAGCGGCGCAAGACCCTGCTCAACGCTCTGTCATCCTCCTTTGGAGACCGGCTCTCCAAGGAAGACCTGCGCCAGGCCCTGGCCGACTGCTCTCTGCCGGAATCCGTGCGGGGCGAGCGGCTGGGAATCGAAGAGTTTGCGGCCCTTGCCCGGCGGCTGTCCGCTGCTCTGGCTCATTAAATTTGCAAGTTTTAATCTTTACTCTTGCATTTTCTCAAATATGCTGATACAATAACTCAAGCGCAAAGCTTTAAGGAGGAATCGTACTATGTCTCTCACGAAGAACAAAGCGGTCCTGAACTGGATCGACGAGATGGCCGCCATGACCCAGCCCGACCAGATCGTCTGGATCGACGGCAGCGAGGCGCAGCTGGACGCGCTGCGCAAGGAGGCTGTCGCCACCGGCGAGATGGAGCTGCTCAACCAGGAGAAGCTGCCCGGCTGCTATCTCCACCGCACCGCCGTCAACGACGTGGCCCGCGTGGAGGACCGCACCTTCATCTGCTGCAAGAACAAGGAGGATGCCGGTCCCACCAACAACTGGATGGCTCCCGATGAGATGTACGCCAAGCTCAAGGGCCTGTACACCGGCTCCATGAAGGGCCGCACCATGTACGTCATCCCCTACTCCATGGGCGTGGTTGGTTCCCCCTTTGCCAAGTACGGCATTGAGCTGACTGATTCCATCTATGTGGTGCTCAACATGAACATCATGACCCGGGTGGGTCAGAAGGTGCTGGATGCTCTGGGCGATTCCCCCGACTATGTGAAGGGCCTCCACTCCAAGGCCAACGTGGACCCGGAGAACCGCTACATCGTCCACTTCCCCGAGGACAACACCATCATGTCCGTCAACTCCGCCTACGGCGGCAACGTGCTGCTGGGCAAGAAGTGCTTCGCCCTGCGCATCGCCTCCGCCCAGGGCCGCCGTGAGGGCTGGATGGCCGAGCATATGCTCATCCTGGGCATCCAGAATCCCCAGGGCGAGGTGCGCTACCTGGCCGCCGCCTTCCCCTCTGCCTGCGGCAAGACCAACCTGGCCATGCTCATCCCCCCCAAGAAGTACCTGGACGCCGGCTGGAAGGTCTGGTGCGTGGGCGATGACATCGCCTGGATCCGCGTGGGCGAGGACGGCCGCCTGTGGGCCATGAACCCGGAGTACGGCTTCTTCGGCGTGGCCCCCGGCACCAACGAGAAGTCCAACCCCAACGCCCTGGCCTCCACCCGCAAGAACACCATCTTCACCAACGTGGCCCACAACCTGGACGACAACACCGTGTGGTGGGAGGGTCTGGACAAGAACCCGCCCAAGAACGCCATCGACTGGAAGGGCAACCCCTGGGACGGCACCACCTCCACCGAGAAGGGCGCCCATCCCAACAGCCGTTTCACCGCCCCCGCCATCAACTGCCCCTGCATCTCCCCCGAGTTTGAGAGCCCCAAGGGCGTGCCTCTGAGCGCCATCGTCTTCGGCGGCCGCCGTGCCAAGACCGCTCCCCTGGTCTATCAGTCCTTCGACTGGGATCACGGCGTGTTCGTGGGCTCCGCCATGGCCTCTGAGACCACTGCCGCCGCCGCCGGCGCCGTGGGCGTGGTCCGTCGCGATCCCATGGCTATGCTCCCCTTCTGCGGCTACAACATGGGCGACTATTGGCAGCACTGGCTGGACATGGGCAAGACCGTGGGCGACAAGGCCCCCAAAATCTTCAACGTCAACTGGTTCCGTACCGACGACGAAGGCCACTTCATCTGGCCCGGCTTCGGCGACAACCTGCGGGTGCTGGAGTGGATCATGAAGCGCTGCTTCAATGAGGCTGAGGCGGAGGAGACCGCCATCGGCTATGTGCCCAAGGCCGCCGACATCGACCTGGACGGCACCGACGTGAGCCTGGACACCCTCAAGGAGCTGCTCTCCGTGGACAAGGAGCTGTGGAAAGAGGATGCCAAGGGCATCCGCGAGTTCTACAGCAAGTTCGGCGACAAGCTGCCCGCCAAGCTGGACGAGGAGCTCAAGGCTCTGGAGCAGCGCCTGGGCTAAGCCTCCCTCTCCCCTTTCAAAACGAAAAAGAGCTTGGGACCCATCTGGGTCCCAAGCTCTTTTTTGTTGCCCGTGCCATGCCGGCCCACCCTGCCGGGGCCAGACTTACGGCTGCTTTTCCTCCCGGACCGCCGCCTTTTTGGTCCGCCGCTTCCGCCGCGCCCGGACGGCCAGCACCACCGCCACCGCGATGATCGCCGCCAGGAGCACCAGGGCGATGAGGTTGCGGGCCAGCCACAGCACCGCGCTCTCCACCCCCGCGCCGAAGTCGGCCAGACCCTGCTGCAGGCTGGCCAGGAGCCGCGCACCGAAGCCCTCCTGGACCCCGGGCTCCTCCTGGATGCGCGTCACCTCATCCAGGTGAACGGTGAAGGTGGAGTAGCCGATGAGGCTGTCATATTTGCGCAGAGTGGTGGTGTACTGATCAATCTCATACTGCACGTCAGACAGGGCGTTTTCCAGGGAGATGATGTCCTCCATGGCCTCCGCCTGCTCCAGCAGGGCCAAAAGCCGCTCCCGCTTGATCTCCAGGGTCTCCAGCCTGGCCTCGGTGTCATAGTAGCTCTCCGAGACGTTGCGGCTGTTCTCCACATAGCTGTAAACATGCCCCACGCCCTCGGCCCCGTCCCGGAAGGCGTTGAAATTCTCCCGGGGGATGCGCACCACATAGTAGGCCGTGCGGCGGGGCGCGCTGCTAAAATAGCTACCGCTGTCCACCTGGGCGGTCTCGTAGTAGCCGCCGTTGGCCTCCGTGAGGGCGGCAAGCTGGGCCACCGCCTGGTCAAATTCCAGGGTCTGGATGGTGACCTCAGCGGTGCGGATGATCTTGGCGTCGGGGTCTGCGTAGATCTCCTCCCCCGGTACGGTCACCTCCGGCTGTATCGTGTCCGTGGACGAAGCGCCGCTTTCCATATTGTCCATCTCGGGCGCTCCCACGGCCACCTCGCCCGGAAGGCTCTGGTATGCGGAACGTTCGGTGCCGCAGGCGGCCAGCGTCAGGACCAGGAGCATTGTCAAAAGCAGAGCTGTGGCTTTTTTCATGGGAAACGCACCTCCTTGTGCCTTTAGACGTTATCTTGCGCAAAAAGTTTCCCTCCTGCATAGGATGGGCTGAAAAGGAGGTCCTTGCCATGCCTGTCATCTACCTATCCCCCTCCACCCAGGAAAACAATCTATACGTCAACGGCGGTACCGAGGAGCAGTGGATGAACCGTCTGGCCGACGCCATGGTCCCCTACCTGGACGCCAGCGGCATCCAATATGTGCGCAATACCCCGGACATGACCGCCGCCTCCTCCATCGCCGCCTCCAACGCCGGCCGCTACGACCTGCATCTGGCCCTCCACTCCAATGCGGCGCCTGAGGGCAGCTACGGCCAGGCCCGGGGCATTCTGGTCTTCTACTACCCCACTTCCTCCTCCGGCCGCCGGGCCGCCCGGATCATGGCCGACAATCTCAAGACGATCTATCCGCTGCCAAACAAGGTGAGGGCCGAGGGCACCACCTCTGTGGGCGAGGTGCGCCGCACCAAGGCGCCCGCTGTCTTTCTGGAGCTGGGCTATCACGACAATCCGGACGACGCGGCCTGGGTGCAAAGCAACCTGGACGCCATTGCCCGCAACATCGTCCTCTCCCTCACCGAGTACTTCGGCATCCCCTTCCTGGAGCCGCGCTCGCCCCGCCCGGCGGTGGTGGACGTGAACTGGGGCTATCTCAACATCCGCAGCCGCCCCAGCACAAACGCCAGCGTGATCGCCAAGGCCTATGATGGCGCCGCGCTCACTGTTCTCAACCAGTGGCAGGGCTGGTTCCTGGTCCGTTTCGACGGTACGGTGGGCTACGCCAGCTCCGACTTTATCACTCTGCTCTGAGGTGGGACCCATGGTAATCCATATCGTGGCGCCCGGCGAGACCCTCTCCGGCATTGCCGGACAGTACGGCGTTCCCCTCTCTCAGCTCATTCTGGATAACGCCCCGGCTGATCCTGACCGCCTGGCCGTGGGTCAGGCGCTGCTCATCCAGTTCCCGGCGGAATTTTATACGGTCCGGTCCTGCGACACCCTGGCCTCCATCGCCCTGGCGCACGGTCTCTCGGTCCGGGCGCTCTGGCGAAACAATCCGGCTCTGGGCGGCTCCTCGGTCCTTTATCCCGGTCAGCGGCTGGTGCTGTCCTACCGCCAGCAAAAGGAGCTGCGCCTCTCGGTATGCGCCTACACCTACCCGTCCATCGACCAGCAACTCCTCCGCTCCACCGTGCCCTTCCTGACGGACACCATCCCCTTTACCTACGGCATCACGCCTCAGGGCGACCTGGTGTACTTAAATGACCTCTCTGTCATCTCCATGGCCCAGGCGGGCGGTTCCGCCCCCCGTATGCACCTGTCCACGCTCACAAAGGACGGAAATTTCTCCGACGAGCTGGCCCATATCGTGCTCACCGACCGCGCCGTGCAAAACAGGCTCATAGCCCGCATCCTCACCGTCCTGTCCGCCCGGGACTACCGAAGTCTGGACGTGGATTTCGAGTACATTTCCGCCCAGGACGCCGGGGCCTACGCCGACTTTATCCGCAGGCTGGCCCAGCGTCTCAATCCTCTGGGGTATCCTGTATGCGTGGCATTGGCTCCCAAAACCGCCCCGGATCAAAAGGGGCAGCTCTATGAGGGCCACGATTATGCCGCCCTCGGCCAAGCGGCAAACGAGGTCTTTCTCATGACCTACGAGTGGGGGTACACCTATGGGCCGCCCATGGCGGTGGCTCCCCTTCCCCAGGTCCGCAGGGTGGTGGAATACGCCCTGAGCGTCATTCCGGCCGAAAAAATCTGGCTGGGTATTCCCAACTACGGATACAGCTGGCCCGTCCCGTTCCGCCAGGGCGAAATGAAGGCCCAGTCCATCTCCAACCAATACGCGGTCTCCCTGGCCGTGGGCTACGGCGCACAGATTCGATACTCTGAACAGGACCAGGCCCCCTATTTCCGCTATACGGACGAGAGCGGCCTAACGCATGAGGTCTGGTTCGAGGATGTGCGCAGCATCCGCGCAAAGCTGATGCTGGTGAAGGAGTACGGTCTGCGGGGCGCCGGCTACTGGAATCTAATGCGTCCCTTCGCCCAAAACTGGCAGCTGCTCAACGCCCTCTGTGAGATCCGGGACCCCCTGTTCGACTGAGCGTCTACTGTTTACAGTTTATTCACGGGATATTCTCAAACTATCCATCATTTTTCTCCCCCATCTGGTATTCTATCCTTGTCAGGAACCAGATGCACATTTACCTCCTCTCCCTCTCTTGATCCACACTGTCTCCCCGCAGGACGGCAGCCGTCTCCTGCGGGGAGGACAGACTACCCCCCACAGAGGGGGAATTTTTTTGCTCTTTTCCCCCTGGTCGCCGCCTCGCCCGTCCGAAAGGACGGGCGTTTTTCATTCCCGTCTCCTCGGTCTGGTATAATTGGAACATCTTCTTTCCTTTCCCAAAATTTATTTGTTGCCCTCCCGGAGGTCTGCCCCTACAATAATGTCTGATGAATAAACCGCAATGCGGTTTATTTGCGCGGCAATGCCGCGCGATTGATTGAAAACGGCTGGTTCCAGGCGTTTTCAATCAATTGAGACATTATTGCAATGTGCATACTCACACAAGCGCCATATCGCTTGTGTGAGTGGTGCAAGGGTTTTGGGTGAAAGCAACACAAAACCCTTGCACTTGAACAAAGCAATTTTACCTTGAAAGCCTTGGCTTTCAAGGTGTGCCGCTTTGTTCGCTGCACATTACAATAATGTGTGCCTTCCCCCGGCGCGTCTCAGTCCGCCGGAACAAAGCCAAAAGGAGATGACCATGGAACAGACCATCCGCCGCATTTTCAGCTTTTTGCTCTCCCTGTCCATGCTGGCGCAGCTTTCAGGGATCGGGATACATACATCGGCCCTCTCCTCCGCTTCCTCGGAGACCCGTCCGGAACTGGCCGGGCCGTCCTCTTTTCCCTTTTCCGCCCCGGCGCAGGAGCAGGAGCAGTCTCATACGCGCCCCGCTTCCTCCGCGATCGTGGAGATCCGAGATGCCGATGACCTGGCCGCCGCTGTCGCCGCTCAGCAGGACGGGCAGACCTGGATCATCCATGAGGGCATCTACAACCTCACGGAGAAACACCTGGAGCAGTACGCGTCCTGGGACGCGCCGGGCCAGGGCGGCTGGTATTTCCCGCTGCACGCCGATGATCTGACCCTTCTCGGTACGGGCCGGGTGGTCATCACCAGCCAGGTGGAAAGTGAAAACGGAGCCTGGGCCACGCAGGACTTCGTCTCCGTCTGGGGCGATAACATCACCATAGACGGCGTGAACTTTCAGTGCAAGAATGTGCCCAACAAGGCCGTCGAAATCATGGGCCGCAGCTTTACGCTGAAAAACGCCACCCTGCTCCCCGTTGTCCACCCCGACGGGGAAAACGGCGAGGTGTTTAGCGGCTCCATCTATTTCAATCCAGCAAACCCGGAGAAGGATGTGGGCTCCGCTCTGATTGAAAACGTGACCCTGCACGCGTATATCAGCGCATCCGCCGCCCGCCAAGGGACCGTGGCCGTGGACCAGGTGACCATGGACGCCACGAACAATATTTGGAGCGTCTGGGGCACCGGGTATGGGCCCGGCCTGGTGGGGGACATATTTGGCCCGGTGGCGGGCGTGACCTATCTGGTAGATCCCGGCGCCGTTTTGAAGGATATTCTGGACGCCTCCTCGCCGTACAGCGCCGATACCAAGCCGGGTACGACCATCCGCTTTTCCGCCGGCACCTATTTGCTGGACGCGGCCCTGACCGTGGATAAAGACCTTGTGCTCACGGGCGAAGGGCCGGATGTGACGGTATTTCAGGCGCTGGGCGAGCCCCCGGTGCTGCTCCAGGTGGCGGGCGGAGAGGTGGACCTCTCCCTCTCCGGCATCCATCTGAAAGGCGTGTCCGGCAACACCCACAACAACTCCAGCGCCATTCAGGTGGGCACAAACGCCAGTCCCAGCGCCGGCCAGGTCTCCATCAAAGACTGCCGCTTCTCCGACTTCACAAAAAACAGCATCACCGTAAAAGGCGGCAGCGCCCTCATTTCCGACTCCGTTATCCACTGCAAGCCCTATCCGGGCGCGGCGGGGAATGGAATCCAAATCGACCTGGGCGCCCAGGCCGTGATCACCGGAAACGTCATCCATGGCTACCGCTCGCAGGCAGAAGGCTGGACGGCCTGCGGCGTGCTGGTGCTGCGGGGCGGGCAGATCACCCGCATCAGCGGCAACACGCTCTCAGCGTGCACCGTGGGCATTATGAAGGAAACCTACTATGACGCCCCCGGCGACCAAACCTACCTGGACCCCGGCGCAGGCAAGCACAATACATTTACAGGCTGCGCTTCCGATACCGACTTTGAGTTTGACCTGGCCGCAGAGATCCGCTCCTATTCCGGCGGCGTTCTCACTCTCCCCTGCGATGTCACCCTCCGGGAGACCCTGACCATCGACAAGGACCTGGTGCTGGACGGAAACGGCTTTACCATCTTCTGCGCCTCGGAGGGCTCCGCGCCACAGATCGCCGTCACCAGCGGCAGCGTCCAGCTCTTTGATGTCACGCTTGCCGGCTTTGGCTCTGGCAACGGCCAGCACACGCCGTTCCCCATCCTGCTGATCGGGAGTGATACCGGCGCCGTCACCGCCCACATTTCAGACATCACCATTGCCGGCGCGGAGGAAGGGCTTTCGCAGCCTCTTACGGCCATGGAGCTCCGCGGCAGCGCAACTGCAACGGTGGAAAACTGTTTGATCCGGGGCGTTGAGCGGGGGATTTGGCTCCACCACGCTCTCCATGCCTCTCCCGCCGGAATTGCACTCCGCCTGACAGATACCACCCTTGAGGCCCGCAGCGAGGCGCTGCTGCTTCACGGCGGAGCGGGACCCGCCTCCCTCTCGGTCGCCGGGGGGCACTATGTGGGGGGCATACTGGCTTTGGATACCACCCCGGAAAACAGCATCTCCATCACCGGGGGCACCTTCTCCTCTGATCCGTCGGCATTTGTCCCTTCCGGCTATACGGTTAGCTACGAAAACGGAACTTATTCCGTCACCCCCGCATCCCCGCCCCTCCCCCCTGCCGAAACGCCTCCTCCCTCTCCGCCCCAGCCGGAGCCTTCCCTGCCCGAAACCTCCGATCCGGTCACCTCCGGCGACAGCACCACCGTCACCACCCAGATCACACCTTCCGTCTCCGGGAATATGGCAACGGCGGAGATCGACGCGCCCGCCATGGATCAGGCCGTGGAAAGTGTGCTGAATGCGGCCTGGGAGAGCGGCACCGCTCCTGTACTGGAGGTCATCGTGTCGGGCGAAGATGCCGCAGGCGTGGAGATCCGGCTCCCGGTCTCCTCCCTGGACGCCCTTGGAAAGCACGAAAGCGCCTCTCTCACGGTAATATCCGACGCGGCCCAGGTGGTGCTGGACTCCGCCGCCATTACCGCCGTGGCCCAGCAGGCAGCAAGCGGACAGCTCACCCTTGCGGTGACGCCCGCTGATCCCTCGGACCTGAATGACAAGCAGCAAGCGGCAGCCGGTGAGGCCAGCGTGTTTGAGCTCCGCCTGCACAGCGGCGGGGAGGAGATCTCTCATTTTGGCCAGGGACAGGCGGTGGTTTCCCTGCCCCATACCCTCCCTGACGGTCAGGATGGAAGCGGCGTCATCGTCTACTATCTGGACGAAGAGGGCGGCCTCTTCCCCCGTCCTTCTTCCTACGACTCCGCCACCAAACAGGTCCGCTTCTCCACGGGCCGCTTTTCCAAGTACCTGGTGGGGTATGATGAGCACCTCCCCTTCACCGACGTGCCGGAGAGCGCGTACTACCGCCAGGCCGTCCTTTGGGCGGTGCGCCAGGGCGTGGTCCTGGGCACCTCGCCCACTTCCTTCAGCCCCGCGGTATCCATCACCCGGGCCCAGGCAGCCGCTCTGCTGTGGCGGGTCGCGGGGTGCCCCACGCCGGAGCACACCGAACCCTCTTTCATGGACGTCTCGGAAAGCAGTCCCTATTATTCCGCTATCCTCTGGGCCGCTCAGCAGGGCATCATTTCCGGGACCTCTGAATCCGCTTTCCAGCCCGACCGCCCCTGCACCAGAGCGCAGTTCGTCACCCTGCTCTGGCGCTGGCGCGGAAAACCGTCCGGCGCCCGGGCGTTTGAGGACCTGGACCCGGGAGCCTATTACTACCCGGCTGTGGGGTGGGCTGTGGAGCAGGGACTGGTCACCGGCACCTCTGAGAACACCTTTCATCCCTCCGTTCCCTGTACCCGCGCCCAGGCGGTGACCCTGCTGTTCCGCTTGCTGGGACGCTGAGCCTCTCCAAAAAGCTCGCCCCGGACTTGTGTCCGGGGCGAGCTTTCATTTAAGACGCCATGGCCGCCGGTAAAACCCCATGCCCACACGGCGGGACGGAATCAAAAAAGAAAGGACATCCTTGAGGACTGGCAAAACGGCCTTCTGGCCGGCGGCGCATTTGCGCCGTACGAGCGTTTTGCCGCAGGCAAAACCTCGGCGCAGGGCGGATTCACTTCGCCCGAGCATTTCAATCACCGGAGAGTGGAGCCGCCCTTTGGGCGGCGGAACCCAAAAAAGAAAGACACCTGCTTCCAGCAGATGTCTTTCTTTTTTGGTACACAGGAGCCAGACAAAACCGAATCATTCGCCTCTTTCAGTGGGACCGTTTCTTGTCCGTCCTTGTAATTGTAAATCAGCAGAATGTTATCGTCGTACACATAGACCGCATTGACAAAGCTGTCAATGAGCCGCTGCCGGTGTTCCTCCTTGGTGGTGTCCAATTCCCGGAACCGGCAAATCCAAAAGCGGACCTCCTCCTCGGTCATGCGGGGCTTGGCGATTTGCTCTTGGAGAATACGGACTGTCAACTCCTCTTTTGCCGCCTCCAGTTCGTCCAGCCTCTGCTTGGTGGAGGCGGTGAAGATGCCCTGTTGAATGGCGTTGAGCAGGTTTTCAATGGCCCGCTCTGTCTGCGCCAGCTGATTCTGCAAGGCGGGCAGGTCGGTGTTCTCCCGGTCTTGTTCCGTCACCACCAGCGCCGCCACATCGTCCACCACCGTGTCGTTGAAAATCATCCGCATGGTATGCTCCACCACGAGGTCCTCTATCCAATCCTTGCGGACGGCTTTCTTGTCGCACCCGGTTTTCCGCTTGGCGCTCCCGCACTTGTAGTAGTGATGTTTTACCCCCTTGCGGCTGGTGCCGCACTCGCCCGCCATCATGCGCCCGCACTTGCCGCAGAACAGCTTGGTAGTGAGCAGATACCGCACCTCGGCCTTGGCCGCCGCCGGGGCGCGCCGGTTGCGCTCCTTGCGCCTCTGCACCCGGTCAAAGAGTTCTTGGGGGACGATGGCCGGGACACCGCCGGGGATGACCACATCCTTGTACTGATATTCCCCGATGTACTTCCGATTTGTCAACAGTCCGCTGAAACTGTTCAGGCGGAACGGCTTTCCTCTTGGGTTCCGAAGTCCCCGCCCGTTCAGGTCGTCCACGATGGAGCGCACGGTCTCCCCGTCGGCGTAGCGGGTGAAAATCTCCACCACCAGCGGGGCGGTCAGGGGGTCTATTTCCAGCTTCTGTGTCTGGTGGTTCAGCACATAGCCCAGCGGAATCCCCCCGCCGTTGTTCTTCCCCTTGAGAGCGTTCTCCATCAGCCCCCGCTGTACTTTCTCGGACAACTCGGCGCTGAAAAATTCGGCATAGCCCTCCAGCATACTCTCCAGCAGAATCCCGGTGCTGTCCTCGGCAATCGTTTCCCTTGCGGACACCACCTTGACGCCGTTCTTCTTCAAAATCGCTTTGTAATGGGCGCTGTCGTAGCGGTTGCGGGCAAAGCGGTCCAGCTTCCACACCAGCACCACATCGAACAGGCCCCCGGCGCTGTCCCGAATCATCCGCTGAAATTCGGGGCGGTTGTCAGTCTTGGCGGAGAGGGCGCGGTCTATGTAGCAGGACAACACCTTGAGGCCGTTGCGCTCGGCGTATTCTTCACACTCCCGAATCTGCCCCTCGATGCTTTCCTCTCTCTGGTTGTCGCTGGAATATCTTGCGTAAATGACGGCTTTCACTGTCATGCACTCCTTTCAGTCAAAAGATGGGCGGTCTTGCCGCCGCATGGATGGGGCGTCCCCTTGGTGACCTATTATCGGAAATCCCCCGACTGTCAAGGCCCGATGAAATCGGCGAAGTTCAGCCTTGACAGTCGGGGGATTTCTGATATGCTCCACGGGGACGGGACGCCCCTTTCTTTTCCTAAATGCTACCATATCCCCACGGGGGAATCAATGAGCCGGAAAAAGTTCAGAACAATCCACAAAATGCCATAAAACGAAAAAAACAACTGGCGCATATATGGAGCAGTTTTTCCGGCGCGATTTCAACTTGCACAAAGATTCTGCAACATACTTGCTGTGAAACGGCGAATATGGTATGATTTTGCCATAAAAAAGCGGCATATAGAGAAAGAGAACCGCCGCGCCTATCCTATTGCAGAGGAGGCGGTCATCTTGAAAGAACCGCGTTTACATTCCGGGATTCCCCGCCATGTGCTGGAATCCTTTGCCCGTTGCCTGCTGCCCGACATTCGAGCGTTCTACGCGAGCGAGGAGGGGCGGCGGGAGTTTGAGGAATGGAAAAAGAAGCAACAACAGGAACAGCAAGAACAGAAAGAGAACGGCCCGGACGAGGCCCGGTAAAAAAACACCCCCGTGTATCAGCTGATACACGGGGGTTCCTTATGCAGAAAGGGGATTTCTGTGTTGATGATGGTACGATTATGCGCCACGGGCGGCCCATTCATCAATCCGCATGATGGTGACGATTGCCTGCTCAATGGTGTAGTTAGCCGACGCCGAGAAGGTGGCGCCGCTGGTGCCGGACATGATGCCGCTGTCGTACATGACCTTGACGTTCTCGACAGCCCAATCGCTGATGGTGTCCGTGAAGGGCAGGGCTACGTCGCTGACGTCACCCATCAGGCCGCGGTCGAGTTCATCGTCGATGGTGGCCATGAGCCGGGCCAGCATGGTGGCCGCCTGCTCCCGGGTGATCAGGTCGTCCGGCCCGACGTAGACGCCGGAGCGGCTGTCAGCGGAGTTGTATCCGCCCATGATGCCGAGGTCATAGGCCTTGGCGATGGCCTCGTCGCCGACGCTGTCGGCAAAGACGGCGTCCTCCGGCGCGTACGGCACCTCCTCGCCGGTGAGCACCTCATAGGTCTGTACCGCCAGGGCCGCAAAGTCCGAGCGGGTGATGTCGGTGGTGTAGTCAAAGGTGTCCCGGAGGAAGTCGACCTCCTCCAGCTGCAGCTTCTCCGCCGCCGTCCCCACCTGCTCCCGGGCCCAGTCGCTGACGTCCGGGTACCCAGGCAGCAGGCTCAGGCCCTCCACCGGGGGCAGGTCCTCGGAGAGGAACCGTTCCATCATGTTCTCCGGGATGCCGCTGTTGTAGTGCCACCACCCCTCCCAGAGGATCTCGTTGCCGATCTCGATGACGAGGTTGTCCCACTCCTCCCCGTTGCCCTTGTAATAGATCTGGAGAGGATCCTCCAGCACCCGGCCTTCCTCGTTGAACGCATAGTCCTCGATCTGGTCAAAATTGCCGCTGCCCGGCAGCTCCACCGCCATCAGGTACGGGATATCGGAGAAGGAATATCTGGTGTTGTACATGGCGAAGCTGTAGTCGTCGGCGAACTGCAGCACCCGGATGCCGGAACCGGCGAAGACATAGGGGGCGAAGGTGTACATATGGGGGATGTAGATGCTCTTCAGGCCGGTGCAGCCGGCGAAGGCGTATGTCTGGATGGTGGTGCGGCTATCGACCTGGCCCAGATGGACGTGTTCCAGGCCGGTGCAGCCGGCGAAGGCGTAGGAGCCGATGAAGTCGATGGTGTCGGGGAAGTCCAGCTCCGTCAGGCCGGTGCAGCCCCGGAACGCACCCTCCTCGATCCGCAGGGGGTTCTCCGGGAAGTTTACGGCGGTGATGTCCGTCCGGCCGGCGAAGGCCCCCTCGCTGATCCTCGTGATACCGTCGGGGATGGTCACCTCACCGCCGGGGCCGTTGTACCCCCACACCTCGGTGAAGTTCTCGCCGCCCAGGATGAAGCCGTCGCCGTTGTCGATGTGGGTCAGGCCGCTTCGGTCCACATACTTGTAGGACAGGGAGAGCATATTGCGGCCCCACCTGAGGTCGAAGGTGTTGTAGCCGTTGGCGCCCTCGGTGTGGAGGGTGCCGCCAGTGTAGGTGTTCAGGGAGTCCGCGGCCGGGTCCATGAAGACCCACCGCTTGCCGCCAAAGATGAATGAATTTCCATCATCCATGTACGCCTCCACATGGCTGTGGGGCACGCCACGGACGCCGGGGGTGGCGTAGGAGCCGCTGGGCAGATACTCCGTCTGGCAGGTCATGGCCGGGATGCGCTGGGCCAGCAGCAGGTCCCGCAGCAGGTTGGCGTACCCGGCAGAGTTGCTCCGGCGGAGGGTCAGGACGCCCTCCGAGTCGGTCACCGCCTGGGCCGCGCCGCTCTCCATGGCGGTGTCGTGGGCGATGTTGTCCACCACCCATTTATAAAGCAGGAACATCTTGCCGTAGGTGTCGGTCTCATCCCCCACGATCTGCGCGGACATGGCCGCCACCGAGGCGGGCACCGGCCGGGCCAGCTGGTTGGCCGGCTCGGGGTCGTTGATGCCGATGGAGTTCAGGGCGCCGCGGCTGTCGTACGTTGCCACAGAGGGGTCGGAAGTGAGGAACTCATAGCCGCCGTCGGGCATCCGCTGGAATAGGTACTGACCGTGGGTCACATTTCGGAACGTTGTCTCCCCGCTGCGGCGGGTGGCCACCTCCATCGCGGCGGTGCCGCTGTGGGTCAGGGTCAGCTTCAGAGAGAATTCCCGGCCGCTGCTGGCCGGCACAGTCCTGGACACGCCGCCGCACGTCACCCGGACCTCCTCCAGCCCATCTATCATCAGGATGCCCGACACGGCCAGAAGATTGCCGTCGGTGGGGCCACCGCTGCTATGGGAGTAATCCCCATAGCGGTCTAAAATGTAGAAGTCCAGAATGTTACTGCCAAAGTGGGAGGTTTGTCCACCCCACCGGCTAATCATCTTATAATCGTCTGAGGCTATCTCCTCGTAGCCGCTGGTGGACTGCCCAGCGGCGGCAGCCGGGGCGGCCAGCCCCAGGGCCACCACAAGGCTCAGGCACAGGGACAGCAGGCGAATGGTTCGGTTCTTCTTCATGTTTTTCATCATCCTTCTCTTCCTCCTTTATGATAGAAAATAGGCGCTGACGCCGGGAAAGTTGGTTTCCGACAGGGCGGTCTTGGGGAGAGGCCGGAAAGGCCCCTCCCCGGACCGCGCGGGGTCTGCCGGAAACGCAAAAAGCGGTGTCAAGCGTAAATACTCAACACCGCCTGAATCATTCAGAGCGTAACACAATAGGCCCTATCCCCCGCCTTTCGCCCTTGCAAAAAGGGCTTTGTCTGGGTATAATAAGGCTACGGTGCAGTCACTTGGACTGTTGTGTTGAGTGGTACGAACACTCATCATAGGCCCGTAGGGTGTTGGTAGCACCCTGCGGGCTGCCGCTTTATTGCGTTTCCGGCTATATTTTACACCATACCGCGGCAAAAATCAAGCAATTCATCAACTTGCGGCACGGTGTTCCAGCCGCTCCTCGGCTACCAGCTTCGCTTCTACTCCTGCGCTGGCGAGCCAGCGCTCCCCCTGGTCCATGGGGACCGCTTGCCGACCGATAGAGGAATACATGGGGAGGCGTCTCCGCTGGCGTGTCTTTGGCCGTTGCTGGGGGATCAGGGCTTCAAGGCCCCCCGGCGCGGATGTGGGGCGGGCGCTTGCGCCCTTATATCCATCCAAGAAAAATCCGCCGTAGGCGGGCAGACAGCGGCAGGGGCGGGGCGCGCAAGCGTCCCGCCCCTGTCGCTGTCGTAAGAGGGCACCCGGAGGGCAAGCGGCGGCGTGAGCCGACGCGCAGTAAGGGCCCCGGGATCTGCCGCAAGGCAGGTCCCGGGGTGAACGGGAGAGGGGCGGAAAATCCGCCCCTCTCCCGTTCAGTCCTGCCGGCTGTGCCGGCCACGCAGACGGTGAAACCGGCGGCGTGTCAGGACCCCTTATGCCCTTAAGAATGTTTTCGCCCCGCTTTGGCGCCGGAGGCGCCGCGGGGCGAAAAAGCGTCCATATATGATGCAATTTTCACTGCTGAAAATTGCTGAAATCACGGTTCAAAAACTGCTGAAAATCAGCAGTTTGCAGAAACATGATTTTTTGCCGCATATATGGACTTGTTTTGGAGCGGAGCGACGCCAGTTTTCAGCAGTGTATCATGCCGCATGACACGACTGCTGAAAACTGTAACACACGCTCAAACACTGCTGAAACTGCAGAAATTTCCTCTCACTGAAAAAGTGCTGAAATTGCAGATTTTCCCTCCCGCTGGAAATTCGGGCCGTATGGGCAGAAAAACGGCGGCGGTATCGTGGTGATACCGCCGCCGCGCTCTCTGCGCCGGGCCTATGCCGTTTCATGCAGGGAAACGAAAAACCCGAATCCGTTGCCTACGGCAAACAGATTCGGATTTCTCGATTTTGGTACGGCTGAAGGGATTCGAACCCCCGACCTTTTGGTTCGTAGCCAAACACTCTATCCAACTGAGCTACAGCCGCATACTGTCACACCAGACAGCTTATAAATAATAGCACAGCTCTCGTAAAATTGCAAGAGCCATTTTTCTATTTTCGCTCTTTTTCAGGAAAAAAATCTATCCGGGGCCTCTCGGCCCCGGATAGCGTGCTCTTAAAACAGCTGCGTCCCCGCCGCGAACTTGGCCTCAACGCCACACTCCTCGGCGAGATAGATCATCCGCTCCAGCCGCTCCTCCACGGAGAAGCGGCGCACACTGCACAGGCGCGCGTCATTGAGC